>CAYMAQ010000087.1:6856-14141 GCA_964388385.1 uncultured Anaerolineales bacterium | reverse complement strand
CGCCCGCGGGCGGGATGAGGTGTTACCGGCGAAGATCGCATTGGAGGTAACATCCAGGGTCATATGACGCAGAACGTGCGCGAAGGTCTTGGCCTGCCGGATGGGCGGGGGGGCACCTGCGAATCGATGGTGCGCGTCGGTCACCAATCGCGCCCTATCCAAACAGACTGTGTCCTCCGTCGCCACCAAACTGTCTCGAATCTCAAGAATCCACTCGCGGAGAACCGGGATCGTACGTTCACTATCCACAACAGCCCCCCCTGAGATATCATCCACTGTAGATCGTTGCATACGCCTCCATCGCATCCATCAGCGCTCGAACGTTCTCGAGCGGCAGCCCGGGCATCAGCCCGTGATGTAACATCAATCCGCCGGCAGGATCACCCAGCCTCTCAACCTCTTGGCGGATCAGCGTGTCGATCTCCGCTGGGGTGCCAAATCGGGTCACCTGTTGCCGGTCGACGTCCAGATCGACGCAAATTCGCCCAGTCACGTGCTCCCGGATCCAGTCAATGCCGTTGACCAAATCCTGGACGTTCAGCACGTCCACGCCGCAATCAAGCAGATCCTCCACCAGCGCGCGGACGTCCCCATCGCTGTGCATATGGATGATGCATCCCGCTTCACGCGCAGGTGCCATCAAGCGTCGATAGACCGGCTTGATCCACGAGCGAAAATGATCGGGGGAGAGCATCGGACCGCGCTGCATCCCCAGGTCCTCCGGATATCCCATCCATTCCACGTCCAGTGCGATATAGCGTTCGACCAATCCACGGTTGAATTTCTCCGTCATCTGAATCAGGCGACTGAGATCGGGGGATCCGTCGACCATATCAAAGAGCAGAGATTCGTAACTTCGGATGTAGCTCAACGTGAGAAACGTATGACCGTGGCGCAGGTTGCCCTTCGTGATCCGTCCCGCAGCGCGATCTCGTTCGATCCGTGTCCCGATACGATCCCAATCAATCGCCCCCCAGCCGTCCTGCTCCGACGGGTCGGGTGGCTCGTAGCAATCAAACACCTCCCACGTCGACAGGGCATGTCGGATCACCGCCCCAGTGATACCGTCCTCGATTGTCTCCCAGACACATCCCCACGAGTCAGTATAGGGGTGTCCTGCCACCCGCCACGGCGCGTAGTCGGGCTCGACCGGGAGCGGCCGAGGCTCAAAATTGGGGAAGAGCATAGGATGCTCCACCATCAACGTTTGAAGTGCATCCTGCGGATAGTGATGCCAGCAGGCCCGATTAATCGACATTGAGATCGGGATCACCTCGGGATGATCGAACCGCACAGCACGGAGAATGGTCTCGCGATCCGTCATACAGGTCCCCCTTTCCGCAACGTCACCACCACGCTAATAAGCCGTCTGCACCCGCATCCTAGCAGAAAACTCAATTTTCGGCATCCGCACGGATATGGGACAACGCACGTGCTCCTCCCAGACCTTATGCTTTCGCTCAGCGTGGATGCCCGTACCCCGGACATAGAATCACTTGCTCCACAGTCCCTGACCAGTATACTCCAGTCATAAGGAGCACGCCACAATCCCTAATCGATACCTGGGGTAATTGTGGTTAGGGCTCAAAGCCCCTTCTTTGGCGATTTTAACCTTGGCTAAGGGGGCATCTGACAACGAACCCGTCCCTACGGCGTGGGGCTTTGAGCCTTTTCGCCTAACTGCGATCGCCCGGAATCGATACCCAGTCTGGAGGATTTGCCATCACAACCCAGAGAGATGCAGCGGAAGAACGCCAGGCCCGACCGGCGGTTGATCATCAAACAATCCCGGTCAACGGCGTCAGCCTACATGTGGCCCAGGCCGGTCCGCCGGACGGCCCATTGATGCTGCTTTTACACGGGTTCCCCGAGTTCTGGTACGGGTGGAGATCTCAGATCCCGACCCTCTCAGCGGCTGGATACCGGTTGTGGGTTCCCGATCAGCGGGGCTACAACCGCAGCGAAAAACCCGATCGCGTCGCCGACTACGCCGTCAACGTCCTCGCCCGGGACGCCGTGGCGCTGATCGACGCCGCCGGTCGCGAGCGGGCCGTGCTCATCGGGCACGATTGGGGCGCCGCCGTAGGCTGGCAGGTCGCCTTACGAGCGCCCGAGCGGCTGACCGCCCTGGTGATCCTCAACGTCCCCCATCCACGCGTTATGCAGCGGTATCTCCGTCACAGTCTGGATCAACTGCGGCGCAGCGCCTACATTGGATTCTTTCAACTGCCCTGGCTGCCCGAATGGGTACTGGGGCGGCGCAAGGGCGCGATGTTAGCCAAGGCAATGGAGACAAGCAGCCTGCCCAATACCTTCACCACCCCTGAAATGGACCGATATCGCGAGGCGTGGGGTCAACCGGGCGCCCTGACCGCGATGCTTAACTGGTACCGGGCCGCCGTGCGCGTACGAACACCACCGGCGGAGACGGAGACAGTCCCCGTGCCGACCCTCGTCCTCTGGGGCGCCAAGGACCGATTCCTCGATCGGGCGATGGCCCGTCCCAGCGCCGAACGCTGCGCGCAAGGCGAACTGACGATGATCGAGGACGCAACCCATTGGGTGCACCACGAAAGGCCCCAGCAAGTGAATGCGCATATCCTTAAATTTCTGAAGACCTACCCTTCGAACCCCTGAGAAGAGAGAAAGGACAAAGACGATGACGACCCAGGACGAAACGCTCTATGACGAACGTCGAGTTCCGACGTACACACTGCCGGATCCGCTGACTTTTGCGGATGGCACCCCGGTGACCCGCCCCGATGATTGGCTCTCGCTTCGGCGGCCCGAGCTTCTGGCCCGGTTCGAGCACCACGTCTACGGACGCGCGCCTCGAAAGCCCGAGGCCCTGGCCTTCGAGGTCGAGAGTACAGCCGACGACGCCCTCAACGGCAAGGCCAGACGCAAGGAGATCACAGTGCATCTGTCGGACCGCGCCGAAGGCCCCACGATGCAGATTTTGCTTTATCTTCCCCCGGCGGCTCAAGGCCCTGTTCCACTCTTCGTCGGCCTCAACTTCTTCGGGAATCATACAATCGAACCCGATCCGGGAATCACACGTTCCACCCGATGGATGCGCCCCAATCCCGAAAAGGGTATCAGGGACAACCGCGCTACCGAGGCATCGCGGGGGACCGCTACGTCCCGGTGGCCCGTCGAACGGATCGTCGCCCGCCGCTACGGGCTGGCGACGATCTATTGCGGCGACCTCGACCCCGACTACGATGACGGTTTCCGCAACGGGGTGCACGCGCTCTATCCCCGGGACGACCGGCGGGGTGACGCCTGGGGAACCATCGCGGCGTGGGCCTGGGGCCTGAGCCGGGCGATGGACTACTTCGAGACCGAGGATGACGTCGACGCGCAAAACGTCGCGGTGATAGGACACTCACGTCTGGGCAAGACCGCGCTGTGGGCCGGCGCGACCGACCCCCGGTTCGCCCTGGTCATCTCCAACAACTCGGGATGCGGGGGTGCCGCGCTCTCGCGTCGCCGCTTTGGCGAGACCGTCAAACGGATCAATACAACCTTTCCGCACTGGTTCTGCCGCAACTTCAGGCGCTATAACGACCGGGATGACGCGCTGCCGATCGATCAGCATATGCTGATCGCGCTCATCGCGCCCCGCCCGGTCTATATCGCCAGCGCCGAGGACGATCTATGGAGCGACCCGCGCGGCGAGTTCCTGGCTGCCCAAGCCGCCGACCCGGTCTACCGCCTCCTCGATACCGAGGGACTCCCTGCCAAAACCATGCCGTCCGTCGGAGAGGCGGTCCACGGGCGCATCGGCTATCACGTCCGCCCCGGCCCCCACGACGTCACGATCTACGATTGGGATCAATACATGAACTTCGCCGACCTTCACCTTCCTCGGTGAAGACGGAAAGGATAGAACGATGCGATTGATTCAGTTTCTCGATCCGCAGGACGAGCGCCGGGTGGGCGTGGTCCGCAGCATCGAAACGGTGACACCCCTCCAGGGCGCGCAGACCCTCTACGACTTGGCCCGTCAGGCGATCGACCGCGAGGTCAAACTGGCGGCCCTGATTGACACACTGCCGACCGATCCCGACCTCGCCTACGCCCCCCTGATCCGCGCGGGACGCCTGCTTCCTCCCTTGGACCACCCCGACCCGGCTCACATGCTGGTGACAGGGACCGGTCTCACCCACCTGGGAAGCGCCGATGCGAGGGACCAGATGCACAAAGCAGGGGTCGAGGCCCTCACCGACAGCATGAAGATGTTCCGTTTAGGCTTGGAGGGGGGAAAACCATCGCCTGGGGAGGTCGGTGTCCAGCCCGAGTGGTTCTACAAGGGCGATGGGTCGACCGTGGCAGCGCCTTATCAACCGCTCCGCAGCCCCTCCTTTGCCCTCGATGGGGGGGAGGAGCCGGAGATCGCCGGTCTCTACCTCATCGGTCCGGGCGGCACCCCGTTTCGCATCGGCTTTGCCCTCGGCAATGAGTTCTCCGATCACGTGATGGAAAGGCTGAACTACCTCTATTTGGCCCATTCCAAGCTGCGAGTCTGCGCGTTCGGACCGGAGATACGCCTTGGCGCCCTCCCCGACTCGGTCGAGGGGACGGTGCGAATCCTGCGCGACGAACGGGTGATCTGGGAGAAGCCCTTCCTGAGCGGGGAGGCTAATATGTCGCACACCATCGACAACCTGGAGCATCATCACTTCAAATACGCCCCGTTCCGGCGACCGGGGGACGTGCATGCGCACTTCTTCGGGACCGCCACACTGAGCTTCGCCGACGGTGTCACCATCCAGCCGGGCGACGAGATTGAGATCGGGGCCGAACCCTTTGGAAGACCGCTGCGCAATCCGGTCTGCATAAACGAGCCCGATCCGGTCAAGGTTGTCCCGCTCTGATTCCCTGTAGGACGGATCGAACTCCCACCAGGGGGTGAGTTTGACAGAAGATGATTCTGACTTGCACCTTTCAGCGCCGCACTTTGCGGTATAATGAGGACATAGAGACTGTATACGGTTAAGGCAGAGGATATAAATTATGGATGACTTGGTTACACTGTGGGAAAAACCTGACGTCGATGATATCTATATGATCGCCGGATGGAACCAATGGGCGGATGCCGGAGCGATCTCGTCAGGGTTGCCACTTTACCTGATTCACAAAACCGATGCGCAGAAGATCGGTGAGATTGAGGACGACGGCTTTTACATCTTCCAGATTCCGGGCACCCATCACTTCCTGCGTCCCGAAATCCAGCTCGAGGAAGGCTATCGCACCGCCCTGAGCAAACCGGTCAATGAGTTCTATTATACGGAGATCGACGGCAAGGGGCTGGTTATCTTTATTGGCGAGGAACCGCACCTCAAGGCGGACCGGTACACGGAGGCACTCCTGAACGCCGTCGAGGAACTGGGCGTCAAGCGCGTGGCTGCGGTGGGCGGCGTCTACGGGGCTATGCCCTACGATCACGACCGTGACGTCTCCTGCGTCTACAGCATGCCGGAGATGAAAGAGGACTTGGAGATGTATTCGGTCCGATTCTCCAACTACCAGGGAGGGACCACCATCGGGACCTACATGGTCGATTTCGCGGAGCGGCAAGGGATCGAGTTCCTGGTCTTCTACGCCTTCGTGCCGGCCTACAATTTCGGGGAGGTCTCCGATCTCGTGCAGACCATCAGCATCGAGACCGACTTCAAGGCGTGGTACGATCTGATGCGCCGGTTCAACCACATGTTCGAGATGGAGTTCGACCTCACGGAGCTCGAGAACCAGAGCTACGAGCTGGTCGCGTCGATGGACGCCAAGATCGAGGAGATCGACGAGCAGGTGCCCGATCTCGACGTCCAGAGCTACCTGGAAGAGCTGGCCGAGGAGTTCGAGGGGAAGCCCTTCGTCCCGCCGCTCAGTGACGTCTGGGGCCGAGCGCTGGACAACCTCTTCGACGACGATACAGAGGCCAGAGAGAATGAAGACGACCTCTAGGCGAGGGCTCTGATACCCTTCACCGACCCCAAAAAGGGCCCTTCTTTATCAAAGAAGGGCCCTTTTGATAACTGGAAGGCTCGAAGCGTGAATCAATGGGAAGTCCAGTTTCCACCGAACACGCCTACTCCGATTCGTCCTGCGCCCACGCCTCGGGGATCTCGGGATGCTGTACCAATCGTTGGAACTCCGCCTGCAGCGGGGGCGTGACCGCATCCGCCTTCACCTCGGCGATCAGCTTGACCAACGCATCGATCCCGGCCTCGACCAGGACCTTTCCCTTCTCGGCGGTCGCTTTGCTCGCATCGCCCACGTACATCGCCGGATACATCGCGTACCAGTCGGTCGGCGAATAGGCCCCCACATCCTGGAGCGCTTGACCGCGTGCCAGGCTCTTGAAGGGTTGGGAGGGCACCTGGTCCATTTTCACCAGCTCACCGTGAATATAGAGCGCCATACTGGTCTCCAACTCGCCCGCGTGACCGTATTCATCGGTCTCCAGGACCTCGAGCGCCTCTCGCGAACCGTGCGGGGAGGCAAAATAGGCGGTGTAGGGTTTCTCCGCCTCCATCAAGGTCTGCACAAAGAGCGGAAGGAAGTAGCGGTTTCCCCCGTGCCCACTCAACAGAATAATCTTGGTAATGCCATGGCGCGCCATCTCATCGCAGACGTTCTCCAGGATCGAGAAGACCAGATCCCGACCGAAGACCACCGAGCCCGGCAAGTGCGCGGACTCGTGATTGATGCCGTACGGGTACGCGGGGAAGACGATCGCCGGTTCCCGCTCGGCGGCTCGACACGCCCTGTAATGCACGGCAAACATGTCCATCCCCAGGGGCAGATGCGCGCTATGGGGCTCGATCACGCCAATGGGCACGATGCCGACCCCTTCACACGCCTCTACCGCCCCTTTGAAATCCAACGACGTCAAGTTCTCCCACTGCATGAAACAACCTCCCTGAAACCCAGACATTGGCGACGCCCATACCGGCAGCGTCAGTTATCAACGGTTGCAACGGCCCGTATTTTACTCAATGCTTGCGATCAACACAAGAATAGCTCCCACGCGACCTCATCGGAAGGACTGCGTCCCCGAATTTACTCGCTTGACGCCGCTCTCTCCGCCTTGATCGCGGCCTCGATTCTCCCGGCCTCATAGTGCGTCCATCCCCTCGGCAGCACCCCGAAGTAGGCCTGCCGGTCGTCGTCGGTGAGGTCCTCCCGCTTGATCTCCGCCGGCACACCCTCTGCGAACACATCTGCAGGGATCACCTGCCCCACCCGGGTTGCACTGCCATTGGCGAGAATGGCGCCGTGG
>CAYMAQ010000087.1:0-6756 GCA_964388385.1 uncultured Anaerolineales bacterium | reverse complement strand
AGGGATCACCTGCCCCACCCGGGTTGCACTGCCATTGGCGAGAATGGCGCCGTGGCCGATCTTCGTGCTGTAGTCACAGCAGGCGTTCAGCCCGACCGCGCCCTGATCGTCGATCTGTGTCCCGTGCATCGTGGCGCCGTGGTTGATCCAACACTCATTTCCGATGATCGTCCGCTCCGGTTCCTCCGCTAACGAGGTACCAACCTTAGCCGGACGCCCACCTTCGATGCAGACCGAGTCATAGATATGCGTATAATTGCCGATGACGTTGGTCCCCCGGATCACGACGTTACAGCGGATGAGGGTATGATGTCCGATAGTCACGTTGCCGGAGATCACCGTCCCGGCATCGATCTTGGTGTAAGCCCCTATCGTTACGTTGCCCTCCAGGATCACTGAGGGGTGAACGTCTGCCATTGGATCTATGTTGATCTTCGTCTCGTTGGCCATACTCTCTCCTTGGAATAAGACTTCGCCGGCCCCGTACCGCACGATTCTAGACGCTCGATCCAGAACCCTCGGATGCCTTAAACGCGGGGGATGGCAGGGTAAACCAGAAGCAGCTCCCCCCCTCCGCTGCACGCTCGACCCCCACCTCACCGCCCAGCTTGGTGACGATCCGCCGTACAAGGGTGAGCCCCAGGCCGTGCCCCTGAGCCCGGTCCGTGTGGAGACGGGTAAACGGAGTGAAGAGCTTGGATCGCTGCACCTCACTCAGACCCTCGCCGTTGTCCCGCACCCAGAATTTGACAAAAGCTTGCCCATCGTCCCCATTCGGGATCTCGTCATAGCCCAACACCAACTTCGGGGGGCGGCCGCCGTACTTGATCGCGTTACTGATATAGTTGATCCATACTTGCTCGATCCAGAGCACGTGTCCTAAAGCGGGTGACCAGGTCGCGGGACGCTTCACGGTAGCACCCGACCGCTCAATCATCCCGGAAAGCCTGGCTAACGTGCGGTCGAGGAGGACCTCCATATCCAACACGTCCACATCGACCTCCTCCTGCCGGGAGACGCGTGCCAGGAGCAGCAACGCATCGACAATACGCGTGACCTGCGTAGAGGTCTCGACGATCACGTTCAGATGCGTCTCAATTTCGTCGTCGGACATCGTCGTGAAAAGGCCCTTGAGCATATCAGCGTATCCGATCACCGTCGCCAGAGGGCTCTTGATGTCGTGGGCAACCATATGCGCAAATGCATCGAGCTGCTCATTGCGCGTCGTAAGCTCATCCATATGGTAGCGCAGGGACGCCTCGGCCCGCACGCGCCGGGTGATATCACGGAGCAGGACCAGGTCCCCTTTCGGATGACGGCTCCGCGCATCCAGCGACGAGATACGACAGTCGAAGTGCCGCATCTCACCCGCGACCTCCAACGCCACGTCCCGCTGAATCGCTCCTCGCGTCGCCTCCCGACCCTCATCCCCGTTCAGAACCTGAAGAGAGGCGGACCAGAATCTCCGCAGGGGAACCCCCACGGCCTCCAATTCGGTCTCGACCTCGGGAAGCAAGGCGATGCCGGCCGCATTCAGATCGACGATGCGCCCCTCCGAATCCAATACATACATCGCATCGCCGATCGTATCCACCACCCGGGCCCGGGCGACCGGTTTGAGATCGAAAAGCCGGTGTCGGAACATACCGGCAGCGAAAAAGATCGCGGCGAGAGCGAAACTGATTGAGGTGTAATCCTTCTCGAAGCCCGGAACGAGCTTGGAGACGTAGACCAAATTGAACAGAATCGGGATCAATGCCCCGGTCATCAGCCAGATTGACTGTTTCCTGTAGAGCTGAAGAGCGCTAAGCGTCTCCTGTCCGATGAAAAGCGCCCCGATGAGAACCAGTCCGTAGCTGTAGATCACGTGAACCCAGAACCACAAGCCGTGCTCGACGTGCATAGCCAGCAATCGATCGACGCGTACAAATGCCACCTCTTCCCAGATCAAGGCGTGGTAGCGATTCGTGATGAGAAGCACAATCGTGACCAGGGGCACAAGATACGCGACCCAGAAGCGTTGTGGCGCCAGCCAGGCATCCCGGTTCGTATACTGGAGTGCGAAAGCAACCCATGCGACGGGCGTGAGGGTGATGAACGGATAGCTGACTTTGGACCAGAACTGCGTGGCAGTCGGTGATTGCGCGCCCAACTCAAACATATTGAAAATCAACCACCCCGACACGGCTACCAGCAACCCCAGGAGCGCCGGCATCGCAGTACCGGCGCGGTAGCGCCACGCATAGAGGATGACGCCAATGGAGACCACAACGGCGAACGGGGCCAGCATCATGAAGAGTTTGTACTGCATACTCACCCCCGTGCGATCAGGTCATAGATCCGGACATAAAAAACGCTAACCTTTTCTATGATACCGGGTAAATGCAGAAACGCTTGGGTTATTTATGACCAGATCCATAAACTACAGATCGGTTTCAGTCGTTACGTCGTTTTCAATCCCAGGTGAGATCCTTCTAAACCGTAAGATCGATCCGGTGAATCGCCCCATCGAGGCAGCCGACCAGCAACGGCCCGCCGCGATCCAACCCTTCGAGCGCTGCAACCGCTGTGATCCGACCGACCTCCGTCTCCAAAAGCTGCCACGTCGCGCCGCCATCCCGGGACACATGAAGCACGTCCTCCAACAGCGCCAGCAGCGTAAAGGAGGGTGTGTCCATCGTGGAGAGGATCAACTGATTGACCGGGCCGACCAGGTCGCCGGTTTCAATACGCTCCCACGTCTTGCCCCCGTTCTCGGATCTCAGCAGACCCTGCGATTCCGTACCGGCAAAGAGCGTGCCGTCGTCCGCGTAAGCAGGCGAAATTGCCAGGCTCAACACGGGTTCGAACCCAACCGGGAGATCGATCTCCCGCCACGCGCGGGCACCATTGGTGCTACGAAAGATGCCGCTCTCCACCCCGGCGAAGAGCGTCTCATCCTCCGCAAAGGCCGGCGAGATTGCCAGACACATCACGTTCAGATCCAGAAGGCCGAAGTTCCACCGCGTCCAGTTGGAACCCCGATTCGCAGAGCGGTAGACGCCGTCTTCAGTCGTCCCGGCCACAATCACGCCGTCCTCCTCGAAGTCCGGGGAGATAACCAGGTCCGAGACAGCAGGAGGCGGCGACCCCAGGGGCTCGGCGATCCAGGTCGCCCCGCCATCCAGCGAGCGCACCACCCCGCCCGGCACACCGGCAAAGACCCGCAAATTGTCGGGGTCATGGGAACCTGGGGCCGTAATCACGGATATCGTGGGTAGAGGTTCCGCAATCTCCAGGGACTCGTAGGCAAACGCCCACGTCGATCCACCGTCCTCAGAACGGTAAAGTCCCGAGCCACGGGCCGCAAAGCAGAGGCCCGTTTCGGTGTCGCAGGACAAACTGTAGACCAGATCGTTCTCAAATGCGTCGGGTATGGGTTGATCTGCCATGATGAACAGTCCCTCTCCTTTACGTAGTGAATGATTCAGGTGCAGATGCACGGTGAATAACGACATCGGTGGTCAACGCCATCGCGGCGGTACTTACAGCGCTCCGGACGGCCGCTTTAACGACAGAGGCGACGTCCAAGATACCGGCCTCGTGCACGTCGACGATTTTTTCCTCCACGACGTCATAGCCATATCCAGCTCCGGCACTCTGTATCTGACCCATCACCGCCCCGGGCTCTTGACCGGCATTCTCCAGGAGCGCCCGTATCGGGGCTTCTACCGTTGCGAGCAGGATATTATAAGCGGCCCTCGCTTCCGATTCCTCGGCCTCCGCCATATGATCGCGCAGAGAGGGCTGGCATGCCAACAGCGCGACCCCACCTCCGGGAACGACGCCCTCGCGGATCGCTCCGCGCATCGCATCTGCGGCCCGTTGGGCCTGCTCCTTATTGTAGTCCAGCTCCGTCTTGGTGATCCCTCCCACGCGGAGCGTGGCCGATCCGCCGAGGAGTTTTCCGATTCGCTCTTGAATGTCCCGACGTTCGTCAAGATCGGACGTCTTTTGGTAGAGGGCGCGCAGATCCGCGATATGTCTGCGCAGTTCCCGGGGATCGGCCTTACCCCCGATAATGCCGATATTGTTCTTGTCCGCCCAGATTCGGCGCACCCGGCCGAGATCCTCGGGTTTGACCCTGCGCAGGGTATCCCCCGCCGAACGATGGAGGGCCCGCCCGTGGGTCAGCACCGCCATATCCGTCAGGGCCGCGCGCTGAGCGGTCACCGTGGTGCCCGGCGTCTTGGCTGCCAGCACGTCGAGTTTGATGCGCTCCTGCTTCTTGTTGGCCATGAGCATACCAACCGCCACGTCGGACATACTCCGCGCAATGATCGCCAGCGCCTCAATGCCCGTTTTCACACAGATGGAAAGGGTGGGAATGAGAGCGCGAGGGTCCTCAATGTCGAGGTCTGTGATCAAGACCGCAGCATTCTCCAACTCAGCCCGCTGTCGCGCCGCGTCGGTGATCATTGCGCGGGAGAGCAGGCCACCCTCCCAGTACATTCCCTCAACGTATTCGCGGCTGTACCGCCGGCTCTGACTGCTGCGAATCTCCAGGCGCCCGTACTCGCCGATAATATCGAAGATCTCACCCAGCAGCTCACCGAGTTCCTCATCGCGGCAGATCCGCTCGGCTAACTTCCCCAGGTCTTCCTTGCCCTCCAGTTTATAGGCCATCGCGTCCAATTCACCGAGGATGACGCGCAGCCCCTCTTCGAGGTAAGTCCGAAGGCGCATCGCGTTCCCACCGGAGGCCAGATATCGCAGGCCCTCATCATAGACGGTGTCAAAAAGCACGGCCGCAGTCGCTGTGCCATCCCCGACCTCCTCTCGAAGACGCCACAGCATGTGCCGAACCAGCATCGCGCCCACATCCGCGTCACGCCCGGCGATCTGGATCACCCGCCGCGCGATGGTACCGCCATCGTCCAGGAGCTCGGGGGTTTTACCCTCTTTTCCCACCGTCCGATCGTACAGAACAATACGCGGGTAAGGCCCCAGGGTTGGGCGTACCGCATCGACGATCTGATCGATGCCAGCCTGCAACCCTCGATGAACCCGGGGTTGAAATACAACCCCGGCTCTCTGCCACCTCGACTTTTTCTTCGCCATAGACCTCCAACTCTCCTTCTGCCCTAACGTCAATGAAACACGACACCGCATCTACGGTGGTTTCAGTTCTTGGCTCAAATGAAATGTGGACCCTGCAAAACAATGCCTGCAGGTCTAATCTTACCGACTTCTGCGCTTTTTGAAAGCAAGACCTCCCACACAACCGTTCACCGGACAGACTGTGGACGCCTATCCCCTTAATCATCGAACAGCGGGCACCTACAACGGAGGAAGCTCGAACGTATCGCCGGTATCAGCGATCCACTGGGCCAGGCGATCCTGCAGCCTCTTGCGTTCGACTCCGAACCTGGTGTTGTGAGCCAGATTAACCAACTCGTAGGGATCCTCGTTGAGATTGAACATCAGCCAGGGCTGGCCCTCCAGCGCCACGTACTTCCACCCATCCCGCGTGACCACCGCCCGCCAGGGGCGGTCGACGCTGTCCCCGTGCCCCGTCGGCACCACCGACTGGATGAACGCCGAGTCCGGCGAGGTCGTCTGCGGGCGATCGGGCAAGCGCAGCCCTGAATAATCGTGGCCTCGCATCCAATCGGGTTTATCAATGCCACAGAGTCCCAGCGTCGTCGGCGCGATGTCCACGTGGTTGATCGGCACGTCCGGACGCCCCGAGCGGCCGGCGTAGCGGGGCTGCATGCCGCCGAGGATAAAGGGAACCCGCATCGCTTCCTCCCACGGCGCGGTCTTGTGGAACTGACCGTGTGAGCCGAGAAGATCCCCGTGATCGGAGAAAAAGAGGAGGTGCGTATCGAGATCGAGCCCGGCCTCGACCAACGCATCCCGAATCCTGCCGACGTTCCAATCCAAATTCTCGATCATCGCGTAATAGCCAGCCAGGTCGCGGCGCGCCCGCGTTTCAACCCACTCCACAGGCGGGACGTTACCGCGCAGCTCGACGTGAGCCGGATTGTGCAAAGCCATCCATTCCTGCGGGGCCACGTAGGGGTTGTGCGGAGGCTGCACCGAAAGCACGGCGAAGAAAGGAGCCCCCTCTCCCGCCTTCCGCGCCTCCCCCCGGTGGTGGATATAGTCAATGATCATATCGGTCAGAGCATCGGTCTCGTAGCCGGGCAGCCGGTCGTGGAACGCTGTCTCTCCCTCACCGCCGTGGACCCAGCAATCCCACTGGCTGTTGTTATTGTCATAGCCCACCCACGTATCGAAACCACCCCGTCGCTCCGGTGGCACGATGAACATCGCCGCGCGTCCATGCCGCTCCTGGAATCCCCCCAGGTGCCACTTACCGAAATAGGCCGTATCGAACCCGTGCTCGTTGAAAACATCCGCCACCGTAAGCATATCCTCCGGCAGCGGATATTCGTGACCCGGTACGCACTCGTGAGCATACCGGCTCGTCATCAGTGAACCTCGGAAGGGACAGCAGAGCGGATAACCGGACACGGCCCGCTCGTAGTTCTGCCCTTCCGCCGAGAGCCGGTCCAGATTGGGCGTCGTGAGGTTCGGGTCGCCGTTACAGCTCAATGCCTGCGCCCGATGTTGATCCCCAAAGATCCATATCGCGTTCTTATGAGTCTCTGTCATCGTTGACTCCTTGTCCTCACGATCCATCGCGGAACGCCTCGGCCGGCCCGTAAGGAGCCAGCGAGACCGTGATGTACGGATTGATGGCCGTGTCGT
>CAYMAQ010000086.1:0-14172 GCA_964388385.1 uncultured Anaerolineales bacterium | reverse complement strand
ACAGGTACGATCATTGCCGCACTGCTGGTGTCGTTGTCCAGTATGCCTGGCGCACTGATGCTAAGCACCGTATCCTCGGCAAGCGTGTAAGCATCATCTGCAGCAAGGGTGTTTGTGATGAGTGTTTGAGGCAAGGCTTGACGTGCCTGATCAGTCAGAGGAAGTGTGCGTAGGGCTGGTTTTATCCCTGGCGTCGCGTTCCTCACCTGTACGTCAGCGCTATGATTCTTTAAAATGGACGGCCTCGTTATCAGGAAAAAGTTTGTTTTCCTCCCCGTTCCGGCAGATAATTCTGAGGACGCGCCGCTTACTGTATTTGGCTTGGATATATTCCCCGCCGGCATGTTCTTCTCAAGCATATCCTTCTTAAGCATACTCTCTTCAGTGAAGTCTACCGGCGCAGGCGCGGGCAGCGCGCGCCCCACGCCGTTCGTTGTTGTCGGCATCTTGGAGACCGCCACGCCTCGGGCGTCGCCCCCGGTGGCGATGTGCCCCACCTCGACCGGATGGGCCGGATCGCGCATGTCGAGTACGCGCAGGCCGCCGGTGCCGTCGGCAACGACAATGTAGTCACCGGTCAGGGCTGCGTTCACGGCCTCACCTGGTGTGTCGTAGCGGGCGGCGGGCGCGGATGGGTCGTCGAGCGGTAGGATGGAGAGGCCGCGCGTTCCCTCGGAGACGTAGGCGTGCGTCTCGTCCAGCGTCACGCTCTGCGCGTCCTCCACCGCCGGGTAGATGTCGGCCAGGCGCGGGCGGGCGGGATCGCTGACGTCCACCTGCCAGAGGTGCCCGGCAGGAACGTAGGCCGTAGTCTCGCCGGTGCCAGTGACAATCGCCGGCTGCCCGGTGATCCAGGGCTGTCCGTCCCATACGCCGGTTTGGAAGAGACCGGTGGCGGGCGTGTTGCACTCGGCGGTGAGACTGTAGAGCCGTTCCGCGCCGGGCGACGATCCGAAGAGCGTCTGATACCACGACGCCGCGAAGGATTCACCCTCACCGACGCCCGCGCCGCAGGGCGACGAGAAACCGTCGCGCACCAGGTTGTAATCCTCGGCCACCGTCTTGTAGTGGTAGCGGTCGCCCGCCACGGTGCGCGTAATCGCTACACGCGGTGCGAGCGTATCCAGCTCACCGCTCCACAGCCGCTGACTGAGCCCGGTGGTGTCGGCGTGTCCGGCGAGATCCCAGCCGCGCGCGTCGACCTCGTAGGAGCCTTCCAGGCCATCGGGCGCCTCCGCGCTCCAGGCGGTCACGTCGACGCCGTCCCCGCTCTCCGCGAGCTCGGCGGGCTGCCAGCGCCCCTCGTAGAGACGTCGCACATCCAGCGGGCCGAGGGCGCGGGGATAGAGCTGCACCGCGTCCAACTGCCCTCGGAAATAGCGCAGGTCGCTCTGCGGCGTCGTGGTGCGCCAGATGAGCGTGCCCACCCGTCCCCCCGCGGAGAAGGTATGGCTGTGCTCGCCGGGCGCGGGCGTGAGGTCAAAGGCACCCAACGAGGGCCAGTTCCAGCCGGTCGCGGCATTCCAGTAGCGGGCTTCGAGCTCGAAGGGGGCCATGCCGCAGAACTCCGTCTGCAGCGGCACCACGTAGGCGCGCCCTGCGGTGGGATAGACTGGGCTCTCGTAGATGATCTCACCCTGGTAGCGGACGCGCCACTGCTGTTCCCAGGTCTCGCCAGTGAGCGAGACCTCATCGATCGTGGCGCAGCCGAGGGCTTCGGCGCGCGCGCCGCGCCCCACGTCGAAGCGCTGCGCGTCGGTGGGACGCAGCCCGGCGAACTGACCGGTCTCGGCGACGGGTTCGCCATCCACATAGACGGTGTAGGTCTGCCCGTTGAAGACGCCCGCTACGTGCTGCCATCTGCCCGGCGTCAGCACAGAATCGGTGGTGAAGCTGTGCAACGTCGCGCCGTCGCCGAAGCCCACCACCAGCCGATCCCGCTCGATGACCTGCAGGAACGGGTACTGCGTCTCGGGGGTGTCGTAGGCCGCACTGCTGAAGATGGGGGAGAGCTCCCCGTTTTGTGGCTCGGCGTAAACCCAGGCCGCCTGGGTGAAGGCCGGCGTGTCGTTATCCAGCGCCAGGCTCGGATCGGGAGCTACGGCGACGTAGTCGTTGTCACCATCGAAGGTCAGCCCATAGGCGCCCTCCTGGCCCGCGACCGCCTTGTTCACGGGGCCGCCGGTGTGGAGCGTTGCCGTGTGATCCCAGGCAGAGGTGTCGGGTAGCACCGCACCATCGGTGGCCCAGCCCTGGTCGAAGTTGAAGGGCAGCGTCAGCAGCGGGTCCGCACCCAGATAGAGCGTCTCGATCTCGGCGGTGTTCAACGCGCGGTTGTAGACGCGCACGTCATCGAGCGCGCCGGCGAAGAAGTCGGCGTTGCCGGCGGCGTTGCTGCCTACGGCGCTGTCGGCGGTACACTGCGCCAGCGCGCCGGGCGCAGCGGTCTCGGTGACGAGGTCGCCGTCGCGGTAGAGGCGCAGGGTCGCGCCGTCATAGCTGGCAGCCAGGTGCACCCAGGTCGCAGCCGGGACGCCGTCGACGCCCTCGATCGTGGCCCCCGTGCTGCCCACGTGGAAGGCCGTGTAAGGCTTTGCGTTGGCGCCGTCCAATGCCAGGACGAAGCCGCAGTCAGCCTGCTCCTTGTAGGCCAGCACCGTCTGACGCGCACCGACAGCGTCACTGCGGCGGACCCAGGCCGCGACGGTGGTTGTGGTGAAGGCGCCGAAGTTGTCCAGGGCGATGGTGTCTTCTTCACCGTCGAAGCGGGTGGCGTTGCCCACCCGGCCAGGTGTGCTGAGATCGGGACATGCCCCGCCCCCGCAGGCAGCGGCAGTGCCCCGTTCGGCCAGATCCGTGAAGTACAGGTTATCGACGTTATTGGCGTTGAACGTATCGTCCAACGGGAGGTGGAGGGCCAGGGAAGCCGGTTGCGTCGGATTGTGAAAGGGTGAGCCGGGCAGGACGGGCCGGAACGCGGTATCGACCGCCGTCACGCCCACCGTGCGCTGCTGCGCCAACTGACGCACCTCGTCAGCGCCCAGCGCGCGTCCCACTACGACAACCTCGTCCAGGGTTCCGTCGAACCCGGTATCCGAACCTCCTAGGTTTCCCGAGCCGATCAGGAAAAGGTCGTCGGCATCCACGTTGGCTGGCTGATCGTGGCTCATCGTTCCGCGCGCCATGCCGTCCACGTAGAAGGTGACGTCGTTCTGTTCGTCCATGACGGCGGCGACGTGCGTCCACGCGCCGGTCTGCACATCAACGGCGCCCAGCGTATAGCTGTGCACGCCGAAGGTCTCAAAGTGCAGGTCGTTATCGCTCAGGCCGAAGGCAAATCCGTCATTGGGGCTGGACGCGCGGTCCGCTGCCACAATATGCTGAATGCCGCCGGGGGTTCGGGGTTTGATCCAGGCCGCCACGGAGAGGTCGTGAAACAGACCGTTGATGCCGGCTGCCTGCTCGGGTGACAGAAATACGACGGTCTGCCGTCCGTCGAAGATGGCCGCGTTCCCGGATCGTCCGTCAGAGCCGACCGTGGGGCAGTAAACGCCGCCCCAGCAGGCGCCGTGGCGCTGGTCTCCGGAGCTGTCGTAGAAGGTTGGGGTGCCGTACGTTTCCTCTTCAAAGCGCAGAGCGAGAAGGGTGTCCTTGGGCAGCGGTAGTTCGCTCACCTGGCCCCCGAAGGGTTGGTTGGGGGTCATCGCGACCCCGTCGCGTACGTCCAGATCGGCGGCGGGGGCCGCGGCATCCAGGTGCAGTTGCGTCGGGAACACCACGGATGCGGCGTTGCCCATCCGGTCGGCAGCGGTGACGGTGACGGTGTACCGGCCCGTGGGGCGCGCGTCGCTGAAGACGTAGTTCAGCGCCCAGGTGCTGCCGCCGATGGTGGCGGATTGGCGCTCGGCGCCCAGGGGGTCGCCCTCCGGTCCGATCAGGGTCACGACGACGGTCTCGGCATCCACCCCGCTCCCCGGCGCGCCGCCGTTGATCGCCGGATCGATCACCCCGCCGCTTAACCGCACGCGCCAGTGACCCTGCAGGGTCGGATGCCGCGTCGCGGCGACGATCTGATCGTCGGGCAGCGACATCGTGATCTCGGGCGCGGTGCCGTCGACGTGCAGAGTGTAAGTGCGCGTCGGCGATTCGCGGTGGCCCGTGCGGTCGGTGGCGCGGGTGTTGAGTGCGTACGTCCCCTCGCCTGCGGGGTTGAAGTAGGGACACCAGGCGGTGGCACCGGTGGCCGCGTCGGCAGCGTCGGTGCAGCGCGGCGCGGCGGTGTAGTCGCCGTCCACGCCCAGTTCCAGCAGTGAGACGCTCGAGGTCGTGTCCTGCGCCTCGACGTGCAGGGCCACGCCCTCCGGCGTGATGTAGGGCCGGGCGGGACTGTAGGAGCGCAGCGTGGAGACCGGTGGCTCGTCGTCCACCGTAATCCAGGTTCCGCTGCGCGCCTCGACCAGTTTGCCCTGGTAGCGGAAGATGTCGCGTATCTCGTCGGGACGCAGCGCGCGGCTGTAGAGTGTGATCTCGTCCAGCCGTCCGGCGAAGGCCTCGCTGCCTACCCGGAGCGGATCGTCACTGCTGGTCGGTGTCTGAGAGGTCGTGATGTCGCCCTGTGGGTAGCCGTTGACGTAGATGCGGAGCTGTTCGCCGTCGTAAGTGCCCATAACGTGGTTCCACTGGTTCATGACCAGCGGCGTCACGCCGCTCACCGCTTGCTCACCGCCGCTGTGCCGGAACGCCACCGTGGCGTTCAAGCTGTCCGCCGGGATATAGAGGCTGGCACTCGATCCGTTCTCGACCAGGAGTTGCCGCGTGCTTTTTATCGTGGTGGGCAAGACCCAGGCGCCGAGGGTGAAAGTCTGCGTCTCAAGACCCGGCGTGTGGCCGACGTTCAGGGGTGCAGTGCGCGTGTCCGCTTCGAGGTTGAAACCCACTGCCATCCCGACCTGTCCGGTTAGCCCGATCTTGGGACAGCGTCCCGCTTCACAGGTCGCTTCGAGGCCGCCCGCCGCGTCGTAGAACGGCGGCGCGCCGCCGTGCGGTTCGTCGAGGTGTAGCTGAAGGATCGGCACGCGGTTGTAGAGCTTTTTGACGTCGTCCTCCGTAAGCGGGCGGTTGAAGAGTCGCACGTCGTCGATCGCGCCGTCGAAGCCCGCGCCCAGCGTAAGGGGCGCGCTGTCGGGATGGGGGTAGACGGGCACCGGCGTATCGTTGACGGCAACGCCGTTCTTGTAGAGCGTCAGCCCGTTTTGGGGATCGAAGATGGCTGCCAGGTGCTGCCACTGGCCCACGTCGACGGGTGCGGTGACAGCGGCGCTGCGCTTCCCGTCATAGACCTGCCACGCATCGCCGGCGCGCACCACCGACCAGCCGTGACCGGTATTGCGGATCACGTCGTGGACACCGGAACTGGCGCTGGCAGGCCTCGCCCAGGCGGTTAACGTCGCGCCGCCGCCGGACGCCGATTGATCCAGGCGCAGGTTGGTCTGCACCACGTCGTCCACGCCGTCGAAGCGGGCAGCCTGATTCTCACGCCCGCTGCTGCCCGCTGTGGGGCATGTCTCGCCCGAGCAGTAGGCGCCGCCCTGCAAACTGACGTCGACGGTGTCCTGGAAGACCTCGCTGCCGGGTGGGTCGTCGAAGGGTAGGTGCATGGCCATTGACGCAGAAAAGTAGAGCCCCTGCACCTCGACGGGGGAGAGCGGGCGCTTGTACATGGTCAGCTCGTCCATCCGCCCGTGGAAGGGGATGGAGGGGTTAAAGAAGGCGGGATTGCCGTCATCGCCCAGAGTGATCTTGATGTGGGTCGTGTCTCTGTGGAGGACGCCTTCGCTGTCGTCGCCCCGCCAATTCAGGATCTTGCGATCGTAGCTGGGCTCGTTCGTGCTGTAGGGGTATCCTTTGCTTTCACAGCTTGATTCGTTGACATCACAAAGGGGATCGTCGTCGTTGGCACCTTCATCGTCCTCCCAAGCGTACAGGATACCGCTGTCTTTGAAGACACGGGTATTGTTCACATCGACCACGTCACCGTCGCCCAACCCTCCCCATCGACCGATTCGGGTATCTTGCCATTCCAGATAGATCTCGCAGTCGCCGGGACCGTCGGCCTCATCGATGATTTCGAAACGATCGATGTGCCGTTTCGCCTGATCGCTGGCCCGCCCGACGTAGAAGTCGGTTTCCCCGGCAACCGGCGGCGCTTCGCCCATGATCCAATCCCCCACCACGGCGTTATTGACGTAGAGCACGGCGCGGTACTGCTGCACGCCGTCGCCCGTGGATTCTGGGCCGAAGCTGAGGACGATGTGGTTCCAGCTCTCCTCGGTCAGCACGGTATTCGAGGTGGTGCGGGTGACCCAGTGTTCGCCTGTGCCGTAGCCGAAGCGCAGCCTGCCGCCGACGTTGAAGAGTGAGGGGTAAGAGTGCTCCACACGGTCGATCCTATCCCCTGATCCTTCCACGCTTGTATCGTGGGCGCCCCAATAGCGGCCCAGAATGCCCTGCGGGGAGTCGGCGTCAGGCGAAAGGGAGTCCGGCCAGACCCAGGCCGCGAGGGTGAAGTGGCCCTCGCCCAGATTCAGGCTGGGCGTGCCAGAGACCTCAAAGTGGTCATCTCCGGCGAACTGGACGGCGTGTTGGCCGTAGACGCCTCGGGTTGCGCTGGGGCACGCCAACCAGTCGCACTGCGCGCTGTTGCCGAAGCCTGAAGCGTCAACGGCGATCTGCGTCCCGACGGGGTTGTCCGACTCAAATTGATAGCGTAGCACGGGCCGGTTGTAGAGGGCGCGAATCTCCTCTAACGAGAGCGCCCGGGAGAAGGTCCGGACGTCGTCGATGGCGCCATGGAAACAAACACCCTCCCCGGTGCAGCCGCCGCGAGCGCGGCCCAGATAGACCCTATCCACGCCGGAGAAGGGCGCGACGCCGCGCTGCTCACCCTGCAGCTCCCCATCGACGTAGATGGCCTGCTCCCCCAGGTGGGCATTGTAGCGGAAGACGACGTGGTACCATACCCCCTCATCCAGGGTCACATCTGCGCTCAAGGTCTGACCGCCGATGCTCATGGTGGGCCGGCGATCACGCACGAGCAATTGCAGCGCGGTGGCTGTATCACCGTCGGTGCCCAGGATGGCACGGTCGTTCGCCGCGCCGCCGCTTCTTGGAAGATCGCTGCCCTTGATCCAGGCGGAGACGCTGAAGCTGCCGCCCTTGAGGCCCAGGCGTCGGGTGGTGTCCAGAGTGAGGAATTGGCTGCCGTCGAAGCTTAAGGCGTAGTCGAAGTAGCCCGGTGCGTGGGCTGTGGGGCACGCGCCGGCGCAGGTCGCATCGCGCGGGGGGATACTGCCGGAGTGGTCGGCGAACGCTGTGGCGCCCATCGGCTCGTTGAGGGGGAGCCATAGTTCGGCGAAGTTGGATGCCTCGCGCCAGTCGGTGATCTGGGCGTTGGCCTGCTGTGTGAGTGTGAACGCGCCGGACGCGGCGGTCTCGGCGACCTTGACCTCACCCGCGAGCGTGGAGCCCTCGATGGGCTGCAGGACGAAGGTCTCCGGTGGCGGGGTCTGGGACAGCGCGCCGCCCTGCACGGCGCTAACACTGTGCAGCCCTTGAGCGTAACGGTCGTAGAGCTTGTTGGTCAGGGTCGCGGTATAGGCCAGCGTTGCACCGGGCCGCACGATGAGATCGTTGAAATCGTAGCGCGCCTCGACCAGCGCGGCGATCTCATCGGCGCCCAACGCCCGGTCGAAGACCGCCACCTCGTCCATATCGCCCGAGAAAAAGTTGTTGAGACGCTGCTCCTGAAGAGGGGTGGAGGCCCCGATGAGCAGATCGTCGTCGGGATCCGAGTGGGCGGGTGCGTTTTGGCTCTGGGTGCCGCGCGCGACGCCGTCGACGTAGAAAGTGACGCTGTTATCCACGCCCATGACGACGGCGACGTGCGACCATTGATGGGTCGGCAGTCTGACCTCGTCGAGGTCGTAGGGGGGGAGGATGCCGTAGGTATAGAATTCCAGGCGGTTATTCGTGGTCAGGGAGAGCATAAAGCCGTTGCCACTCTCGGTGAACGCCGTGCCGATGAGAGTCTGGCGGTCGGAGACGTGTCCGGGCCGAACCCACGCGGCGAGGGTGAGGTCGTTGCGCAGGGCGTTGATCTCGCTGTGGGGCACGCGCAGTGCGTCCTCTCCGTCGAAGTGGAGGCCGGTGACGTAGCGTCCGTCCGTGATGGCGGGGCAGCCGGCGCCCGCTGCGCACGTGGCTGTCTTGCCGTAGCCCGACGCGTCGGCGAAGCTCTCCGCCCCGGCACCCTCGTCGAAACGCAGCAGGAGCCGTGGGGCGTCGCCCTCGCGAGCTTCTGAGGCCATCTTGAGGATGTGTGGTTCGGAGGGACAATTGGGATTGAAGCCGTAGGCCCGCTCCTTGAAGTCGGTCATGGTGTCGTCGTCGGCATCCACGGAGAGCGGATCGGAAGTCACCTTGGTGCGCAGCGGTTCGCCGTTCTCGTCGAAGGCGTAGATAATGTCCCAGCCCTGCAGCTCCTCGCGGTCGGTGAGACCGTCGCCGTCGGTATCCTGCCGGCGGGGATCGGTCCCGGCGCGCAGTTCCTCGGCGTCGTTCAGGCCGTCGCCGTCGGTGTCGTACCGCATAGGATCGGTGCCCTGCTGGTACTCGAAGGCGTCGTTCAGACCGTCGCCGTCGGTGTCCCATTGACCGTCGTCGGGATCGGCGCCGCCCTTGACCTGCGCCAGCAGCCCGTCGCCGTCGAAATCGGGCTGGACGGGGAAGCGCACGGTCCCGCCGCTCGCCTCCGAGGACGTCTGTGCCCAGGCCGGGCTGTATCCGCCGTCTTTGGCCGTGGGTCGGTAGAACTCGTCAAGCGTGGCGGGGAAAACGTCCACGATGAAGCGGTCGCCCAGATCGAGGTGGTTGGTTCCCTCTTTGTGGCGGATGTAACAGATAGGCACGAGACAGGCGTAGGGCAGGTATGGCACCACGCCGCACTGGGGACCAGAGGGATAGGCGAAACATTCCTGCACGGGCACGTCGTAGCCCTCCGAGAGGAAGAGCGTGGGCCGCTGGTTCAGTCCGGCCTGGCCCAATGGAATGGGCGCGCTGGTGGGATTGGCGTTGAAGCTGAAGGTGTGCGCCTCACCGGTCGTCTGCCACTTGTCGCTCATCGAGTCGAAGTCCACATCCTTAAGATCCGCTTCCTCCGTCTGCCAGTGATAGTCAAAGGTGGATTTTTTGGCGTTCTCGTCCTTGAACTGCCACCAGTAGGACATGGATTTCCATTCTGCCGGGAAGGGTACGTTTCCACTTTCCCACGCCTCTTTCATCTCGTCGCCGGCCGCCACGACGGAAACCAGCTCAATGGTGTTGGTCAACTCGGCGCTGTATTTCACGGGATTGCCCGCGCTGAGACCCAGTTCGGGATTCGGCAGCGCGTAATCAATGGCGCCAAAGGTCAGCCGATCCTCATCGCCCAGATCCACCAGCACGGTGCTGCTGTAGATCAGCTGCTTGAACATCTCGGCGGCGAGCCCTGATATACCCTTGCAGAAAAAGCCGCCGGGCCGTTGACTGACGTCCTCGCCGGCGATGGCGGTGCCGATGGCGCAGGCGGCAGCGATCAGCGCATCGATGGCAGCGATGACGGCCACGATAATCTGCCCCACCACGGGAATCATAGAGATGGCGAACATGAGGGCGGCGACGACGGTGTAGGCCACGGCTTCGGCGAAGGCAGCGTTGGCAGCCAGGCTGAAGGCTTTGTGATGACCGGCGAAAATCGTGGTCAACATACCGGCGAACGCCACCACCACTCCAATGATTAAGCCAATCACGGCACAGACCATGGCTGCCCTGGAGATCGTCTGAACCTGTCTGCCGACCTGTCGGGCGGCGTTGGCGCCCGCGGTACCGGCGGTGGTCGCGGCGCCCTGGGCCGCCTGGGTCTGTGACCTCAACAAGTCCTTGAAAGACATAATGAGTGTGTAGACCATAGTCGCGGCGATCACTGTGGTGATGATAACCTGGATCATGACTACTGCATCGACCAGGCCGGCCAATGCTAAACCGCTCACCAGCGCCGCGGCCACTCCCAGAAGGGCCCCCACACCGGCGGCCCCCGCGACGCCTGCCCTCGTGGCCAAGGTCGTCTTCACTTTGGTCAATAGCGACGGCAGCTTTGAGGCCCCGGATTTAAAGCCCCTGCCGAGTTTGGCTATGAAACTCTTAACGTTCGAGATTCGACCCGTGGAGCTATTTATCTGCGGGGACGCCGGTGCGGCAGTCGCGGCAGTCTCGATCAAGACAGCCGCCAGCTGGTCTGCGAGCATCTGAATCAGAAAAGCGCTGACCGCGAAGGTGACATCCGCAGCCAGTGCTGCGTCGCTCTGCCCCTGACCGCCGAGGGGATGATCGTCCATCTGCACGTGATTGATCTGTCCCTGGTTCAGCGTCAGATAATAGGCGCGCGCCAGATAGATTTCACCGGCGATGACGTCCTCGCGCATCTCCTCCGGCAGAGTCATGTCGGGGTGGAAATCCTCTCTCAGCGCCGCGCCCAGGTGATCCCAGTATTCGGCGAGGGGGTAGCCCTCCCAGGCCCCCTCGCGAAAACGGTAGGGCGACCAGCTGAGTGCCGCGAGCACGCTGACCTCCCGCTTGGCGAAATCAAGTGTCGCGCCCTGGTCTCCGGGCGCCGGATCGCTTAGCCCGACCGAGCGATAGATCTCCTCGCGGGCGAAGAGCAGCGTCGGCGTCGCCTCAGGGTACTCGCCAAAGTTCTCCTCAAGAATGCGCGGCGACTCGGTCATCATCACGTGGGCGACGTGATCCTGGTCGGGATAGGTGAAGGTCTCCACCCCCAGGGTCACGGTGAGCGGGATGCCGAACCGCTGCTCGGTCGTGATGCCGGCTGCGGGCGGCGTGCCGAAGCGCTGGGCGATGGTGCTTTCGGAGAGCGTGAGGCCCGCCGTCTCCGCTGCTACGCCCACGTCGCGCACACCGTTCTCGTCCTGGTCGCGTCCGCTGACAAAGGCTCTATTCAAGCCGCGGGCCATGATCCAGAGCCAGCTTTCCGCCTGACGCTCTTCGGCGCTTTCCGCCGCCGGGTCCTCCCAGGCGACGGCCATGTTGAGACCGTGGTCCTCGCGCACGGAGAGGCCGGTCAGGTACCAATCCTCGTAGTAGGAGTGCACGATCTGGGGATGGTCAAACTCCCAGTTGTGTGGGAGCTGACACCAGGTCCTAGCCACCGCCTCGGGCGCGTCGGCCGGCGCGGGCTTGCACCAATCCGTCAACGCCTGCACCATCCAGACGACGCGCACCTGCTGCGCCACGTCGCCCAGGTTCGCAGCCTGCGGTTGGAAGAAGACGCGGGCGGAGAAGGCCGTGCGACCGCCGCCGGTCTCGTCGGGAACGACGTTCAGCGGCGTATAGATCAGCACGGCGCCATCGTTGTCCTTATCGCGCACCGACATGCCGTAGGTCTGCAGCGGTTCTGGGTCGATCATCTGCGTGCTGGAAGTGCCGTTGGGCAGATCGCCCAGGGGCAGGCAGGCGCGAACCGCGTCAGTATCCGTGCCGTCGTCCGCCATGATGACGTGCTCGCCGTCGGCGACGTCGACCAGTTGGCCCAAATCGGTGCGCAGGCTGCTGTCGCTCCCGGCGCTCAGAGAGAAACGCTGTCCTACCGGTGCGGCGAGGTCGCCGCAGACACCCTCGTAGACCTGGAGGCCGTAAGTCTGCGCCTCGTCCGCCGCGTTGGAGAGCGTCGCTTCGATTCCGCTCTCCTGCTGCGTCAACGTCAGGTCGAAATCAAAGTTGTTTTGCCAACTGAGCGTCGTCCGGGCCGTGGTCAACGGCAGGGGGAGATTGGGGCCGCTCATCTCGATCTCCAGCATGGGGATCAGCCGCAGGTCACCGTTGGCAGAGCGGGGGTCGGAGGCGCCCTCTTCAGGCGTCATCGCGTCAGCGAAGGTACTGTCGTTGTCTCGGAAGCGCTGGATCTGGCCCTTCTCGTCGCCGCTGGGCCAGTCGAGCACGTTCATAGCGTAGGTGAGGTGTTTGGGATTCTCAGGGCGGAGCTGAAAATCGACCAGCGTGGGGAAATAGCCCTCCTCGCTATCTGGGCGCGGCTGGAGGTTGTTGACCAGCAGTTGGAAGGGCCTGGTGCGGTTGAAGGGTGTCTCCTGGCCCCGCGAGGTGAGCGGGGAGAGATCAATTTTGTCGGGGACGCCGTCACCGTCGCTGTCGAGATCAAAGAGGTCGGGGACGCCGTCGTCGTCGGTATCGACGCAGGGTGTGGCAGGATTGACGGTGCCATCTACGTCGACAGTCAGCCGTTCGGGGCATTCGATGCCGTCGGGTCGCCCATCGCCATCGGTGTCAGCGTCGTTGGGATCGCTGTACCAGTGCTTGCCACGGTACTCGAATCCTACCACCTCCAGGCCATCGCCGATGCCATCGCCGTCGCTGTCGGCGCCCAGATCGGCGGTGGGCAGGGTGCCCAGGCGCAGCACTTCCCAGCCGTCGAGTAGACTGTCACCGTCGGTGTCGTCGTTGTTCACGTCGGTGAGATAGCGTGTGCGCTCGTCGCAGTCGGTGAGACCATCCCCGTCGCTATCGGTGCTTTTTTCCTCGCCGGTACAGAGGTTGGAGGATGCTGTTTCGGGATCTCCCTCAGCGTTCGCCCCCGATGCAGTGGCCTCCCGCGGTTCTATCTTCTGCTGTGCCAGTGGATCGCGCTGCGGATCCCAGACTGGCCCTTCGAGTTCTGCTTTTGCCCGTTCGGCCTTTGCCTGCGCCGCTTTCTCGGCGTCCCGCTGTGTTTGCTTGGCCGCCTGGCGGTCGAAGAAGGCTGCTGCCTTGACGCTGCTCAAGATCGGCACCCCGACCATCGAGAGGATCAGAACCAGGACGACGGCAGTATAGAGAACGCGCGAGCGCCATCGGGATACCACGACGATCAAGAATCCCGCGGTGCCCAGTGCCATCCCCAGCGTCTGTGCCAGTTGCTGCCATGCCCCGGGTCTCTGTTGGGGTAGGAGGGTCTGCAGTTTTCGTTGGAGTGTGCTGAGGGTCGCTTCCGGAAAACCGAAGAAATCTGTGGTGATACGCGCCTCCACGCGCGCACCGTTGGCCTCGGGTGGGTAGATGAGGTCGACTGAGAGCCGAGCGGGAAGGTTGTCAGAGGTAAGCCAGACTTCGCCCTCGCCTTTCACGTCCCGGTAGAGGTCCGCGCTTTCCAATCGTACACCGGGGGGCAATTCACCTTTTTCGACGAGATACTGCTTGACCTGGTCGCGGATATAGCCGGCAAACGCCGGCCCATCAATTTCGTACACGTAGTGATCGGTTTCGGAGAATTGGGCTCCTTCGCTTGCACGGATGTTTTTGGCGCCGGCGAGGTAGCCCAAGAGGTCGCCTGCCGGGGCGAACGCGCCGGAGAAATCCTGGATCTCCCGCCACTCCCGCCCGGGCTCGCGCCCGTAGGCTTGATCGCCGTCGATGCGCACCTCAAAGCTTTCGCGGCGGTTGAGAAGGTTGCCACCCTCAGGGCGTAGCATGAGTTCCATCTGACGTGCCGGCGTGTCGACGCGCCCTTCGAGATAGAGCCTATCAGTCTGGCTGCTGCGCCCTGCGTTGGTCACGCCCGGCGCCGGGTAGGTGGTCTGCACGATTTCGGTGGAGAAGTGATAGGTTCCGATCTCCTGGGCGCGCTGCCAGGCGCGCTGTATGGCAGCCCCCGCCGAGGGTGCGGCCTGCGACCTCTGCGGTCCGACGATGCTTGCCAGGAACAAGACCAGCGCGGTGATAAGGAACGCGATGTCGTACCGGCGATTTTTACGACCCATGGCGGTAACCTCCTCGATCCGTCGTATGCGAAGTTTTACACGATGCATCCATTGTCAGTATATCGGGGGGGCGTAGTGAAAACGTAGAGAGCGGCGATTTTACGGACACAACGTTCAAATAAGCAGTTGGTATGGGCAGTTGATATCCCTCTAACCTGACCATATCTCTTAACCCC
Source organism: uncultured Anaerolineales bacterium (assembly GCA_964388385.1). GTDB lineage: Bacteria > Chloroflexota > Anaerolineae > B4-G1 > SLSP01 > PWVB01. Next base: position 134 of record CAYMAQ010000086.1, on the reverse strand, counting down.
GATTTTTGCAAGTATGTTTGACTTAAGTTAGTTCGCCGAGGGCGTCGACTCGTGGGCTCTCATCACTTATATTTGCCGAGCCGAAAGTGCGATTGACAGATGGCGAGACGGTTATATAATAAAGTTAAGAGGTT
>CAYMAQ010000085.1:8742-14240 GCA_964388385.1 uncultured Anaerolineales bacterium | reverse complement strand
GGGATGTCCACCGATCTTGGGGAGGCAGGGCTTTGAGCCCCTGCGGTGGACAACGGCTGTTCTGGAGACGGGGGCTCAAAGCCTTGTGTTTGCGCTATTCGCTGCGCACGACCTCGTAGTCCTCGCCGGAGGCCTGGGTCAGGTTGACCACGACCTCACGCCCGCCGAACCCATCGACGATGTCGTGGGCGCGGACGCGCACCTGGGTCACGCTCTCCGGGATGTCGATCTCGCGCTGGCTGCGGGTGAACGGCTGCTCGTTCTCGTGGGGGTGGAGCAGCACCCGCGTGAACGCGTCGTCGGGATTGGACTTGAGCACCTCGCCCTCCGGGGTGACCACGTCCCAGCCGTCGGCGTAGTCCTCCCATCCGGTGTCCGGGTGTTCGACGGTGACCTCGAAGGTCCACGTGCCGTCCTCCGCCTCTTCCGCCCGCACGTAAAGCACGTCCGCGTTTGCCATATCATCCTCCTCGGATTGATGGATACATCCCAGAACCTCAAGATGGTCCGCGTCGGTTATCGGATCGGTCGCCCCGGCAGCGACGTCCAGGCTGTGAAGCTGGTGCTCGCCCCACTCCGTGGCGACCACGACGAGACCGGTCTCGCCCGTGCACCAATCAAGGTCGGTCAGATAGCCGTTGAGCGGCAGCGGCACGGGCGCCACCTCGGTCGGGCTGGGGAGATCGTCGCGGACGGGGATGGTTCTGAGCGTCAGGACGTCGAACGTGTCGTCCCCCGCGTACTGCCCCTGGGCGAAGAGCCCGTTGTTCCCATCCGGCGACCAGGCGATACTCCGGCCCAGGGCGCCGCCTTCGGTCTCCTCCACCAGCAGCCGCGCGTTCTCCGTCTCCAAATCCATCCACCAGAGCTGGTTGACCGCCAGGTCGTAGGCGATTTCCCCGTAGTCATCCGGCGTGTAGTCGTAATCCCGGTTGAGATAGAGCAGCCGGTCGCGGTCCGGGGAGAGACGCGCCGAGAGCAGGTAGTCGTCCCCGGACACGATTTCCTCGGGGTCCAGGGCGTCGATAGGCGCGGATGGGGTGCCGGAGGGAAGGGTGAGCGCCCAGATTCCGAGAGATCCGGCCTCGGTATAGGGGATGAAGGTGTCGAGCAGCAGCTCGTCGCCGGACCAGCCGATGGGATAGCCGGGTTTGATGCCCGCCTCTGCCCTGAAAACGGCGTCGAACCGGGTGACGGTCCCGCTGTCCAGATCGGCGACGACGACGGCCCACGGGGTCCCGTCGCTCCCGGGCCAGCTGACCTCCACGTAGGCCAGGCGTGCCCCATCCCGGTCGAAGGTCATGCCGAAGACGTCGAAATCCGGGGTCACCGGGAAGGTCGTCGTGCTGTCGGCCTGCAGGTCGGTCACGTGCACCTCGTCGGCGGGCGAGGGTTGGTCGGTGGTGGCGACCCACCGTCCATCGCGGGAGACGGCGGCGGGGTCGTAGACGGTCACGCCCAGGTCCGTCGTTCCGCCGTCGGCGTCCAGCGCGAAGAGACTGCGCCCGTCGGCGGCGCCCACCGCGTAGAGCGCGATCCGGTCGGGCTCCGGGGTCGGTGTGGGCGTCGGCGGCTCAGGGGTCGATGTTGGAGCCGGGGTGTCCGTGGGCGGCGCGCTCGTCGGCGACGGCGGTGCGGACGTCTCCGTGGCGGCGGGCATTTCGCCCGTCGGGGTGGGCGTCGGTGACGCGGGCGCGGCGCACCCGGTGAGGTAAGTGATCAGCCCCAGGATGAATCCTAACAGTATTAACGTTCGCTTGCTAAACACAAATGGCTCCTTTCAGGGCTTATCAAGGCTCTAAAGGTGTTGAGATGTCGGTCACTGATTAGAGGACGTAAAGCGTCAGATAGACGGCGGTGCCGCCGATGACGGTCAGAATCCACAATCCTATCGTGATCCGCATCAGCCAGAGGGGCTTCTCGGGGGGCAGATCCTCGAGCCACTGCATTCGGACCACCGTGTAGGTCATCAGAAGCTGGGTGATCGCGCCGAGCACCCCATGGCCCACAGGGGCGAGCGTTTCGGCCCCCCCGCCGCCCCCGTTTGTGAGCGTACCCAGCCAGGTCGGGATCATCACGATCAGAACGGGTATCCAGTTGAGAAACGCGCCCGCCGTCATCACCGGACAGTGCTTCGAGAAACGGCGTCGATGTCCGTTGACCGCCCCTGCCACCGCGACGATGCCGAGGATCCACGAGACAACCAGCGATAAATCCGATCCGAGAGAGGCCTCGGTGCCCAAGAATCCGTTCATCTGCTTTCTCCTTCTTCATCCATATACACCTCGCGATCACAGATATAATCGAAGGGCGCACGTCTCATTCCTTTACAGATCCGAACATAAAACACTGAAATTTTCCGTGACGCCCCTAGGAACGCGGGAACGCTTTAGTTATTTGGGATCAGATCCGTAATCCGGTCATCACCTCGCTGATCTCCCAGAGGCGCCGGGCATCCCCCTCATGGTACGAAGCATCCGAGGAGCGGACGACCTCTTTGTCGATGAAGTACTTCCCGCTGACCCCCGCCGCCTCGGATGAACTGGCAAGATAGACGGGCGTCTCGGCCCCCTCTTCCGGGCTCTTGGCGAAGAGCGCGTGCACGATACTGATAAACGGTCGGAGTAAGGGGTACTGCTTGCCGATGTGCGTGTTGACGAACCCGGGATGAAGCGCGTTGACTGTGACGTCCTCACGCTCCAGGCGGCGATCCAGCTCGTAGGTGAAGAGCAGATTCGCCAGTTTCGACTCCCCATACGCCGTCATCCCCCAATAAGGGCGCCGCTCGAACTCCAGGTCGTCGAAGTGCATCTTCGATCCCCGGTGGAACTCCGAGGAGACGTTGACGATCCGCGCCGGCGCACTCTCCTTGAGAAGATCGAGCAGCAGGTTGGTGACGAGAAAGTAGTTGAGGTGGTTGAGCGCGAAGGTCCGCTCGATGCCGTCCGGGCTCTCCTCACGTTGCAGGAAGAACGCCCCGGCGTTGTTGACCAGCACGTCCAGGCGATCGTGGCGCTCCCGGAAGGTCCGGTTCAGTTCGCGGATCTGGGCCTGATCCATAAGATCGGTCAATATGAACTCCGCCGAGGTCTCGGGAGCTGCCTGGTGAATCCGTTCCACGGCCTTTTCCCCCCGTCCGTGGTGATGGCCAATGATCACGATGTGAGCCCCCTTCAGGGCCAGAGCGCGAGCGGTGTGAAACCCAATGCCCCGGCTGGCCCCAGTCACCATGCAGGTCTTCCCCGCCATCTGATCTCTCTCGGACACCCATCCCTCCCCTGTTAAATAAATAGACGCGCGTTTTGCGTTCGTCTCGTCCGTTTACTTCTTGAGCAGTACGCTGTGGACCGTGTCCCGGATGTTACTGGGCATCAGTCCGTACTTCTCCAACAGCTCCTGGGGCTCGCCAGATTCGGCGTATTCGTCCCGGATGCCCACAAACGCCATCGGCACAGGTTGGCGCTTGACCACGGCCTGGGCCACGGCGGCTCCCAGACCTCCGTGGAGCGAATGCTCCTCGGCGGTCACGATGGCGCCGGTCTCATAGGCCGCCTGCTCGACGGCGATCTCATCCAGGGGCTTGACCGTGTGCATATCCAGCACCCGGGCTTCGATGCCCTCCTCCTGCAGGTCGTGGGCCGCTTCCAATGCAGCCGCGACCATCAACCCGTTGGCGATGATCGTGACGTCGCCGCCGTCACGGAGCCGGTTGGCCTTGCCGAGGGCATAGTCCAGCCCATCCGGATAGACAATCGGCACCTCGGGACGCCCGGAGCGCAGGTAGACCGGTCCCTCGTAGGCGAGGATCGCCCGGGTCGCCGCGCGCATCGAGGGTTCGTCGGCGGGCACGACAACACTGAAGTTCGGCAGGGAGGTGGCGAGGGCTACGTCCTCGATCGCCATCTGACTGGGCCCGTCCTCTCCGATGCTGATACCGCTGTGCGATCCCACGAGCTTGACGTTGGCGTTGGGAAAGGCGATGGACATGCGGATCTGATCGTAGGCGTTGCAGAGCAGAAAGCACGCGAAGCTCGCCGCCAACACGTCTTTTCCGGCGGCCCACAGACCGCTGGCAACCCCGATCAGGTTGCTCTCGGCGATGCCGACGTTGAAGAAACGATCCGGGAACTCATCGCCGAAGTACTGCGTCCGCGTCGAGTTACCCACGTCCCCGTCCACCACGATAAGGTTGGGATTTTCGCCGCCGATCGTTTTGAGCATTTCTCCAAAGGCGTTGCGAATGGGCAGTCCGTATGCTAAGCCGATGCGTTTTCCAATATCCATAGTTATACCTCTCCGTATCGATCTTCAGGGGTGATCTCTGGCACCAGGTCCGGTCTTGCGTAAGCGCTGACCACTTTGGCCTCATCCAATTCCGCCAGGGCCACCTCGGCCTCGTCGGGGGTGAGCGGGACCCCGTGCTTGCGATTGACATGATCCTTCTGGAAGGGGGAGAGCCCGCGCCCCTTCAACGTGCTGGCGATGATAAGCTGCGGCTGCTGCGCCGTGGTACGGATGTCCTGGAGGACCTCCACGATCTCCTCCATCACGTGTCCATCGACCACGTGCACGTCCCAACCAAAGGACGCCCACTTGTCCTCGATGGGCTCCAGGGTGGGCATCACGTCGCGGACGGCGCCCGTCTGCTGGAATTTGTTGAAGTCGAGGATCGCTGTGAGGTTCTCCGTCTGGAATTTGCCGGCCGACATCGCGGCCTCCCAGATCTGGCCCTCCTGGGACTCGCCGTCCCCAATCATCACGTAGACCTGATAGGGCCGGTCGTCGACCTTGCCGGCGAGCGCGTGGCCCAGTCCAATCGAGAGCCCCTGACCCAGCGACCCGGTCGATGCCTCGACGCCGGGCAGGCGGCGCATATTGGGATGACCCTCCAGCGGGCTGCCGATGTTTCGCAGGGTGGGCAGCAGGACCGGTTCAAAGAATCCCGCCTCCGCCAGCACTGCGTACAACGCCGGTGCGCCGTGCCCCTTGCTCAGGATGAAACGGTCGCGCTCCGGCCAATCGGGCTCCTGGGGACGATAGCACATGAACCCCCCAAAATAGAGCGCCGTCATCAGATCGATGGCCGAGAGCGAACTCGAAGGATGACCCGACCCGGCCCGGGTCGTGATCTCGATGATGGTGCGGCTCAATCGCCATGCCGTGTCTTGTAACGCCTCAATCGAATAGCTGTATGGACAACGCCTGGTGATCTCGGGCATAGGGCTTACACTCCTTAATTTTCCCTTGAATAGGCTGCAGTCCAAACGTAACATAAAACGGTCGGCGTAACCGATGAGGCATGTTGGAACTCAGGATGGGATGCGTTGAAAAAGGTTGGGATTGCGTTGGGCCATCCGCAAAACGAGAAAAATCCCCCGTGAGGGGGATTTTTGGGGCGTGGGCTGCCGCGCGGGAGGGCCGGGTTATAGGTCTGCCGCACGGCAGGGCCGGGTTATAGGTCTGCCGCACGGCAGGGCTGGGTTATAGGTCTGCCGCAT
>CAYMAQ010000085.1:0-8642 GCA_964388385.1 uncultured Anaerolineales bacterium | reverse complement strand
AGGGCCGGGTTATAGGTCTGCCGCACGGCAGGGCTGGGTTATAGGTCTGCCGCATCGATCGCCCCTATCTGCTCGATCAAGGATTCGTCGTCGTCGAGCTGCCGGTTGGAGAGGGTGATCGTCTCCCGCGTGATCCTGAAGCGGTCGAAGTCCCGGGCGGCATAGGTGTTCTCGAAGATCGGCTTGCACTCCGCCAGGATCTCGCGGATGCGGTAGCGTTGTGAGAGGTGGTTCAGCGCCAGCATCCGGACGCCGGCCTCCGCCGCGAGTCGGGCGGCCTGCTCCCCGGTGAGGTGCCCGAATCGTTGGGCCATCTCCCGGTCCCGGGCGAGAAAGGTGGATTCGCAGACCAGCAGGTCGACGCCCTGAACCTCATCGACCAGGGTATCGATCCGCCCGGTGTCGCCGGTGATCGCGATTGAGACGCCCGGGCGGGGCGGACCCAGCACGTCATCCGGGTTGACGACCCGTCCGTTCTCGAGGGTGATGGCCTCCCCGTTGACCAGATCGCGGCGGACGGGACCCGCGGGCACGCCGAGGGCTTCGGCTTTCTCGGGCAGGAAGGGCCGGCGGGGCTTCTCCTCAAACCGGTAGCCCATGCAGCCCGCCCCCCGGTGTTGAACCGGGAAGGCGCGCACCTCAAACTCTTCGCTTTCCAGCAGCACCCCGGGGTGAATATCGACCAGCTCCACCGGGACGGGAGGACGGGCCCCGCGCAGGACCACGCCGAAGAGCAGGTCGTGGACCCGATCCAACGCCCGCCGCCCGCCGAAGATCTTTATCTGATCCACGGCCTCCCATCGTGCGAACGTGGAGATCAGACCGCCCAACCCCAGGATGTGATCCAGGTGCCCGTGGGTCAGCAGCACCCGCTCCAGGCGCCGGAATCCAATTCCGCTGCGCAGGATCTGGCGCTGGGTCCCCTCGCCGCAGTCCACCAGAAACCGCTCGTCCTGGTGGATCACGACCTGGGCGGGTAAGCTCCTTTGAATGGAAGGGGCCGACGCGGCGGTCCCTAGAAAGACGAGTTCGAGCATATATACTCCCTTGGCGATGATCGTGTACGTGATGCAAAAGACAAGCACTGCGAATTAGAATTTAGAACTGATAACCGCCGGCTGAAAACTAGCAACTACGCATCATATCGCATCGACAGAGTGCCCGGCTCGTCCATCTCGCCTTCAAGATGGAGCGCATCAAAGCCGAACTGGTGGGCGACCCAGACGTTGGTCTGCAGATGGCGGGTGACCTTGGAGACGGAGGCGTGCGAAGGGCCCTTCGCCAATGCAAAGGGTAGCACGAGTTGATCCGCCAGGTGCATGTCGGCGACGGTTCCGGTCTCGTGGTGGGCGAAGAGCGCTCGGCACGCGATCTCGGCGACCTCCTCCGAGGGCAGGCCCCGGCGGCCCAACATCAGGAACCCTGCGGGCAGCGGGTCGTAGCGGGCGCAGAGAAAGAGCCCCGTGCCGGTGCCCGGCGAGGGCACGTGGCGCGGCTCGATCCGGGTCTCCATCTCCGCCCCACGCAGCAGCGAGCGGGCCCGGTTGGTCATCCGCTGCGGAATGTGGGAGGGCAGGTTGGCGGCGAAGGCCAGACCCTCCACGCGGTTCAAGGGTCCCCGGGCCCCGAAGACCCGGCCCCGGAGCTCGTCACCGCCGGTGACCTCGGCGACTAATTCTCCGCCCCCCCTGGGGTAGAAGCCCCAGCGGCGGTGGTCGATCCGGGCACGCACGCCCAGTTCGAAGAGGGTGGGGATATAGACCTTCTCGATATAGGGGGCTGGGGGACTCATCGGCACCGCGGTCCCGCCGCGCAGCGTCAGGGTGGATTTTCCACCTGCCAGGGCCAGGGGCAGCAGCACCGTCTGCAGCACCAGCGTCACCGAGCCGGCGGACCCGCGTCCGGCGACTTCGGTGACGTCAAAGGTGTAGTCTCCGGCCTGGGGTGGGGACTGCGGGACGAAGGTCAGCGTCTGGCTGTCCAGCGCGTCGCCCTCCAGCTCCGCGCTGCAGACAGCAGCGGCTGCCCGTACGGCGGTGAGGTGCTGGGGGTGGAGCCCCGGGCTGGAGCGGTTCGCACGGATCCTGGTCAGGTGTACGGCCCGGCCCGTCACCGCAGAGAGTGTCAGCGTGGAGCGCAGAATCTGTCCGCCGCCCTCGCCGTAGGAGCCGTCAATTGTCAGCATCTCCGTCCTTTCCTGTCCCTGCGTGTGATCGTGAGCCCTTCTGCGCGTGCGAGTCTTATTATATGAGTATCCCCCGATTGACAACTCCCTCACCGGTCGCGAGACGGTATCCTTTTCTCAGGGCATGACAGCGGGCGGTGGGTGCGTCCTTGCACCGGATTACGGATGCTCGAAGGTCCGATCGATCAGGGGCGCCAGGTCGGCGTCGGTGTAGGTATGCAGGAGCGTGAGGAAATCCTCCGTGGTCACCAACCGGCCCTCACCGTAACCCCGGTAGGCCCGGACGAATTCGAAGAACGCTGCGTCTCCCATCAGCCAGCGCAGATCGTCCAGGAAGCTGGCTCCCTGGTTGTAGATCTGGCGGATGTAAGTCGGCGTCTCCTCGAAGTCGTAAAGGGTCGCGTCGAGGGCGCCATCGGCGTTGGCGCTGTGGACGTGGCCCTCCCACCACCAGCCGATCAGGTCGGGTGCGACGTCCTCGTAATAGAGCAGCTCGCTGTACGTCGCGAAAGCCTCGTCCAGCCACGGCTCGGTCACCTGATGGTTGCCGACGGCGTGGTACCACCACTGGTGCGCCAGCTCGTGGGTGACGAGGCCGACCATCAGGGACTGCGGGCCGGGTTGGAAGCGGGCGTAGGCGTCGTGGCTGATGCTGAGCAGGCCCGAATACTCCATCGACCCGTGGTAGGCGTTCTCGGCGATGACCAGGGTCTCAAGCGGAAAGGGTCCGTATGCCCGGTGGTAGATCCGGAGTGCCCGGCGCACGATCGCGATCGCAGCCCGACCGGCTTCGGCGTGTTCCGGGAGGACGTAGGATGAGACCGAGATGCCCTCGATGGAGGCCTCAATCCTCTGATAGTCCGGACTTGCCAGGAACGCGAAGGATCGGGCGCGCTCAATCCGGTAGCGGCGGGCGGTTCCCTGTGGGGAGTGTGCGCCCGGCGCGGCAACGACCCAATTCGGATCGGTGAAAATTCGGACATCGTAATCGGCGATGGGATAGACGGTGGGGTCGCCGATCGGATGGTAGGTCCAGATCTGCCAGCCCCCGTTCAAACGATAGGGCACCAGCGCGGGATGCCAGTCGCCGACCTGGATGATCCTGTCGCCGGCGCCCAGGTTTCCCTCCGGGAATCCCGTGGAGGGCGCCAACGGCGGGATCGCGAGGGGATAGGTCATTCGAATCGCCGCCGGGTCCCCGGATGCCAACGGCGTGGGCAGCGGCACGTGGAGCATCGTCCGCTCCCACACCGGCGTGACCCGCTGCCGGTTCCCCCGCTGCGTCACCTCCACCTCGTCGAGCCTGAAAACCCCGGCCTTGAAAGCGGAGGTGACGGAGAGGACGACCTCCGTCCAGGGCGCCTGGGAGGGGTTGTGGAGGAGGATGTGGTGCGAGACGTGCATCCGGCGGTCCCGCGCGTTGAGGACGATATCCATGGTGTGCTCGGGGATTCCCCCTTCCGGGGGCGCGATGCGAATATCTGCGAACGCGCTGCCCGTGTCGGCAGGATCGGCGTCCGTCCGGGATCGGGTTTCCGGGGTGGCGGTGGAGGAGGGGAGCGTCAGTGAGGACGCGATGAGGACCCCGCGCGGGTGGGGGCCGGGCCTTGCGGGCCCGGCCTCACACGCCGTGATCCGAGTGATGATGATCAGTCCCAGGATCACGGTCAATACAAAACGTCCGGTTCGAGCGAACCTCTTGGTCACAATCCTTCTGCTCTCCCCTCCTGACTATCCGCGCGGGACCCTTGTAAGTCCCGCGCGGTGAATCACTATTCTTCCAGGACGTTGTCCACATCGAGCGTGAAGGTGGCGGTCTCACCGTGGACGTCCACCGTGTAGGTCCCCGCCGGCAGCCCGCGTACGTCCAGATCGACGCTCTCCTCGAAGGGCACCAACGCCTGCGTGCAGATGGCGTCCTCATCGCGCGTCGTCTCGATTCGGACGGTGAAGCGCCGGGCATCGACGTCCCGCTCCGTCTCGATCCCGGTTATCGACGTGCATCCGTCGGGTAGGTCGCCCTGGATCAGGGCGCGCACCTGAACGGGAAACGATTCCATGATCATCAACTCGACTTCGTTGATGAAGACCCGGCCCTCGGAGGGCTCTCCGGTCGGCGGCAGATCGGGCGTTGCCTCACCGCCGCAGCTACTTAACAGTATAATCACCAAGACTCCCAGTGCAATCAGCGTTCGTAAGGTTTGCATCCCTTGACCTCCTGTGTCGTTTTGACCTTCCATATCTATAACGTACACGGAGGTGATATTGTTCCCGGTTCGGATGACGGCGTTCCAGGGTCAGTAGTGCGACACCACCTTGGTGCCCATCGGCGCCCAATTGTAAAATTCAAATCGGCAAGGAGAAGATAATGCCGTTCAAAAGTACGTTTGTGCAAAAGAAGCCATAAGTTGCGTCGAAAATATAACCCCAGTCATATGCAGTTGGCGTCTTGGTCTGCTATAATCCTACGGGGAGGTTCACGTACCTCGCAAAAAGGCCACAAAAGGTCTCGACGTCAGTACGTGTTCGCTCACCATTTCCACTTATCAGGTAGTTTTCTCAATTCCAGGAGGTAGTCACGTGTCCGATCTCAATTTCATCTCTGACAAGACAGATTCCGAACGCGAAATGGCCGAGCATCTCCAAGCCCTGTTGGCGCTGCCTGCGAAGGCTCTTCTGGAGCAGTTACTCGGCGCTCAGAGCGAAGAGGAGAACGCCGAAGAACCGGATCCCTGGATCGGCTATGCCTCGCCGACAGCTCTGTCGTGACCCCCGATCTCTTCCGGGAAAGTATCCGTGCTACCATTAGAGCATGCACGCGTTGACGAAACGGCATTGTTCAAGCTCCAAGCCTTGCTCCAAGAACCGATCACGAACGATTCGCCGTTCCCGAGTGTGATACATTATGTCACAACACAGGCTGGACTGCACTACCGGAAAGCCTGTGAAGTTCTCTCGTTCACAGGCTTTCCGGGTGAACCGCGCGATGCACTTCTCAAGCTATTGAACCGCGTGCTGCCTGCTATAAATGTCGATTAAAGGTGCATCAGGAGGCCAGCACCAGAACCACATACGGGAGAAAAGGATGGACAGGGGTAAAACACGGGCGTTCTGGATCTACTTGTCTGGCGCACTGATCGCCCTCGCTGCATTATCGGTGCTCATCGCATCGGGTACCACGGTGACGTGGCCCGAGGATGGAATGAGCCTGCAACTTTCCAGTGGGCGGGTACTCTCGGTCCTCCCTGGAGGACCAGCAGAGCAGGCCGGTCTTATGCCAGGAGACATGGTCATCCGCGCGGATGGCCGCGATCTAGCCGATTCGCGGTTCTACCGTGGCAGACAAGCCGGAGACACAGTATGGCTGACGGTGCTGCAGGGCGGTGAGGTTTCCGATGTGCCCCTTACCCTCATCTCACCCAGCACTGTAGACCGCTTCTGGCGGCTGATTCCGGGCCTTGTTGCCGCAAGCTTCTGGGGAGCTGGCGTAGCTATGCTGGTACTGCGACCCCGCGACGAGACCTGTCGGGCTTTCTTTCATCTCGCCTACGTTGTGGCCTTAACGCTGGCAGCCGGTCAGCTCTCGACCTTCAATGTGAGCTGGGGGAACCATCTTTTCGTGGGAACGCTTGCTGTGCTACCACCCCTGCTCGTCCACGCTTACAGCCGGTTGGTTGCGCCAGATCTGCCCCGGATCCGAATGCTTTTGCCGTGGTTGAGCGGCACAAGTGCATTGTTCTTGTTGCCGGATTTAGCTCTTCTAGTGCTGTTTGGCCGGCACGCACACACCGTCCCAGTATGGTTAGTATGGCGACGAACACTGCTGCTCTACCTTGGCGCAAGCACGCTATGCGTGATTATCGGCATGGTCTATGCGTACGCCACCACCCGTCAGGGCCCCGTGCGGCGGCGCCTGCGAGTCGTTGCCTGCGCCGTGGTCGTGGGCTTCCTCCCCCTGGTCCTGCTGTCGTTGCTGCCGGAGATCCTATGGGGAACGAGTAGCGGGGTGCCCTTCCAGTTCACCTTCCCGTTCCTGCTCTTCCTCCCCTTCGCTCACGTTTACGTCATCACGCGCTACGATCTCCGCCTGCTCGACCGGGTCATCAACCGCAGCCTCGTCGTCTTCACGCTGGGTTTGGTCTGGGGCGGGGTCTATCTGGCCCTGACCGCGATCGGTCTGCGACTACTGCGCGACGCGCCGCTGCTCTATCCGGTCGTGGGCCTCGTGACGACGGTGATCATGGCACTGCTCCTCACCCCTCTGAGGGCGCGGATCCAGCAGAGTGTGGACCGCCTCTTCTACGGCGGGTGGTACGATTACCGCCGCGTCATCGTCGAAGTGAGCCGGGCACTGAGTGGCGTGGTCTCGCGAGAAGCCCTGGGCGAGCATCTCGTACTGCCCGTCGTGAACGGACTGCGTCTTCGCGGTGCCGCGCTGTACCTGCACTGTGGGGATACGGGAGAGTTCCGGCGCATCGCCCAGCACGGTCTCGATCTGCCGGATGAGGCCGTGGATCTTCAACCTGTCGAGGACGGGGCTGAGGCGGATGTCGTGCCGGCGCCGGCGGGGTGGCAGCAACGAGGCGTCGCCTGGGTGCTAGCATTGCGGAGGCGCGAGGCCGAGCCGGTAGGTTGGCTGCTGCTCGGCGGGAAGCGCGAGGATGACTTTTTCGAAGGCGCCGATGGCGGGATCTTGCAGACGCTGCAGGAGCAGGCAACCCTGGCGGCGGAGAACGTCCTGTTGTTCGAGGACCTGCAGCAGACCGCCCGGGCGCTGGAGGCGGCGCAGCAGCGGCTGCTGAGCGCCCGAGAAGAGGAGCGGCGTCTCCTCGCCTGGGAGCTCCACGACGGCCCCTTGCAAGATCTCATCGCCCTGAGCTATACGCTCTACAACAGCCGCCGGGCCGCGCGCGACTGTGCCCCGGAAATCGGACAGCGGCTGGACGCCGCGCGCTTGGAAGCTCTGCGGATCAAGAACGTGCTTCGCGAGGTATGCCGGGATCTGCGCTCGGACCTGCTCGACCTCCTGGGGTTGGGCGCAGCCCTTCGCCATCACGTCCACGATCTCATCCGGTCGCATGAGGTCATCATCTACCTCGATTTGCCTCCCGGTCACATCGAGCTGCCGGACGCGGTGGAGATCGCCCTCTTCCGCATTTGCCAGGAAGCGTTGGCCAATGCGGTGGCGCACGCTCGCGTGCGCGAGGTATGGGTCTGCCTCGGGCTGGACGAGGACACCTACGACCTGGGCATCTGGGATCACGGCCAGGGCTTCACGGTTCCCCCGCGCCTGGAGGCACTGGCCCTTCAAGGACACTTTGGCTTGATGACCATGCGCGAGCGCGCTACGGCGGTCGGTGCGCAGTTCGAAGTGTGTGCGCGGCCGGGACACGGCACGCAGATCCGCGTCTGGGGCAGCGTGCACCAGGCACACGAAGGGTCAGCATCACCCAACACCCTGGAAAGGAGCCGGATATGATCCGTATCTCGGTGATCCTCGCCGACGACCATCCCGCCGTGCTGGCGGGAATCCGGGGGGCCCTGGAGGAAGCGCCGGACATCCAGGTGCTGGGGTGTGCCGGGCGGGGTGACGAAGCCATGCACCTGATCGAGACGCTCAACCCCGAAGTGGCCCTCCTCGACTACCGCCTGCCGGGGCTGGACGGCCCGGCGGTGGCCCGGGCCATCGGTGCTGCCGGATTGCCCACCCGCGTTCTGGTGCTCAGCGCGTATGCCAGCGATGCCTATGTCCACAGCATGCTGACAGCGGGAGCCAGCGGCTATCTCCTCAAGGACGAAGCGCTCGAAGTTGTCGTGGAGGCGGTGCGAGCTGTAGCTGCTGGCGAGCCTTGGTTCAGCAGTTCGGTGGAGAAACAGGTACGGAGCTGGGTCGAATGCCGGTCTCCACAACCGCCCGACATCGCGAACCTGACGCCGCGCGAACATGAGGTGCTGCGGCTGGTGGCCTACGGATGGGACAATGCCCGGGTCGCGGACACACTGTGCATCACCGAGGGCACGGTGAAGCAGCACGTGTGTAGCATCTACGCCAAACTCAACGTCCGTTCACGTGCTGAGGCGGTCGCCTGGGCTTGGCAGCAGAATCTAATGACAGAATAGGGCGCTTGTTCCTTCTAATGGCCTCGATGCTTGGAGGGAAATGAGATCAGCGCGTGCAGCTCACTGCAGAAATATAACCAGCGGCATATGCAAGCCTGGCCGTGATGCAGTAGAATTGGGGTGTTCCCGAGACGACGAATTTCCCACGCGCCCAGTGGAGCGAATACGCAAGGTGATGAAAGCGCCGCCGCTCGTAAACTGGCAACTCCGGAACCTGTGAGCAGTATTGTTACCGGGACAAGTGTTGAGGTCTCTCACTACCAAGGAGTACGTCGATCAAGGCTAGGAGGTCGAATGATAAACGCCAACGCGAAGTCAGAACAGGGCAGCACACTGC
>CAYMAQ010000084.1:0-14271 GCA_964388385.1 uncultured Anaerolineales bacterium | reverse complement strand
GCGGCATCAAGCACGCTTACGAGCATCATCATCGCCTGCATATCAGTGATGACGCGCTTCTCGCCGCAACCCAGCTCTCCTCGCGTTATGTGCCCGATCGTTTTCTCCCCGACAAGGCTATTGATGTTATGGACGAGGCGGCCTCGCGGGTTAAGATGTACAAATCCCCGCTCTCCATCCAGCTCCGAGAGGTCTTTGAGGAGCTTCAAGACGTGCGGTTGAGACAGGCCCAACTTAAGGTCGCGGGTCACGGTCGGCGCACAGAATTGGCCGATCTCAAGGTGGAAGAGGGGGCTCTGGAGAGCAAGATGGAGACGCTCCGCCAGATGCGCACCGAGGAGGACGAGGGCCTGGTCGTCAGCCCGGAGGACGTCGCGGAGATCATCGCGATGTGGACGGGTATTCCTATGACCCAGATCGCTGAGGAGGAGTCCCAACGACTCCTGGATATGGAAGCGGAACTTCATAAGTCGATCGTCGGTCAGGACGAAGCCATTCAGACGGTGGCAAAGGCCGTGCGGCGCGCGCGGGCCGGGCTCAAGGACCCACGGCGGCCCATCGGCTCTTTTATCTTCCTTGGGCCTACAGGGGTTGGCAAGACCGAGCTCTCCAAGGCCCTGGCAAGGTTCTTGTTCGGAACTGAGGATGCGCTGATTCAGCTCGATATGTCCGAGTTTATGGAGCGCCATTCGGTGGCCCGGTTGGTGGGCGCGCCTCCCGGATACGTCGGATATGATGACGCCGGTCAGCTGACCGAGGCAATCCGACGCCGTCCCTATTCGATCATTGTCTTTGATGAGATTGAGAAAGCGCATCCCGACACCTTCAATATGCTCCTGCAGATTATGGAGGAGGGGGTTCTGAGCGACGCTCGGGGTCGGAAGGTGGATTTCCGCAACGCGTTGATCATTATGACGTCCAACGTCGGGGCCGAGGACGTGCTCCGTCAGGGGGCTATCGGCTTTACCCTGGAGACGGCGGACACCGATCCCGATCACTCCTATGACGTGATGCGGCAGCAGCTTTTGTCCCGTCTGCGCAAGTTATTCAGGCCCGAGTTCCTCAACCGTGTTGATGCTGTGGTCGTCTTCCGGTCGTTGACACACGAGGATATCCGCAAAATCGTGGGTCTTGAGATCGATAAGCTTCGCGACCGGGTCTTGGACCAGGGATATGATATTCGAATGACCGATGCGGCGGAAGAGTGGTTGGCCGAGAACGGGTATAATGCCGAATACGGCGCGCGTCCGCTTCGCCGGTTAATCCAAAAAGAGGTTGAGACCCCTCTGTCCGATTGTCTCCTCGCCGGCAAATTCGATCTGGGCGACATTGTCCTCATCGACGCCCAGGAGGACGGGATCGCGATAGAATCGATCCAAGAGCCCGAGATGGCAGTTGAGATATAGGGTTTCGCCCGCTCGGGGCTTCGGAACCATCAGCGATAAGTGATCAAACGCGGCGCTTAAAAAGCGCCGCGTTTCTCTTTGGGGCTGAACGCTAAACAACTTCCGCATTGTGAGCTTCTGTTGAACTTGCTTTCAGCCTCGCGGCCCAAAGTCTATGGATCTTTAGCGTCCCCCCTCTCTTTGCCGTGAGGGTGGGCACCATCGTAAATCTCCCGCACCCGTCCCTGGGTGACGTTGGCGTAGATCTGGGTTGTCGCGATATTTTCATGGCCGAGCAGCTCCTGGACAACCCGGAGGTTAGCCCCCCCATCAAGCATGTGGGTTGCGAACGTATGCCGTAGGAGATGGGGCGTTACACGTTGGGGGATACCCGCCGCAACACCCGATTTGCGCACGATCGTATCAACTGATCGTGAGGAGAGCCGACCCCCAAGGCGATTGAGGAAGACCGCTTGGGGCGGTGTGCCTTCTTTGATCTGCTCGGGACGGGCACGCTCGATGTAACTCCGCAACGCTCGGACTGCCGGGCGCCCAATCAGGACTAACCGCTCTTTATCGCCTTTGCCGATCACGCGCAGCTCTCCCGTGGTCAGATTGACGTCTTTGAGATCAAGACCGCAGAGTTCGCTCACGCGTACCCCGGAGGCATAGAGGACCTCCATGATCGCACGATCTCGGATTCCTTGGGTGGTCGCGAGATCCGGCGCTCTCATCAGCCGATTGACTTCATCGTAGGTTAGGTACCGCGGCAGTTTCTGGGGCACACGAGGGGCATAGATTCGGCGGAAGAGGTTCTGTTCCCAAGCCCGTTGGCGTTTCAGGTAGTCACCAAACGCACGGAGCTCGAAGACGCGCCGGGCGATGCTTGCCCGCACGTATCCTGCCTCATCCAGCTCACCAAGATAATCGCGAACGATCTCCCGGGTGAGCTGATCGAGGGTTCGGATTTTCTGTTCTCGGCAGAAGTCGAGAAACTGGCCGATGTCGGTTCCGTAGTTCTTGACGGTATAAGGCGAGGCGTTATCCTGTTCGAGATAGCTTAGATATCGATCTAGCCATTGTTGCAGGATGGACATCCTTTTCTTTCTGAGTTAACCGGCGTCAGTGGCGGATTCGCGCTCGGCCTTTAATTTATTGTAGATGCTGAGGACATTCGCTATGTGCAGTTGTTGGCTTGCGATGCCCAGAGGTACGCGTTCGAGCCCACAGTCCTCCAGAGGAATCGCATGGATCTGCCTACTTCGCCAATTCTCATTGAGCGCGGTTTCAGCCTTTTCGTAAACGCACTCAAGATAGCTTATATAGCGATCAAGCACGACGTCGACCTCTCCACGCAGGATGACCTCCCCATGTCCCTGGACCAGGGTGTCGGGGCCAAATTCCTTGATGAACTTCAGGGTCTCGATCTCTCGTTCCCAATCTCCTCTGGCTATGATCGGGATGGCCATGACGGCGTCCCCTGCCATGAGCACTTCGTCCTCTTCGATGTAGACCCCGATGTTGTCCTCAGTGTGCCCGGGCAGGGGGAAGAGGCGGAAGGTTCGGTCACCGGCTGTGATGATTGTCTCTCCGGTATCAAAGGTGACGTTGGGGATACGGAGTTCCACGTTATCATACATCGCATTATTCCGGCGTGCTTCCTCGAGAGATTCCTCACCTACCTCAAGCAAAAGCTGCCGACAACGTTCGCTGCTGATCAGGTCCAGATCTTTGGGGAACGCGTCCAAGCCATAGACGTGATCCATGTGGTGGTGTGTCAAGATCAGGCTGTGGAATCCTTCTTCCGTATGGACTTCCAAAAACTGGGCGATCTGCTCGGCTTCATTGGGAAAGGGCAATGCATCGATAATGACAATGCCCTCCTTGGTGAGGACGGCTGTACAGTTGACCATCGCGTAGCGATCGCTTGTAAAGAGAAAAATGTCTTCAGAAACTCGTTCCCAGTACATGGACTCCTCGGATAAGCGTGGATAAAATTAACTTGAAGTCATTGCGTATGATGTTGCGTACGTTTCAACTCCTTGAGAATAGCACAGCGGGGATGCAAAGTCAAGCATACTTGACATAACATGAAGTCCGGGAGGAAAAAGAAAACTACGCGGAATGTTCCGCGTAGTTTTCGATGAGTCAGACCCCCGCCGTGCCGTGCACCGGTGGTTTTGACCCTGCAAACGCAGGTGGGTACCCGCCGGACGGGTTCGCCTTGCCCGAAGGCTATCGCGTCAGCGTCCTGAACAGGGTTCCCATTTTTATTTGGTGTTGGCTCAAAACTCCGTATCGGTTTCACGAACACGGCAGGTTATTTACAGTGTAGCATATTATCTGAGGTTGGCAAACAAGTTATCCACCGTGTTCGAAGTGCGCATGCGATCCATGTCAGAGTTCGGCACTACATAGCCTCGAGGGTATAGGTCATCACGCGGAGCCAGTTTCCAGACAAAATGTCGTTGATATCATCCTCCCCGTATCCCCGCTCGGTGAGAATTCCGCCTAACTTCTGTAGATCGGCTATGGAGCCGAGTTCTGCGGGTATGGAGCGCAGCCCGAAACCGCCATCAAGGTCCGATCCAATGCCGACAAAACTTGCATCTCCCGTGATCTGGCAGATGTGATCGATCGCCTGTACCATCCGGGTCAAGGGGAGTCGGGGCTCTCCGTAGCGCCATTCGGGATCGAGCATACGATTATAGGCGACGATACCGATCACGCCTCCGCGTTCGGCGATAGCCAGGATTAAATCATCGGTGAGCATACGCGGGGAATCGACGAAAGCCCGGGGATTGGCGTGCGTTGCAACGACAGGACCCGGGTAGCGGTTGAGTGCCTCAAACGCGGCCTCGACCCAGAGGTGGCTCAGGTCCAGGAGGAGATGGAAATCCGCCATTGCGTCGAGCAGATCGTGACCCTCGTCGGTGAGCCCCCCGGGTCGGGCGTTACCGCCGGCATATCGCGTGCCGGCTGCCCAACTCAGTCCCACGCCTCGTAATCCCCGCTCGACCCACCAAGCCAATTCGTCCGGATCCCGAATGGGATCGGCCCCTTCCATAACGGCGAAGATGCCCACCTGTGGACTCTCTGTCTTCCACGATGCGAGTACCTCGTCGAGCGTGGTTTCTTCGTGGAGAAGACGCACGTCCTCGCGCTCGTCGTCCAACCTGCGGTAATAGTCAATCTGCTTCACCGCGAGGTGGTACGCTTCCTCCGGCGTTCGATAGGTCGGTATCGGTTCGGGATGTGATTTCGACCAGGGTGCGGCGTAGAGGCTGCCACCGATCACGGCGACGCGGCCTTCCAGAAGCGCCGGCAAACTCACAGTCGCAATGCCCGCTCGCGGGTCGCGCGGAGGGTGGCGTCTTTCGTGCTCTCGAAGGTCGGTGAGGGGGGTCTCAAGATCACGACCCAACACTACCGCGTTATATGCGAAATCCAAATGTGCATCGATGATGATGGGGGTCTCCGGTTTGCTCATTTTAGGTCACTTTCTCCTCGGATGTGGGAACTGCTCTGGACTGCCTTCCTAACCACAGCGGATTTTATCATTTGCGCGCGCAGTTTTAACCGATTGGGTCAGCGTTCTCAATTTCATATTATAGTCAGATCATGGATGTTGTCGAAATGTGTATATCCGATCCCAAAAGATCGAACTTGCTGCGATCGATGCTTCGCAGTATACTCGCAACCGATGTAATCTGCGGGGGCTTTATACTGGCTTAAACTTGTGCGTGATTCCGGGGAAGGGCCGCAGCCCGACCTGCAAACTACAGATCCGGACATAAAACGTCAAACGTTTTCGTGATACGCAGGGAAACGCAGACATGCTTGAGTTATTCATGACCGGATCCATCCATGACGTGGGAGAGTGAGATGAACGAGAACAAGCAGCATAGGCTCGTCGCGATGGAAGGACCGGATCAGGGACGCGCGTATCCTTTACAAGGGATGATCTGCACCTTGGGTCGGGCGTCGGATAACACGCTCGTGGTCGATAGTCCTCGAGTCTCCCGTCACCATGCGCAGATACGGTTGTTGCCCTCCGGTGCGGTGATAGAGGATATGGGCAGCACCAACGGTACGTGGGTCAACCAGCGGAGGTTGCGGGGCCCTCATCAGCTTTCAAGCGGTGATGCGATCTCGTTGGCGGATTTTATCAGCTTTCGATACGAGGTTGAGGGGGAGATGCGAACTGAGCAGGTGGAGGGAGCGGACAGGGGACGTTCCACACAGGTTATGGGGGATGACCTTCCCGTCCCGGATGATTACGCCGAGGCCCACGATTATCCCACCCCGGAGCCGGAGACCGGATCGGATGACGTCGTTTTCACACCTGCGTACGAGCCTGTGACCCCAGGCGGAACAGCGCCACAAGTCGGTGAGCCTGTGGAAGCGAGAGATAGACGCCCGACCTGGGTCTATATCCTGATCGGTATCCTGGTGCTCGTTATCTTTGCCTGTGTCGCGTTCGCGGTCTATCTCTGGTTTGCCCCTCTGGAGTTCTGGGAATGGGTCTTTGACCTCTTCGGGGTTCCTATGCCGACGGAGGGAATGTTACTCTGGATGAAAGGCGCCCTCGTAATCTTTTCGTGATCTTTCTCCCTGAACTCAGCGATTCATCGTCGCACGCATCGGAGCGAGGACGATGAGATGCTGGCCTAGGTCTCGATGATCTTGACCGCCATATCTGCGGTGGTAAGAGGGCGCACCTTGATCTTGGCTTCATCGATACGGCCCTCTTCATCGACGGCGAAATGACTGCGGATGATTCCCTCATAGGTCTTCCCATACATCTTCTTCTCACCCCAGGCGTCATAGGCTTCCGCAACCTCATGATCCGGGTCTGAGAGCAGGATGAAGGGTAGATCATACTTCTCGCGGAATTTCACCAACTTATCCGGCTCATCCGGACTGATGCCGATGACGACCGCGTTCTCTGACTCGATCTGTGAATAGACATCGCGGATCGCACATGCCTGTTTCGTGCATCCAGGTGTGTCGGCTTTGGGATAAAAATAGAGAATGACCCTTTGACCTCGAAAATCTGAGAGTGAGACTTCCTCACTTTTGTCTGACGTAAGCGTAAAATCGAGTGCCATCATACCTTTTTCAACCACAGCTATCCTCCTTTTTCCCTATCTTTTGAGGGCTCTTGCCGTGCATTTTTTCAATTGTCCGAGATTATCCACGACTGACTTCGTTATTTATCAATATTGTACTATATTTATCTGAAAAAATCAATTTTCGTGTTTCTGTGGCCATGGCGTAAATTGCTGGCCGTTAGCTCTGTGCTACAATGGTTTCACGTTTGAAGTCTTTATCAAGCAAGCGTCGATGGACGTTATGCGTGACATCATCTATGGGAAACCGGGAGAGGGATTATGGTTGAGTTGCTGCGGGGCGCGAGTGATTTCATAGCACACCGGAAGGGGCTTCCGGTGCTGATAGGCGTGGGGCTGGTGCTCCTGAATCTGATCATCAGCTTGCTGCCCGCCTGGTCGGTTATCCGTTGGCTCGCCCGTACCGATATCCTTTTGCAATTGGGGGTGATATGTGGGCTGCTGGGAATCCTCATCGGTGACGCTGTCTGATTGATAGCTCCGGCCCTATTCGTCTTCCCAGATTCACGGTATGGAAACGTTCCTTTAACTTTCACGTATCGCATATCTATCAATATTTGGCTTATACTATAGGTAGAGATGTCTACCCATGGGTGTGAAGGAGCGTGCGAACGATGAAAGCCAGATATCGCCTGCTTGTGCTTGTCGGCGTCGCTATGGGGTTGTTGTTTCTCGTCCCCGATGTGGCTGCGGGTGGGTGGGATGTTTTAGGTCAGCACACCATCAAGTACGGAGACACACTCTATTGCATCGGTCGAGCTTACGGAGTGGACCCCTGGGCTATCGCCACGCAGAACCTGATCATCACGCCCAATTTGATTCGCCCGGGTGTCGTTCTCGACATCCCCGATGTCCCGGCAACGCTTCCCTCGGGCCCCACCTGCGTGCGTCAATTTGGTGCGCCGGCGCCGGCCCCTCCTTCTGCGTGCGGAGGCTGCACATGCCGAACGTGGCACGCAGTTGTCTGGGGTAACACGTTGACGCAGGTCGCTCTTACTTACGGTGTTGACCGCTGGTCCATCGCCCAGTGCAACTGTATTTACAATCTGAACTATATCCGGGCGGGTGACACCCTCTGTATTCCATAGGGCGAGGATTCAAATAACATCGCATTTCCGCTGCCGGGAATGCGGCACCCTGGCGCAGTAGTCCGCCCCGGTTCGTAATTGAACCGGGGCGTTTTTCTTGATGATCTCAGACCCGTTCCATCGGATCGAACAGTTTGGCATACTCCTGCAGTGCGTAGCGGTCCGTCATCCCGGCAAGGTAATCGCAGACGACCCGGTGGAGCGAACGTTTCTCCAGTTTGGCCTGCTCGGTGTACGGCAGCTGTCGGGGTTCCTCGGTATAGGCGTTGAACAGCGCCGTGATGATCCGGACAGCCTTGCGCTCCATTCGCATCACTCGGGGATGGCGGTAAAGGTTCTCATAGAGGAAGGCCTTGAGTCCCTTGATCATCTCCATCATTGTCGCCGTGTGAGCGACCACGTTCTGGGATAGAGCTTGGACGTCGGCGACGGATTCGACCGATCGGGTCTCAAGACGCTGCCCTGTCGCTTGGATGGCGTCGTTGATCATTACCCCCAGCATTCTTCGCACCATTCGGTGGCGCCAAAGCGTATTGAATTCGGTCCCGTCCCAGCCGACGCTCTCTTTGACATACCTCCACAGATCCAGGTCGGCGAGCTCTCTTGGACTGATCAATCCGGAATAAAGGCCGTCGTCCAGGTCGTGGGCGGTATAGGCCAGTTCGTCCGCGGGATTGGCCAACTGTGCCTCCAACGTTCCCCTGAGGCCCGGATTGAAATTCTGGGCATCCGCGATGTCGTACTCGGTTTCGTGTTTGACGATCCCCTCCAACACCTCCCAAGAGAGGTTAAGGCCCGGAAACTCCGGATAGCGTTTTTCGAGCTTTTCGACGATCCGCAATGATTGTTTGTTGTGGTCGAATCCGCCATGGTCGGTCATCAACTGGTTCAGCGTATACTCACCCGCGTGACCGAAGGCCGGATGTCCCAGGTCGTGGGCCAGGCAGATCGCCTCGACGAGCACCTCATTGGCGCCCAACGCGGTAGCCAGCGAGCGCCCAATCTGAGCGACCTCCAGCGTGTGGGTCAGTCGGGTGCGATAGTCATCCCCCTCTGAATAAACGAAGACCTGAGTCTTGTACTCCAGTCTTCGGAATGCGGTTGAATGGAGGATGCGATCACGATCTCGATGAAAGCAGGTGCGGTATAAGGGGGCTTCCTCTTCGTAGGCCCGACCTTTGGAGTCCCGGCTGTGAAATCCGTACGGTGCCAGCGCTTGTTTCTCAATGTCTTCCAGGTGCTCACGTGTATAAAGCAAGGGAACCTCCTCAACCGTTCATCACGTCATTATGCTTTAAACGTCTGACGTTGACAGGATACGTCGGTCAGCGACTGATCTGCACCGCGATCACGCTGATCGCCAGAGCAATGAGCAAGATCGTCCCCGCCAATCCTGCCAGGAGCCATTCGAAGCGGGTGGGTTTGGCCAAACGCCCGGAGGCCCAAAGGAAGAGCAATCCTGCCAGGCCGAATCCCACAAAGACGCCGAGTGTATAAGTGATGGCGGTGCTCATCAACCGGGGGAGATCGACGGTGACGATCAGCCTGCCGAAGACGGCGATCGAAAAGCGGCTGCCAAGAAATGCGTACCCTATCGCGATCACAAGTGCTGCCCCCATCATCAACGCACCGAGGGTCCGTCTTTCTTCCCGCTCAATCCACCACGTGAGGGCCCCCAGAATCAAGAGGGCTAATGAGAAGGTGAATATGACAATGGATAGGAATTCGATCGCCATGGTTGTCTCCTCAGGGCATTCGACACTTACGTCTTTATGACGGATGATCTCAGCATTGGGCGGCTCTCGACATCTCATCGCTATGATAGTGGAGAATAGCTCCATCGTCAAAAAGGCTTGGTGCGTCATCGATCGAGGGGCCGGCGATGAGTTTCGATCAGGATATCGAAGCTTCCCCATTGAGGGTTCGCGAATCCCTTATAACCGTGTATAATTTTATTTTATGACAAAGGAAAGATTACAGAAAGTACTAGCGAAGGCAGGAATCGGATCGCGGCGGGCATGCGAGCGTCTCATTGAGGATGGACGTGTCGTCGTGGATGGCCGCCGTGCGCAGCTTGGGGACCGCGCGAATCCTCAAACTCAGGATATCCGTGTGGATGGCAAGCCCATTCCCAAGCCGCAGCCTAAACTCTATTTGATGCTGCATAAGCCCCGCGGTCCCATCACCACCACTCACGATCCTCAAGGGCGTGATACCGTGATGGATTTCGTGGATATTCCGGTCTCCGAGACAGGGGGGCGCCCTGTGCGCCTCTACCCGGTTGGGCGATTGGATGCGGATAGTGAGGGGCTGCTCCTTCTCACCAATGATGGGCGCCTGACCCATCGGTTGACCCACCCCAGTTTCGAACACGATCGGGTTTACATCATCCGAGTTCTGGGATATCCGGAGGAAAGAACGCTGGACCGGTGGCGAAAGGGTATCGTTCTGGACGGGCGGCGGTCCAAGTTCGACAAGGTGGTGGTTGTTTCCCGCAAGGGCGAGTTCACGTGGCTGCGGGTGACGCTACACGAGGGACGCAAGCATATTGTACGGCGCATCGTCGCCGCTATGGGGCATCCTGCGGACCGATTGATCCGGGTTCAGATGGGGCCGCTGAAATTAGGTGATCTTCCGGTGGGGCAGTGGCGGTATCTCCGCCAAGGAGAGATCCGGGCCTTACAAGAAGAGGTCGGCATTCAATCCGGTCAGAATCGCTCCACCGGGGCAAAATGAGCCATCGGGAGACTGAGGCACGGAACTTTGGAGTGCGGGCGCGGCGAGACTCAGGCGCGTGTGGGGTTTGCGGTTCTTGTGGATCCGATCCTGAATAACTCAAACGCTTCTGCGCTGCCTGGGCATCACGTAAAAGGTTAGGGATTCGTGTCCGGATCTGTATATTTGGAGGTAGATGTGGGGAAACCATCGACAGTGGCAATTGACGGGCCGGCGGCGTCCGGAAAGAGCACGTTAGGCTATCATTTAGCGCAAGTGTTAGATTATCTGTTCCTGGACACCGGTGTGCTCTATCGGGCGGTGACGTGGGGGGTGTTGGATCAAGGTATTTCGGCTGAAGACGAGGAGCAGGTAACGTCACTCTCCCAAACGATGGAGATTGAGGTTAAGCCTCCGGATGAATCGGATGGGCGTCAATGTACGGTTCTGGTTGAGGGGGAGGACGTGACGTGGCAGCTACGTTCCCCTGACGTGGATCAAGCGGTCTCTCCGGTCTCGGCTTACGCGGGCGTGCGCGAGGCTCTGACTCAACGTATGCGTGATATCGCATCATCCGGACACGTAATTATGGTCGGTCGTGATATTGGAACCGTGGTCATCCCCGATGCGGATCTGAAACTTTACGTCGTCGCATCGGCATCCGAGCGGGCGCGGCGTCGTCACAAACAACTTGAGATGAAGGGTAAGTCGGTGAGCTATCACGAGGTTTTGGTCAGCATCAAACGGCGGGATCGCATCGACAGCTCTCGTGAGGCGGCCCCGCTCAAACCGGCTTCCGACGCGATGATTTTCGATACGACCGACTTGACAATCGAGGCGATGTTCGGAAAGGCCGAGGCTCTCGTCGAGTGCGAGAGGCCTGGCCCTGATTCGGCATTTATTCAAAGGTAGGGTTCGGATACCCTCGGCCCTGGGGTAATCAGGGGATGAGACAAAGGAGTAA
This sequence comes from uncultured Anaerolineales bacterium, assembly GCA_964388385.1. Lineage (GTDB taxonomy): Bacteria > Chloroflexota > Anaerolineae > B4-G1 > SLSP01 > PWVB01. The sequence continues at coordinate 2,987 of CAYMAQ010000084.1, read as the reverse complement.
AGAATGGGAAAAAACTATGATGTCGTGATCATTGGTGCCGGTCCGGGCGGGTACATCGCCGCAGTGCGCGCGTCGCAGTTGGGCAAGTCCGTTGCGATTGTAGAGCGTGAGAACCTGGGTGGGGTCTGTCTGAACTGGGGATGTATCCCGACCAAGGCGCTCCTCCGCAACGCGGAAGTGGCAAGGCTACTGACCGGTGGGAGCCGTGAGTTCGGGTTTCGGGCGGATAACGTCGAACTCGATTTTGAAGCTGCTATCGATCGCAGCCGCAAGGTCTCCGCCCGGTTGGTCAAGGGCGTTGACGCTTTGATGGAAGGCAACGATGTCGATGTTTTTAAGGGGGAGGGCCGGCTTACCGCACCCGATACGGTTGAGGTTTCACTCAACGACGGTGGGCGTGAGACGCTGACAGCCGGGGCGGTTATCCTGGCGACCGGTGCTCGGGCTCGACTTTTCCCGGGTGTGACCGTGGATGGCGAGAAAGTGCTGACCTATCGGGAAGCCCTGGAACTTCGGGATCTGCCTGAATCGGCGGTTGTGATCGGCGCCGGTCCGATTGGTTTGGAGTTTGCGACAATCTGGCGATCGTATGGCGCCGAGGTGACGGTGGTGGAGATGCTGGATCACGTGCTTCCCGTTGAGGACCCTGAGGCCGCCAAGGAACTCGGTCGCTATCTCCGAAGGATGAAGATCAAGGCAATGACGTCCACGCGCGTCTTAGAGGTCACCGCGACGGATGAGGGTGTCATCGTGGAGGTCGAAGGCCCCAAGGGTGAAGAGACCCTGGAGGCAGACGTAGCCCTGGTCGCCATTGGCGTTCAACCCAACAGTGAGGATCTGGGCCTGGAAGAGGTTGGGGTGGACCTCGCGGGAGGGTGGGTTAACGTCGACGATTTTATGCGCACGTCGGTCCCGAATATCTATGCAATCGGCGATTTGAATGGCAAGCTGGCCCTGGCCCACGTGGCTTCGGCCCAGGGCGTGCTGGCTGCCGAGATGATCGCCGGCAAGGATCCCGATCCCTTTGATAAGGCGATGATGCCTCGGGGGACGTATACTTCTCCCCAGGTGGCCTCTTTTGGACTTACAGCTTCTGAGGCTGAGGAGGAGGGGTATGAGGTCGAGGTCGGTCAATTCCCGTTCCTCCCTAATGGGAAGGCGCTGGGTATGGGAGAGAACCATGGATTCGTGAAGATCGTCGCCGACACGACCACCCACGAGATTCTGGGAGCCGTCATCGTGGGGCCGGAGGCCACCGAACTGCTTCCCGAACTGGTGCTGGCGGCCCGGTCGGAACTGACGCCGGAAGAGATCGCATACACAGTTCACGCCCATCCGACGTTGAATGAGGCGGTAATGGAGGCCGCGCACGACGTTTTTGGGCATTCGCTGCAGATGGTGTAGGTGCATCGCACCGAAGCCTGCCTCAATATCGAGTTGGCGGATGGGAGGCATTTGAAACAAGGGCTAGGTAGGGTTGTTTTGCAGGGAGTCGTCGGGCGATGGTATTGAGCCAGACCGCAACGTTTCGCTATGCTCGGCCCGATCCCCCGCTGTGGCGGGTGCGGTTTGATCTTGAGCATCCACCAACCCCGGGAGGCTTTGTATTGGCGGACCTCGAACCCCCGCTGCGTACACCGCTCTTTCCCTCGGCGGTGGATGCCTCGGGGTTTCTCACTCATCTAGAGCCCGGACACCCTGCGACTCAGCTACTTCCGGGCTCTGCCGTCAATATGTTGGGCCCGCTGGGCAATGGGTTCCGTGTGGATGACCGGGTGACCCGGTTGCTGCTGGCTGCGGAGATGCGATATCTACCGATCTTGGCGCCGCTCTTTACGGCTGCGTCGTCGGTGGTATTGATCGTTGAAGCGAGGAACCGGGGGCGTCTGCCGAAGCTTTCGCGGTTTCCACCCAGTCTCGAGCTCGTCCTCGTCACCCATGATGGTTCGACCGGCTATGCCGGAATGTTTGGGGTGAGGACAGCCGATCCTGACGTGTCCGAAAGGGCCGCGTCGAAGTTTGGTGAGTTGATACGGTGGGCTGACGCGATTTGTGTGGCCTTCGACCGCAATCGCTACCCGCCGATGGGACGGTTCATCCGTGATCTTCGGCTTCAACCCCGGGCCGGGTTTGCACAGGCGTGGGTCAGGGTATCAATGCCCTGCGGTGTCGGCGCCTGCGAGGTCTGTCGCGTCCGCACTCGGCGGGGCGAGCGGCGTGCGTGCACTGACGGTCCGGTCTTCGATCTCCTGGATCTCATCGCGGACTGATCCGACAGAAGCCTGTCGGACGTCCTGATGACTCCGGTGGTGGGGATGGATGTGAGGATAGATGCCTGTTAATCTTGCGCCCAATCATAAATACGGGCTGGTGCTGTCAACCTCGGTGATGCCTGCCTGCGGCGTTATGGGATATGGTGAGGTCTATCGCGATCTGATCGATGTGAGTGCCCTGGGAGCCGTGGTGACCCATCCGGTGAGTCTTCGCCCGCGTCGTGCCGCCCGGGGTGCCAGGATAGCGATCCACGGTCATCACACCCTGATCCATACGGGCTGGCCAAATCCGGGCATCCATCGGGTGATCCGCCAGCATGGTAGCATGTGGGCGCGATTCCCGGTCCCCATCATCGTGCATATCCTGGCGACCAAGCCGACGGAAGTCGGTCGCGCTGTGGCCCGTCTTTCGCCTGTCGAAGGGGTTGCCGGTATCGAATTGGGGTTTGCCGACGACGTGACGTTGGACGACGCGCTGCTGCTGTTGGACGCTGCGAAATTTGAGGGCTCATACCCCTTGATCGCCAAGGTGCCCTTCGACCGAGTGCGTGATATGATTCCACCGCTGATAGAGGGCGGCGTCGATGCCCTCACCCTCACTGCACCGCCTCGAGGCGTCTTGCCCCTCTACCATGAGAACGGCTCCTCTCCGAACAGGCTGTTTTCGAACAAGTTGTTTCCGACCCGTTATCTTCGCGGAAGACTTTACGGACC
>CAYMAQ010000083.1:0-14369 GCA_964388385.1 uncultured Anaerolineales bacterium | reverse complement strand
ATGCGGATCAGGCTGACCCGCATCGGGATGCCTTTCAGGTTGACGACGCGGACGTCGGTGATCTCCAGGTCGGAGGGGCGTCCGTGCCGGTCGATATGGGTTTCGTTGAGGTCTGGCATAGGTTCAAGCTCCTTCAATAGTGAGTTCTGATAATCAGCGGATCGTACCAAGGTCGTGCATTCTGGATCATCGCGTAAAACGGATAGAGGTCAAGTCGGCGAGTCGGTCGGTTGGCGGGCAGGATGCCCGCGATCCCATCACATTACGGTCGAGGGCGAAGATTCGGAATAGTGGCGTTGGCGTAGGGCATAACGCCGACTCGGGCCGAGGCGGGAAGGGGGGCGGTGACGGCGTGGAGCGCCTCCCGGAGCGTCGCCGAGGTCAGGAGCAGCTGGCGCACCTGCGCCGGCTCGATCTCCGAGACGACCCATATCCCGTCAAGGGTCACGGCGTCGCGCCCGAAGATGTACGCTTTGTGCGGGCCGATACGGAAGGGCTCCTGCACGAACTGCGCCATCACCGCCTCGTGGGATGGGAAGCCCCGGGCCATATACGAAGCATAGCCCTCGCTCCCGACCCCGTCCTCACACGCGGCGACGAGGATGATCGTCCCGCCCTCGCGGGTGACCCGGTTGGCGCACGAGACCGCCTTGTGCGCCTGGTAGAGGTTGATGTCCTTCGGATAGCCGCCGGGTGAGGTGATCATCACGTCGAAGGGCTGCGGGACCGGCACCTCGTAGATCCGGCGGATCTCCGGGATGGCGGCCTCGATGACGGCGCGGGGCGGGCCGGCGAACGCCTTGACGACCGCCTTATGGCGGTTCATCACGACGTTGAGCGCCATATGGATCTCCATCCGCCGTCCGATGGCCTCGATGTCCTGGCGCAGGGGATTGTCCTCGAAGCGGGCGAGGGCCGCCCGCGCGTCCATCAGATGGGCGTGGTTGACGGTGATGGTCTCCCGCCCGGCGAGGCCGATGGCGGCGGTCTTCACACCGCCGGAGAATCCTGCGAAGTGGTGGGGTTCGATATTGCCGACGACGAGGCGCAGGTCGGCCTCTGCGAAGCGGCGGTTGACGCGGATCGGGGTCCCGAGGTCGGTTGTGCCCAGGTCGATCAGGTCCCCTGCGTCGCAGTCGTGGGACTCGACGCGATAGCGGTCGAGGATGTCCGGCGGCACGACTTGCGCGTGAGTCTCCGGGCCCATCGGGATGTGGGTGCCGGTGGCGATGAGGAAGGTGATGGCCTCGGGCGGGTAGCCCCGCGCGGCGAGATGCTCCAGCAGCGGGGGGAGCAGCAGGTCATGGGGGACCGGGCGGGTCTTGTCGTTGATCGCGATGGCGACGGATTGCGCGGCCCCGTAGGGCGGGAGTGTGTAGCCTGCCAGCGGCGACGCCAGCGCGGTTTCGATCTCCCGGGTGGGGTCGTCCACGCCCGGGACGTCGTTGGGATGGAGCCAGGTGACGGAGGCTTCGGTGTCCAGCTCAAGTGGCACGGTCGTTCGTCCGTATGATAGGGTTTTGGTGGCTGTCATAAGTTATGACCTTTCTTTGATTGAGCGGGTTCGCCCCCCCTCTAACTCCCCCCGCCGGGGGGAGGATGTACGGATAACGCCCTCAGGAGAGCTCAAGAACATCTCTGACTCCCCCCGCCGGGGGGAGGATGGTATCCGCAACCTCTTTTTTGACATTTGGATACCTCTAACTCCCTCCGGTGGGGGGAGGATGACTTGTCTCCCTCCCCTCGGGAGTGAGCTGGCTGTTCGGTTATCCTCAGTGCGCCGACCGGTCCCAGATGCGATTGAAATAGGCGGCGACCCGGCCCTGCTGGGTGGTCATGCGCGCGCGGGCGTTCGGTTCGTCCGTAAGATAGGCGAGCATCGCGTCGCCCTCCGCGCGGCAGAGACGGTCGTGTTCGGGGAGCACCTCCCGGAGCAGGAACTGGGCGTATTTGACCAGGCGCAGCGGGCCGTAGGCCCGGGGTGCCTGACCGGGCAGCGCCTCCACCGCGACGGCCTTGAGGCCCTTGATGTTGTCGATCAGGTCCTCCAGATCGGGGGAGGGCGAGAAAACCAGGGTGTAGTACCATCCGAAAAGCTCGCCGGTCTCGCATCCGTGGGCGTCACTGGCGCCGACGATGGGGATCCGGTGTCCCGAGGCCTGTTCCTGGTAGTAACGGACGACCTGGAGGTGGTTCGAGGTGAACTCCGATGGATGATAGCCCCCGATAAGCTCGAAGGCGTCGTAGGGCTGGCGGTCGAAGATCATGTCCGTCAGGTCCTTGGGGACGTCGTAGCGGTGGCGGGTGAGCCAGTAGGGATGGCAGAAGATGCCCAACCCCCCGGCTTCCCGGATCTTCTCAAAGGCCCAGACGCAGGCGGCGTAGGGCTCGGGGTCCACGCCGTTGGGAAGTTCCGGGACCCCTCGGGCGATGGCCCGCATCTCGTCGGTGTAGGTCTGCTCCTGCTCGTGCATCAGGGCGTTGATGCTGACGCGCCCGCCGAAGTTGATCATATGCACCGGGCTGCCGATCTCCCGACTCCCGTCTTGGATGGGCAGGCGGGGCGGATGGATCTCCTCTCCGGGATAGATGCGCAGGTCGATGGGGGTGTCCTCAAAGGCCGCGATCGCCTCCAGAGACGGCGGATACTGCCAGTGATCGGTGACCGCCATAAAGTCCAGCCCGATGCGGCGGGCGGAGGCTGCGACGTAGGCCGGGGACTCCCGTCCGTCGGACCGGTTGCTGTGGATGTGGGTGTCGCCCTTGAACGGGCGCAGGTCGAAGAGGTCCGCGTCCAGGGCGTAGACCCGCAGCTCGATCTCCTGGGTGCGGCGCCCGGTGAGCACGAGCGCGTATTCCTGTTCGGTCTCGAAGGGGGCGGTGATCCGGAGTCCGTTCTCCGTGGGCTCTGGATCCAGCTCGATGGGAAGGCGCCAGTTTGTCTGTGACGGCAGCCCCTCGATGGGAAAAAGGGCTGCGCTGTAGGGTGCGTCATCGAGACGGCAGTGCTCGTAGTTCGCTTTGAGTGTGATCGTCGTGGATTGGCCTGCCGGGACGACGCGCGGCGTCACGTCCAGGCAGGATCGGTGCGGGTGGGTCATAGGGTTCCTTTCCTTGGTTGTATGCGTGTGGGTGACAGTCCCCGGCACTCGCGCACTCCGCGAGTGCCGGGGACTGTCACCCACCTTGTTGATCACAACATCATCTGATCGGGATAAAGCGGGCGGGCCCATGGGCGGTTCATAATCTGCTCCCGTCCGTAGTGGACCCAGCCGATCTCCATACGGATGCGCGGCAGCTCGAACTCGTAGAACCAGTGGATCCGGGCGCGGCGCCCGCGCAGGTGACAGAGGAAGACGGCGTAATCACCCACCGGCGCGTGCACGACCCGGTAGGGGGTCACGTCGGCAAATGCCTCGGCCCGCTCCTCGGTGCGGAGATAGTGCAGCAGATCGGCGAGGTGGGGCGCCGCTTCGTTCTCTCCGATCGCGGTGAGATCGATCGCAGCCGGTTCGTTCCAGGCCGGGAGCTCCGCTTGGTCGCTGCCAACCGCGCACCCCGGGGCAGGGCCCTCGCCGGCTTTCACCCATAGGGGAGAGCTCCAGATGAGCTCCCCATCGACCTGCTCGATGCGGAGGTAGTAGTAGGTCTCCCCTGCCGGCGGTTCGTCGACGAGCTGCCCGCTGACGTCCAGGGCGTCCATCTCCCACTGGGCCCGACGGTAGGCGCCCCGGATCAGGCTGACCCTCTCGATGGGCGCGGTGCCGTGCGCGGCGTAGCGGACGGTCACCGGACCCTCGGCCCGGAGTGTGCCGCCCATAGGTACCCCGTCGATGCTGAATTCGATCAGGGCGCGGGCGCCCGTGGTCGCGTAGACGCGCCGGGCACGGAAAGCATCCCAGAGCGCATTCCGGGTGAGGGCCGGGGCGCAGACCGCCAGCAGCGGACCGCCGGCCCAACCGGCGTCCCGACGGCGGAGGATGTTCGCGAACCGACCGCCGCTCCGCGTCACGATGCGCGGGTGTCCGGGGGTGGCGTTGTGACCGTCCGATCCGCCGATCAACCCCATCTTGTACCCCTTCTGGAGGTAGGCCTGTCCGAACCACTCGAAGTTTCCGTGCCCGGAGGCCATCTCGCAGAGCCACTCGACCTCGGGGTTGTGGTGATAGGGGAGCGCGATGGCGCCGCCCACGTGGGGAATCGCCATTGCGTGCTGCGCGCCCAGGTGGGCGTAGACCTCGTCGATCCGCCAGGTGGGGTCGGGCTGGGGAGCGTCGAGCTGCTGCCAGATGAGGTTCCGGTCGCCGCCGCGCTCGATCTGATCCCGCCACTCGCACCCCAGGAACGGGACGTAGCGGCCCGGTTCGTCGCACGCCTGCGCGGCCTCGCGATAGAGCTCCCACCAGGCGTTTACGGCCTCCGGATCGCGGCGGAAGATGTGGGAGCTCATCGCCATAAAATCGAGGCGGGTGACGTCACGTCCGTAGCGGTAGGCTTTCGCGGGATGGGTGGAGTCGTTGAGGACGTTCAACTCGACCGCGTCGTAGCCGTGGCTGTGGAACTCACCCCAGAAGACGCGGGTCTTTTCGTCGTCCACGCGGATGGGGTTACTGACCGCCGCCGCCGAAGACGTGCGGATGCGAAGCCGCTGAATGCCCCCGCCTTCGAGGGCCAGGTCACCCCGGCGGGCAGGGGTGCAGGTCGGCTCCATGGCGGTGACGGCATCCGTCCGGACTTTCTCATCGACGATCTCAGCCGCTGTGGTCTGCGTCTTCGGGATGGATAGGGGATTGCCGTTGATATCGACCGGCAGGGCCAGGACCCTGATCGACTCCCGGGGGTGGGCGGTGGAGGGCGCCCAGGCATAGATCCGGCGAACGGGCGGGCACGGCACGACCTTGACCGCGACCGTGGCTTTGGGACAGGCGCGCCACGCCTCGGCGCCGGGCATCTGCACCCCCACTTCGATATGAGCGCTGTCGTAGACGGCGGTCCGCACGGCGACGCCCGCACCGCCGAAGCGCCGATCCCCGATGCGGACGACGATCGGTCGCTCCGCGGGCCACGCCTCCGGGAGGGTGACGACGGCGGGGATGGCGGACTTCAGCGCGGTGTCACATTCAAAGGGCAGGGCCATGCCCTCGGGATTTTCGACGGTGACGAACCCGCGCGCATCGGGCCAGTAGTCCTGGTGGATGTAGTCAAAGCGAAATTCATTCTCGACCTTTCGGAAGGCAACCCGGGTGCCCCGGGGAAGGTCAACTTGGGGATAGAACCGGAGCACCCAGGTGCCCCGCCGGCCCGACTCGACGGTCAGGTGGTCGGACGGCCCTACGGATTGGGCATGATCAGCCTTGAAGGTCAGGGTTGCGCGGGATGGGATGGGCGGGGCGGCAAAGGGCGGCAGCGTGATCCGCCGGACGATCGGTCGCGTTCGCATCAGTCGGCTCCTTTGGGATTGCGGTCATCACTTCGTTTGGACGCTGTCACTTGCGCATCAGCCAGGCGATGAAATTGAGGACGAGGGTGAGCACCAGGCTGATCAGCAGGGAGCTTGCAATGGGGATCCAGATCTTGACCCGCTTATCGGGGCTTTCGTAGTGGATGTCGCCGGGCAGTTGGCCCAGGCGTCGCAAGAAAGGGATCTTTCCCGCCAGGAGAAAGAGCACCCCGACTGCGACGACAACCAGTCCGATCCCGATCAACCATCGTCCTACCGTGTCTATGGGCATCGTGTTGATCCTCCTGCATCCATGATTCGGCGGCTCGGTTCGCGCCGTGTGTGCATATCCTCACGGGCATGATAGTGTCGCTCTGCGCTTTAAGCAACTCAACGATCCTCACCCCTGTCGGACGAGGGCTCAAAGCCCCGCTGTTAACCCAGATGAGCATTTCCGCAGGAGCTTTTCGTGTCGATGACTTTCTCTAGAAGCGGGGCTTTGAGCTCTCCATGCAATGACTCTAGAAGGGCAGATGCATTACATTGAGAAGCCGCTATAATATAGAAGGCTGCCGGCGGAAACGAAGGGGGCTGTGCGTTTTCGTTCGGCAGACCTTGAGGGGGAAGGGCACTTATTGCTTTCACGTTGAACGAAGGAGGAGGGCGGCATGTCGGAGTTTAAACCTGCAGATCATCCACATCGACGATACAATCCACTGACGGGTGAATGGATCACGGTCTCACCGCACCGGACGAAGCGTCCCTGGAAGGGGAAGACGGAGAAGCCGCCGCAAGAGGAGCGTCCGGTGTACGATCCCACCTGCTATCTGTGTCCGGGCAACGCGCGCGCGGGGGGCGCGACCAACCCGAATTACGAACAGACCTTTGTCTTTCCCAATGACTTTGCGGCCCTGCTGCCGGATACGCCGGACATCACGGTCCATCCCCATCCGTTGTTAAAGGCCGAGACGCAGCAGGGGGCCTGCCGGGTCATCTGCTTCTCACCCCGCCACGACCTGACCCTGGCGGAGATGGCGTCCTCCGACATCCGCCGTGTGATCGACGTGTGGAGCGAACAGATCGAGGATCTCGGGGAGACGTATCGCTGGGTCCAGGTCTTCGAGAATAAGGGCCAGATGATGGGATGCTCGAATCCCCACCCGCACGGACAGGTGTGGGCCGGCAGCGCGCTGCCGAATGAGGTCTGGAAAGAGGATCGGAATCAGCGGGCGTATTTTGAGGAACACAGATCGCCGATGCTGGTCGATTACGCGGCGCTCGAGGCCCAGGAACGGGTGCGGGTCCTGGTTGAGAACGAAGATTGGCGGGTTGTGGTGCCCTATTGGGCGCTCTGGCCCTTTGAAACACTGGTCCTGCCCCGCCGTCACGTCCTGAGACTTCCGGACCTGGAGGATCGGGAGCGCGATGCTCTGAGTGAAGTGCTGCAGGCCCTCCTGATCCGGTACGATAACCTTTTCGAGACCTCTTTCCCCTACTCGATGGGCTGGCACGGCGCACCGACCGATGAGGGGATCTACACCCACTGGCAACTGCACGCGCACTATTATCCGCCCCTGCTGCGCTCCGCGACCGTGAAGAAGTTCATGGTGGGCTACGAGATGCTGGCGGAGCCCCAGCGGGATCTGACGGCGGAACAGGCTGCGGCACGATTGCGCGATCTGCCGGACGTTCATTACAAAAAAGCGTCGTGAGGCGCGCGGTCGATGGTGCACGTCCATCCCCATCGCGACTTTAAGGAGGCTGAATGGCGGAACGTATACTGGTCGTCGAGGATGAACTCGTCCTTCGGGAGACCCTGGCATACAACCTGAACAAGCAGGGCTACACGGTCCTCTCTGCGAGTGACGGGGACCAGGCCGTCGAGATCGCACGGGAGGAGAATCCGGATCTGATCCTCCTGGACATTATGCTGCCCGGACTCGACGGATTCGAGGTCTGCCGCATCCTTCGCCAGGAGATGAACGTGCCGATCGTGATGTTGACGGCGCGGGGCGATGAGGTCGATAAGGTGGTCGGCCTGGAGGTGGGGGCCGACGATTACCTCACCAAGCCGTTCAGCATGCGGGAGCTCCTGGCGCGCATCAAGGCCCAATTGCGCCGGGTGCGGCTCTTCCGTGAAGCGTACGCGACCGAGGAGGCCGCGGAGAGCGAGGCAAACGTCGTGCGGAGCGGCGATCTGACCATCGACGTGGCGCGCCGGGAGACCGAGAGGGACGGAGTGCTCCTGGGGCTCAAACCCAAGGAGTACGAGCTGCTCACCTACTTCGTGCAGCACAGCGGGCGCGTTCTCTCCCGCGATCAACTGCTCCAGGATGTCTGGGGATGGGACTACAGCGGCGGGAGCCGCACCGTCGACGTTCACGTCCGTTGGCTCCGGGAAAAAATCGAGCCCGATCCGGCAAATCCCACGCGTATTATCACCATTCGGGGGGCCGGGTACCGCTTTGAAGGGTAGCGATGTTCTCCTCCATCCGTTGGCGGATTACCATTCCTTACATCGTGGTGATCCTCATCACGACGTTGGGCCTCGTCCTTTATATCTCCTTCGAGGTGCGACAGACTCAACTGGATGAACTGGAGTCTCGTGTCGTCGCCGAGGCCCGGTTGATGGCTGCCAACGCTCGGGAAACCCTCGCCAACGCAGGGACGAGTCGCTCGGGGATCGAGCGCCTGGCGGGTATCTGGGCGGACGTCCTGGGTGGGCACGTGACGATCCTCGCTGCGGACGGTTCGGTCTTGGCCGATTCGCATGCATCGAGTTCGGAGATTGGCACGCAGTTTTACCAACCGGAGGTTCAACGGGCGCTCGCCGGGGGCTATGGAACCTCGATTCGATACAGCAACACGCTGTCGCACGACGTTATATACGCGGCTGCGAACATCGAGACGGACGGCGTGCTGCAGGGCTGGGTCCGGTTGGCATTGCCGCTGGATGAAGTCCAGCGCAACGTGCAGCGGCTCCGAGAGACGATTCTGGTCGCCGGGGGCGTCACCGCCGGCTTCTCCATCCTGTTGGCAATGGTTATCGCCTCCAAGACGACCCGTCCGGTGAAGCGTTTGACGGAGTCGGTGGAGCGGATGGCAACCGGGGACTTGAGCATGCGCCTTCTGCCGACAACGCGCGATGAGATCGGCCAGCTGACCCGGGCCCTGAATCACATGGCCGACCAGCTCCGCGACAAGGTCTCGACGCTGGCGTTGGAGCGCAGCCGGCTCTCGGTCGTGTTGGAGACGATGGCCGACGGGGTGATCATCACCGACGAGGACGGGCGTATCGAACTCTTCAACGCAGCCGCGTCGCGTATTCTGCAGTATGATGAGGCGCGGGCCATAGGGCGCCGCTTCTCCCAGGCTGTCTACAGCCATCGGTTGATCGAGCTTTGGAGCCGATGCTACGAGACCGGTGTGGAGCAGAACGAGACCGTGGAGACCTCCCTCTACGGCAACTTTTTGCACGTGACTATCGCACCGCTGGCGGGATCGCAGGAGCGGTACCTGACAATGCTGCAGGACCTCACCCGCGTGCGGCGCCTGGAAACGGTCCGCCGTGACTTCATCAGCAACATCTCCCACGAACTGCGCACGCCCCTGGCCTCGCTGGCGCTCGTGGTGGAGACGCTGCAGGATGGCGCGATCGAGGACCCCCCCGCAGCCCGCCGATTCCTGACGCACATGCAGACGGAGTTGGCCTCGCTGACACAAATGGTCGAAGAGCTGCTCGAACTCTCGCGGATCGAATCGCGGCGGGTGCCCCTGGTCGCCCGGTCTGTGCCGGTGGTCGCGTTGATCGAACAACCGATCGAGCGTCTGTTACCCCAGGCGGAGCGGAAGGGGGTGGATCTCAATATCTCGCTGCGCGCGGATCTGCCCAGGGTGCGCGCTGATGCGACGCGGATCCATCAGGTCGTGACCAATCTCGTGCACAACGCGATCAAATTTACCCCGTCCGGCGGGGCTGTCACCGTCTTTGCCCGGCGGTACGAGCCGGAGGACGGGTCGGTCGACGATGATGCCTCGGAGGCCGTGGTCGTTGGCGTGACGGATACGGGCATCGGCATCCCGGAGGAGGACGCGGAGCGGATTTTCGAGCGATTTTACAAGACGGATCGCGCACGCTCCGAGGAGGGGACCGGGCTGGGTTTGGCCATCGCCAAGCACATCGTCCACGGACATGGCGGCAAGATCTGGGTGGAAAGCACCGTGGGCATCGGGAGCACGTTCTTCTTTACCCTTCAGGTGGCCCACGGTTGACGGCGTCGAAGACGCCGAACAACGGAAGGCCCCCTGTTTTTTCAGCCTTGCCTGCGGCGTGGTTGCCCTATTGCGCCGGGATCCACCCGCTTTGATCCACGATCGCCTGACCCTCTTCATTGAGCGCGAACTCGATAAACTGATCGGCGAGCGGCTGGGTCAACGGTCCGGTGAGAAACTGAAGCGGTCGCATCAACGTGTAACGGCTGTTCACTGCATTCTCCTGCGTGGGCTCGACCCCATCGACGGATATGGCTTTCAAGCCCTCCTGGAGGTAGCCGAAGCCGATGTATCCGATCGCGTGGGGGGTCTTCCTCACGAGTGCTACGACGTCACCGTTGGTCACGCAGGTCTCGATCTCCGGTGCCGCGGGCGCCGCTCCATCGAGCACCAGTTTGTCAAACGCCTTTCGGGTCCCCGAGGTCGTCTCACGGATGGCGACGGTGATTTTGGCGTCCTCCCCCCCGATCTCTTTCCAGTTGATGATCTCGCCCCGGTAGATACCCTGCAGCTGCTCGAATGTGAGATCGCTCACGGCGTTGTTTGGATAAACGACGATCGCGAGCACGTCGACCGCGACCTTGTGAACCTCGATCCCTTCGGCCTCCTCGGCGGAGAGGGTGCGTGAAGCCATCCCGATATCGGCGGTCCCGTCGTGGACGGCCTTAATCCCAACACTGCTGCCCCCGGCGGCGATGTTCAGCGTGACCTCCGGATACGTCTCATTGAAAGCCTTTCCCAGCGTTGCGGCGAGCGGTTGGACGGTGGTGCTCCCCGCAAAGGTCACTTTTCCGCTGAGTGGTTCTGCGGTGGGGTGTGCCGGGGTGGGCTGCGTGCGCGAACACCCCCCCAGGACTGCTATCATCACGATGAGAACGATCCCCAGCCTCTTCCCGTTGAACGTCATTGATCTCCCCCCTTGATTTTGATGATGGATCCGGTCACAAATGCCTGAAGAACTTCTATGCTTTTAGGGAAGCCAACCCCAAATCCGCAACCGACGTCAGCCCCCGATCTCGAGCTCCGCGACTGCCGGTTTTTTTGACATGGATGCAATCTCTGCGTAAAGGCTTGCGTTTTCCAGGGCGATGCCCGCCTGGGATGCGAACGCCTGAACCCAGACGGCGTCATCATCGTTGAATGCGCCGGCTTCGGTACTCGCCAGACTCACCATCCCGATGACCTTTCCGCGCGCGGTGATGATGGGGACGCCCATCCAGGCCCGGTCTCCATCGAGCCAGGGGTTCCTCTTCCACGCGTCCTGCTCGCGGACATCGTCGATCAACAGCGGTCGCCGTTCGCGGGCGATCTCTGTATACAGGCTGTCCGCCGTCGTCAACGTCGTCCTGTGCAGGGGCCGTTCGTCGACGTAGCCGTACTGGGCGAGGGGCCTTAACCGGGTCCCCTCCTCCATCCAGAGTGAGCCCCGCTCGTAATTCACCAGCGCTCTCAGGGATGACAGCGCCCGACCCGGCAGCTCCTGCAGGTCCAGGCTCCCGGAGAGAATCCGACCGGTCAGTTCGAGGACCTCGGTGAAGCGCCGGCGTTTCTGCTCCTCGTTGTATCGGCCCGCGTTCTGGATACCCGTGCCGATCTGGTCGGCCAGCGTGTTCAGCAGGTTGGTATCCTCCGAGGAGAACCTGCCGACCTGGCGGCTCTGTAACTCGAGCACGCCGATGACGTCGCTGCCTGCCAGAATAGGAATCGCGGCGATCGATTGGGACGTCGGCAGCCAGCTTGTCGGCAGATAGCGTTTCTCCGTTGTGGTGTCGGCGATCAAGCAGGCTGTGTGGATGCGGGCCGCTCTCGCAGCCGGGATGTTTGCGCTCAACGTCACCTCGTAGCCCGGTTTGAAGGGGGGCCTGTCACCCGCGAACTTTCGCAACACAGCCACATCCGATCCTTCGTCGATGGTATAGATCGCGACGTAGTCGCAGGTCAGACGATCGCGAATGCGTTCGACCGCCGCTTCGAGAATCGCGTCGAGGTTGAGGCTGGCGGAGACGGCCCGGGCGACCTCGGCAGCCGTCGCCAGCTCGCGGGTGCGCGCTTCGACGCGGGACTCAAGGTGATTGTAAAGATCCTGGAGCTGCTCAACCATACGATTGAACGAGGTCGTCAAGAGGCCGATCTCATCGTTGTGGCCCACCCGGAGAAATGAGCCCGGGGCGATGGCCTCCCCGCGCCGTGAGAGGTCTCCTTCGGCGATGGCGTTGGCGACCTCAGAAAGCTGGTGGATGGGGTGGGCGATCGCGCGCATCAGGGGGATGCTCAGAATGAGCAGGAGCGATGCGGTGAGTGTCGAACTCAGGATCATCACGGTCAGTCCGGTCGTCATCAGCTTGCGAATGTCGGTTGTCGGACGCGCCAGCACCAGTTCGACCGGGTTCTGCCCCAGATGGATGGTCTGTCGCCGGATGTAATGCTCCCGTCCGTGAACCTGATTCTGGTCGAAGGGGAAGTTTTCGCTCCCGGGGGTGCTGACCTCGGTCACGATCATATCGTGACCCGGCGCACTGACGACCATGCCGATCTCTGAGGTCAACCGGTACTGCTTGGTCAAGCGATCCAGTTCGGAGCTCAGATTGATGCCGGTTATCACATACCCTCGACCATCAGGCATATCCGATCGGCTGAGGACGATCGCCTGTCCGCCAATCAGACGAACCGCCAACTGATCGCCTTCGATTTCATGGAGGAGGTCGCTTTCCTGGTAGAGGGTTGACAGGAGCAGATTGGCCTTGGCCCTTCCGTCCGCATCGTAAATCTGGACGAGGCCGATGTTGAACCGATCTCTGATCAGCACGGCGCGACTGTTCAACGTCTGCAGGGCATCCTCGTCGTCGCGATGAAAAATGCCGGCTATCTGGGGGTCCGCGGCGAGCAGCTGTGCGGCTGCCGTGAGATCCTGGGCCCGCACCCGGAGGGCGGTCACCACCCGTTCGGCCTCGGCTTCGGTCTGCGAGCCGAGCAAGCGCTGTTGGGTCAGGCGGGTTCCCACGATAAAGGCCACCGTCGTCGCGAGCATTGCCGTGATCATGAACACGGCAATCGTGATCTGCAGCTTGGCACGCAGGGAGTTCAGCGCCAGGCGGCCTACGGCTTGACGGAGGGATGATCTGCGTTTCATACGTCCAGGGATTGGGTCATGAATAATCAAAAAGCCTCTGCGTTTTCACAGGTAGCATAGAAACGTCTAGGGTTCTCTATCCGGATCTGTATATCGTAGGGCCCGGTTGCGAAAGAGATCGGAAAGACGTGACTCCGCGTAACGGGTGCGCAGTTTATCACCGAGTTTGATCGGTTCGGCAGCCGGTGCCTGGGGGCCGCTCTGGATCAGCGCCCGGTACCTCTCGATGAGGCCGTCGAAGATAAGCTCCCACGTCTGTGTCTCGGCGTACACGCGGGCGGCGTCACCCAGGGTGTGCCGCAGATCCGGGTCCGTGATGCACCGCCATGCCAGGGCTGCGAAGTCGGCGGGGTCGTCCGGATCGCTGAGGAAGCCGTTGACCCCATCCCTGACGTGGTCGACCGGTCCCCCCGCGCCGGCTGCGATGACGGGAAGTCCCGAGGCCATGGCTTCCAGGACGACGTTACCCAGTGTCTCGCTGGCGGATGGAAAGACAAAGAGATCGGCAGCGGCATAGGCACGGCTCAGATCCATACCCTTGAGGAACCCTGTGAAGACGGTGTGCGTTCCCGCGAAGCGCTCCTCCAGCTCCTCGCGGATTGGTCCCTCCCCCACGATCGCCAGGCGCGCGTCGGGGACGATGTCCAATAACGGGCGCAGCCAATCGATGCGCTTTTCGGCGGCCAACCGGCCCACATAGAGCATGAGCAGGCTGTCGGGGTGGTTATCGGTCAACCGGTTTCGCCAATCCCGGTCGCGCCACCGGGGGTTGAATCGTTCTGTGTCCACACCCCGGCCCCAGACGTCCACCCGTTCGAAGTCGTGGGCCTCCAACTCGCTCTTCGTGAAATGGGAGGGACATAGATTGAGATCCGCTTGATTGTGCAGCCACCGGAAGTAGGCCCAAATGGGGTCCTCGAGTAATCGCATCCCGTAATGGCGGGCATAACCGGGCAGATCCGTGTGATAGGACGCGACGACCGGCACGCCCAGGTCGTGCGCGTGGCGCATCCCGACGAGACCCAGGGAGGCCAGGTTGACGAGGTGAACGATATCGGGCTCGAAAGACGCCAACTCCTGTTCCACGTCCACCAACGGCGGCACGAGCTTCAGATCGCGGTAGAAGGGAAAGGTCATACTCGGCAGGCCGATGATGGGGGTCCTCGCATACCGCGCCGGCGCGCCCTTGGGGGCGAACATCAGACATTCATGTCCGCGCTCGGCCAGGTATTTGAGCAGATAACATAGGGTGTTGGCGATCCCGTCCCATTTGGGCAGGAACGTCTCGGTGAATATGGCTAATCGCATAGGTTTGGAGCCTCCTTCTTTCACCGCGTCACCAGGACTTAAACTGAAGGCAGTTCGACCGTATGGACCCGGTCTGTTGAGTCGGGCCATCGTGGCGGGGCGTCTGCTCCCGCTCTTGAAACTCCCTGTCAGTTTCCGCGTTTTTACCGCCATACCGTCCCAGTGCGCGTGATGATGGACTTGACCTATGCTCATTATAGGCTACTTCTCCCAATGCTG
>CAYMAQ010000082.1:0-14508 GCA_964388385.1 uncultured Anaerolineales bacterium | reverse complement strand
GAAGACGACCGGATACTCCAGGCCCTTCGCGCTGTGCAGGGTCAGCAGCGTCACCGCGTCGACCTCGTGGGAGAGCTCGTCCACGTCAGAAACCAGGGCCACGTCGGTGAGGAAGTCGGTCAGGGAGACGTCGGGCGCTTCCGCGATCACCGCGCGCAGCGCCTGGATGTTCTCCCAGCGAGACTCGCCCTCCTCGCTGCGGTCGCGAATATAGTCCTCGTACTCGGTGTCGGCAAGGATCTGATCGGTCAAATCCGCCACCGTGACCTCATCGCGGAGCGCCACCCACCGGTCGACCATCGTCGCAAAGGTCGCCAGAGCGTTGCGGGCCCGCGTGCGGAGTTTCTCCGAGTGAATCAGGCTGAGAAGCCCCTGGTACCGGCTCGTCTCCAGACGACGTGCAGCCTCGGTCACCTTGGCGAGCGTCCGGGTGCCGATCCCCCGGGGCGGCACGTTGACGACGCGCAAAAAGCTCACGTCGTCGTCTGGATTGTGAGTCAACCGCAGGAAGGCCAGGATGTCCTTGATCTCCCGGCGGGTGTAGAATCGGGTCCCCCCAATCAACCGATAGGGGATGTTGTGCTTGATCAATGCCTCCTCGATAGCGCGGGATTGCGCATTCGTGCGGTACATAATCGCGATATCCCCCAGCCCGTAACGGCTCTGGATGAGAGACTCGATCTCCCGCGCCAGATAGTCGGCCTCCTCCTGCTCGTCGTACGCCTCGTAGAGAGAGATCGACCGCCCCCCTTTCCGCTGGGTGAAGAGGTGCTTGGGCGTGCGGTCCTGATTCTGCGCGATCACAGATTGGGCCGCGTCGAGGATGACCTGGGTCGAACGGTAGTTCTCCTCCAGCAAAAACTCCTGAATTTCGGGGAAATCCGTCCGCAAGCGGCGAATGTTCCGGTAGTCCGCCCCACGCCAGGAGTAGATCGACTGGTCCTCGTCGGCCACTGCGTAGAGGTTGCGGTGTTCGGCAGCCAGAAGCCGCAAGATGACGTACTGGGCCATATTGGTGTCCTGAAACTCATCGACCAGGATCGTGTGGTAACGTTCGCGATACCGTTCTAACACGGCGGGGTTCTCGCGGAAGAGTCGCACGGTCTCCATCAGCAGATCGTCGAAGTCCAGCCCACCGTTGGCGCGGAGTGCTTCCTGGTATTGATCGTAGACGCGGGCCACGACCTCGTCGTAGTAAGTCTGGATGGGGTAGTCGACGGGTTCCAACATCTCATTTTTCGCACCGGAGATCGCGTTCAGCAGCGAGCGGGGACGATATCGTTTGTCATCGAGGTTCATCGCCTTGACAACCTGCTTCATCAGCGCGAGTTGGTCTTCGGTGTCGAAGATGAGATAGTCCGAGTTCAGATTGACGTGCTCGGCTTCGCAGCGCAGAATCCGCGCGCAAGTCGCGTGAAAGGTCCCCAGGGCCATGGATCGGGTGGAGAGGTCGCCCACCATCTGATCGAGGCGGTGGCGCATCTCCCGCGCCGCGCGGTTGGTGAAGGTCACGGCCAAAATATGCCAGGCGGGCACCCCGACCTCCGTAAGCTGCCAGGCGATCCGATGGGTGAGAACCCGCGTCTTGCCCGACCCCGGTCCGGCAAGGACCAGGACGGCGCCGTTCGTAGTGGTGACGGCCCCGCGTTGTTGGGCGTTCAGCGTGCGCAATAAAGGATGATTTGGATGCGTCATTGTGAGTATTGTAGCACGATGGGTGGGTGAAGCAAACGTACAGGGATGCTCTGAAAGTCAGCGTCCACGGATTCATTCCTTTCAACCGTGCCTATCGCCTTTGTGAGGGCCTTTCCCCTCGCATAAGCGCCACGAGATAGTCTCCAGGGGTTACTGCTTCTTCCGCACGACCGAGTAGAGCACCCCGATGCCCATCAGTAGCGCGATAACAAACGCGGCGATGACGAACGCCTGGACAATCCAATGGGCCTGCGCCTCGGTGACGACCGGGGTCAACCATGCCAGCCCGATGATCATGCCGGAGATAATGAGACTGAGGGCCAGGCGGGTGACCATTCTGTCGACCGCTGCCAGGTTCCGACGATCGATGGAGAGCTTGATCGGCTCTCCCTTCTCGAAGCGGTCGATCAACAGACGCCCGGCGTGGGGGAGCTGCTCCAACAGATCGCCCCAGGCCAACCCGAGCCGGATCATTTCCTGCATCCAGCGCCGACCGGGCAGCAGGGTTTCGATCGTCAGTCGGGTGACATGGGGGGATGCAAAAGCGAAGATATCAAAATCGGGCGCGAGTTTGAGGCCCAGCCCCTCCATCATCGCCAGGGTCTTGCCCAGGAGCCAGAAATTAGAGGGAAGCTTCAAATGGTGCTCGAAAGCGATCGGCATCACGTCATCAATAAGATCATCCATACGGATCTTCTTGAGGGCCACGCCGCTGTAATAGTGCAACAGACGCTCGATATCCCGCGTGAGCGAGTCGCGGTCGACGTCCGGAGGCGCAGCTCCGATGTGAATCAGCGCATCGGTCACCCCTTTTGCGTCCTCCTGCACGGCGACGTTGGAGAGCCGAATGAGGTTGACGCGGTCGGTGTGGCTCAGATAGCCCACGATCCCGAAATCCATCGCCCCGATGACCTCATCCTTCATCACAACGAAATTGCCAGGGTGCGGATCGGCGTGGAAATAGCCGTCTTGAAGCACCTCCTGAACGATCATACGGGCCGCGTTATTGGCGATCTTCCCCCGATCGTATCCGGCGGCGTCGATGGCTTCGATGTCGTTGATCTTGATGCCCTCGATATACTCCAAGACCAGGACCCGTTCGGTGGTGTATTCCCAATAGACCCATGGGATGTGCACAGCCTCCTCGCCGGCGAAGTTTCTTCGAAAGCGGTCGGCGTTGCGCCCCTCGATTGTGTAGTCCAGCTCATTGTGAAGGGTGTGGGCGAAATCTTCCGCGATCTCGACGAGGTCGTAGACTTGCCCCAGCGGCGTATGCTCCTGCGCATACCGGGCGAGGTCGTGCAGAATTTCCAGGTCGGTGCGGATGTTGGGCCGGATATTGGGGCGTTGAACTTTGATGACGACTTTCTGTCGAGTGCGTAACTTGGCCGCATAGACCTGGGCCAGCGACGCGGATGCGAGGGGCTCGATGGTGATCTCCCCGAACACCTCGCTCAACGGGGCCTCCAGGGAGGCCTCGAGCACAGGTCGCATCTCCTCCCAGGGCCGGGGCTTCACGCGATCCTGAAGCCTGGAGAGCTCTGCGATGTAGTCGGGAGGAAGGAGATCCGGGCGGGTGCTCAGCATCTGCCCTAATTTGACAAAAGCAGGCCCGAGCTCCTCGAGCGCCTGACGAAAGTGAGCGGGCAGGGACGCCCGTTCACGTTCCGGAACCGGATGGAGGTCGCGAAGCCATAGGGGCTCAGCTGGAAAATGGGAGAGTGCGAAACCAAAGCCATGGCGGGTGAAAACCGTCAGGATGTGACGGTAGCGCTGTAGATGGCGGATCGGGCGCGAGATCCTCGGGATATTGAAGGCTGTCACCTCTCACCTCCTACTGGCACATCGAAGTCACTCGGAAGCTTTGACGACTGACTCCCAGCTGACACGGTCAAGGGGAAACTCCCGCGCGATAGCCGGCAAGACCGCCGCAAGCAGGGCCGCCCGCTCCTCCTCGTCCATATCACGCAGCAGCGTGGACAGGTGCCGATCGAAGAGATCCTTGATCAGTGCCTTGAGTTGTGGCTTCGAGAGGGAATCGATAACCATCGGGAGAAGCGTGTTGATCAGGTTCATCATCTCGTCCTGGGTGGCGCTCTTAAGATAACTCTTGGCGATCATCGACGTCCAAATGTTGCTCGGCATAGGCTACACCTCCTTAAGAACAGTGACCCAACAACCTCCGCATGGTGAGCTTTTATTAAGTTCGCTTTCGACCCCTAACCGTCAATCGGTGCTGGGCGACCGGGAGATTCCTCTCTCCAGGGCGTCCGGGTGAAAATCCAGTACAAACGGGATTATGACGGCGGGTGATATCCTCGAATACGGTACTTCAGCAGCGTCCACAACACGGTGAATCCGTCCTGCCAGGATATCTTCTTACCCTCCGTGAACTCACGTCCGGTGTACGAGATGGGAACCTCGTAGATCCGGTAGCCGCACAACAGAATCTGTGCCGTGATCTCCGGATCAAATCCCCAACCACGGGCCTCAAGGCGGAGCTTGTCCGCCACCTCCCGGGTAAATGTCTTGTAACACGTCTCCATATCGCTGAGAATCGTGTTGTAGAGGAGGTTGGTGACCAGCGTCAAAAACCGGTTGCCCACCATATGCCAGAAGAACATCGCCTTCGAGGGCCCACCCCGAAAACGGGATCCGTAGACGACGGCAGTGCGATCCTCCAGGATCGGGAGCAGCAGTTTCCGGTACTCCCGGGGATCATACTCCAGATCCGCGTCCTGAATCAGGCAGATGTCCCCCCCAGCGTGCTGCAGACCGGTCCAGACGGCTCCACCCTTCCCCTGATTCTCCTCGTGGAGAATCACGTGGACGTCCGGACGCTCATCCCATGCGTCGAGGACAGCCCGTGTGCCATCCGAAGAACCGTCATCCACGATAACGATCTCACGTTCCAGATAAACGGTCGTCTCGTTGGCCCGGCGCGTCCGTATCGGGATCGTCAGATTCACAGCCGCGACGCGGCTGAGAATCTCTTCGATCGTCTCAATCTCATTGTAAACCGGGATAATAACCGATAATTTCAAGGAAATCTCCTTCCGCTCTCCTGACGACAGCAGCCGTGAACGGGTTGAACGTCTCGTCAGCGGCGGGCCGCAACCGATACGGCCTTACGCGTGCCCAAGCAGCACCTGGCGTTCGACCGCGGTGAGATCGCGCCATTCGCCGGGCGCGAGATCGGGCGGCAAGGTGAGTCGATCGATCGCCACCCGCACGAGTCTTACGGTGGGGTGCCCCACGGCAGCGGTCATGCGCTTGATCTGACGGTTCATACCTTCGTGAAGGACCATACGCAGCCAAGTTGTCTTTTCCGGGGCCGGCAGCGGACCGGGGAACGGAGGAAGCGGGGGCTCGCCAGCCAGGATCTCGACGTCCGCGGGGCGCGTCCGCCCTAATTTGATCTCCACACCCTCGCGGAGACGCTGCAGCGTTCCGACTTCAGGATGCTCCAATACCAGGACCAGATAGGTCTTCGCATGTCTATAATCCGGATGGGTCAGACGGTGCTGGGCCTGCCCATCGTCGGTCAACAGGAGCAGACCCTCACTGTCCACATCGAGCCGCCCGGCTGGATGAAGGTGGGACGGGATTCCCAGATCAGAAAGGGTCCTGTGCTCGTGCCGGCTGCGGTGCGCGCTCAGAACCCCATAGGGTTTATACGCGATCACGTAACGGTAGCTCATAGGTCATGCACCTTTCAGGTGTGCACCTTCCAGGCGAGCGCCTTCACAGGCGCGCGCGCTCCGGGACGTCCCCACGCCAGCGCGTCAGATCCCAATTCTCCAATCTCTCCAGCATTGCATACGCGGTGAAATCCAACCGGATGGGCGTGACCGAGACGTACCCCTTGGCGACCGCCTCAATGTCCGTGCCTTCGTCGGCGACGCCGCCGGGCGGCTGACCGCCGATCCAATAGTAAGGTCGCCCGTAAGGGTCCTCGCGCCGTATAAGCTCATCGTGATAGACCCTCAGGCCCATCCGGGTCACGCGAACGCCCCTGATTTCGGAGTGGGCCAGAGCCGGGACGTTGACGTTCAAGAGCATCCGGTCGGGAAGCCCGTGCCTCAGAACGCGACGGGCCAAATAGGCAGCGAAATCGGCAGCCGGGCCATATTCAGGATCGAGCATGCCGTTCACACAGAGCGAGACCGCCATCGAGGGGACGCTGCCGATCGCCCCTTCCATCGCCGCGGTCACCGTCCCCGAGTAGGTGACATCCTGACCAAGGTTGCATCCCGAGTTGATGCCGGCGATCACCAGATCGACGGGCTTCGGAGCCACCCCCATCAATCCCAACGCCACCGCATCCGAAGGCGCCCCGTTCGTCTTCAGGGCCGCGTACTTCCCATCCAGGACCGTCTCCTCCACGCGGAGCGGCTTGTGCATCGTCTTGACGTGACCGGATGCGCTCCAATTGCGGTCGGGCGCGATGATCGTCAGTTCAGCATCCGGTTCCAGGGCCTCAACCAGGGCCAGGAGCCCCGGGGCCCGTACCCCGTCATCGTTGGTCAGCAAGATATGAGGTTTAGCTTCAATCACCGGATGATTCGCGTCCACAATACGCTCCTGGGAGATCTCTCGACGTCCAAAGTCCATCCCTCTGCAAAAAAGATTATACCCTACTCTCCCATCATATCCATGGCCACGCAAAGCTGTTTGTGGACCCCTGCAGATCCGGACACGAATCATTAAACGTTTCCGTGATGCCTATGGCAACGCGGAAACGCTTTAGTTATTCATGATCAGATCCCTAATGTTAGAATTTCCATACCTATTTGAGGGTTTGAGTTTTGCTTGGGTAAGATAAATCGCACAAAAAATAAATATGGTCATAAATGCTTGTCAACATTAGGGTTTTCCCTTATAATATTATTAGTTGAAAACCAAAGCTGTACGAGGAGGCCCCATGGATCTAGTCAGAGTTGCAGCGAATTCACGTTCGACAGCGGTCGCTGGCGCAATCGCGGGCATCGTAAGGGAGAGAGGTCGGGTAGACGTCCAGGCTATCGGCGCCGGCGCCGTCAATCAGGCCGTCAAGGCCGTGGCTATCGCCAGAGGATACCTGGAATTGGACGATATCCACATCTTCTGCATCCCGGAGTTCTCCGATGTCATCATTGAGGGCAAGGATCGGACGGCTGTCCGGCTAGCCGTCGAATCCTATGCGCCGTCCACACTCGAGCTCAACCCACTGGAGCTAGCGATGGAACAAGCGGCCTAGGAAAGCCGCCGAGAAGAGCGTCCAGGTCCCTATGTGATGTCTTGGATCTGGATCACACGCTCCCGACTGACCAGGGCAAGTCCAAGAGCACATTCTCGACCAGCAACTGAGTGTTGGCGTTGGCCAACAGCGCCGTCCGGGCATGTTCGAGCCGATTGATCACGCGTAAAATCGTCTCAAGCGTCTCATGTTGGGCCAACTGCTCCAGTTCGTCCCGGAACTCTGTGTGCGTCACGCCTCCGGGGTTATCGGTCTGGAGCAGAAGGACATCCCGCCAAAAGGTCAGCCAATACTCCAGCGTCTCAGAGAGTTGCACATTCGATTTTGCCAACGTCTGAGCAGTCTCGAAGCGTGCAGGCAAATCCTGGGACAGCACATCAAAGAGCATCTGCAACGCCTCTTCCATCGACGCGAGAGCGGCGGTGTCGGTCGCTGCCTCCACCGCCCAGCCGATACGTCCACCCGAAACTCGGGCCAGGCGTTCGGAGAGTTCCGCATCGATGTTCCAACGGTGGGTTAACGCCTCCGCGATCACCGGTCTTGGCAGGGGGCGCAGATGAATCTGCTGCGTGCGGGAGACGATGGTTGGCAGGAGATTGTCGGCGTTGCTGGCGAGAAGGATCAGATGCGCGTAACCGGGGGGCTCCTCCAACGTCTTGAGCAGGGCATTGGCAGCGCCCGTGGTGGCCCGCTCGAAGCCCTGGATCAGCACGACCTTGTACCGGCTCTCGTTCGGCGTGAGTGCCAGAAACCGACCCACCTCGCGAATCTGGTCGATCTTCAGGCTGGACGTACGATCCTCAGGCGATGCGACAACGAAATCAGGGTGATTGCCCGAAGCAAGTTTGCGACAGGCCAAACATGCCCCACACGGCACCGCGGGCCCGTCGGTCTGGCAGAACATCGCCGCGACCAGAGTGCGCGCGAGCGTGTTCTTGCCAATCCCCTCCGGACCGGTCAACAGCAGGGCGTGGGGGACGCCATCCTGCTCAACGGCGCGCCGCAGCTGCTCGACGGCCCACGCGTGGCCGACGATAGGCCATTCACTCATATCTCCGCTTCTCCTCTCCGGCGCGTTCCCACACGCAAGCCGCCACCGCAGCCTCCGCAACGATCGCCGGAACGCGGTCGCGATTCTCTGGCGTCACCCTGACAACCGTATAAATATCCCGGGGCAATGCGAGGATTCCAATCCCAAGCAGCTCAGGCCTGATCACGAGGATGCCCACACGGTACTCATCACCTCGCAGGTAGTCGAGGGCCTCAACCCATCCCTTCCCTCGCTTGAGCTCAAGCGGACCCAGTTCGTCAATCACGACGACCTCGGTCGGGAATCCGCGCCCCAAGGACGCCAAACTGCGCGCCATGGCCTGGGGATCCATGCGGAAGTTCATAAGAGGACGGCTCACCCGGTCGTCGAAGGGTAAGGTCAAGGCATAGACCTCCCCCGTATGGAGTTCGCGGACGGACAGGTCGTGCTCGCCGGTTCGCTCCGTAACCAGACCGGAGACCGTGAGTCCCGCCCGACGCATAAGCGCAACCGCACGCCGGCAAGCTGTGCTCTTGCCCGTCTGACGTTCACCGGTGATCAATACAATAGTCGGATGAGTCATTGGGATGGTCCATAAGCAACAGGCCGGTGACGAGGCCACCGGCCTGTTGCCTCTCTGTCGAAACATCAGAGATTCTAATGAGTGGAGATGGCGGGAATCGAACCCGCGTCCGAAGAAATCGATAATGAGCCTCTACAAGCTTAGTCGGCGATTCGTTCTCGTTCGGAGGTCCGCTGCCGACCGCGTCGCTTCCGAACCAGCCGATGAGTCTTGGACCGGCGTATCGGCGTCTACCGGCTAGCACGCATACTGTATGTCGCCGATCTTCGGCACATATGCGAGACACCGAAGGGGCGTGACCGGTATCCCGGTCAGCTTATGGACTCGATGTCAGTCGCTTATGCAGCGACGGCCATCGGGGCCATGGTTGCCGTTTGGTTGGCATTTAAAGTTTGTTCCTGGGATTAAGGGGTCGGAACCACCCCCGCTCGCAGCCCACGATCAGCCTTCCCCGTCGAGACCAGTCATCCCCAAATCCACTGATGAGTATACCATGCCTCCACGAAATGTGTAGGGGGAATTTTCAACCGTCGAGCCCTTCAATTGCAACTTGTCGGTAAAAGCAAAATCACCGATACTTGCGTCACCGGCGCTCGGGGTACCTCAGGAACGGTGACCGGACGGGACAGGATGATATCGGGTAGGAATCGGCAATCCTGCGTACGAAGGGATGTTTCATGCACATCGATCGCGATAAATTCGAGGCGCTTGTCGCTGCGGCCCTGGACGAACTCCCAGAGCCTTTTCTCGACCGGTTGGACAACGTGGACGTCATCATCGAACCGTGGGCCGACGCCGCAACGCTCCGCCGGGCCGGTGTCGCGCATCCCGCCCAACTGATGGGCTTTTATCAGGGCGTCCCACAGACCCGCCGCACGCGCCGTTACACCCTGGTGCTGCCGGACAAGATCACACTCTATCAACGACCTATTGAAATGCGCAGCCGAACAGAAGCCGAGATCCAACAGCGGGTCATCGAGGTGCTGCGACACGAGATTGCGCATCACTTTGGTATCGACGACGCGCGCCTGGACGAGCTCAAGGGAGGCTGAAGGAGCCCCCCCCCTCTCTAGGGATAGACCTCCACGGTCTCGGATTCCTCTTTCTCGAGTGCGAGGATCTCCCTGAGCGCGGGCACGTAGTACTGCTCCGTGTACTCTTTCACCATCCGGCGCGTGGAGAACCGGGGCCCCACCGTACGGATGGACTCCCGCATCATCGCCACCCAACCTCGCGGTATATCATCGCGGTCGCGTTGATAGAAGAGCGGAACGACCTGCTCCTCGAGCACCTCGTAGAGCCTCTCCGCGTCCGCCCGATCCTGCCACTCCACATCATCGGATTCGACGCCGGAGTCAATCGCCCAGCCGTTACGACCATTGTAGGCCTCGGCCCACCAGCCGTCAAGGATGCTGAGATTGATCACGCCGTTGAATGCCGCCTTCATGCCGCTGGTCCCGCTGGCCTCGTTGGGCTTCCGGGGGGTGTTCAGCCACACGTCCACACCCTGCACCAAATAGCGGGCGATGTGCATATCGTAGTCCTCGATAAATGCGATGCGTCCGCCAAACTCCGGATTCCGGGTGTAATTGTAGATCTGCTGCAACACCAGCTTTCCCGGATCGTCCGCCGGATGAGCCTTCCCGGCAAAGATAAATTGGATCGGACGATAAGGATCGTGAATCAGACGCTCGAGCCGCTCGATGTCGCGGAAGATCAGGTTCGCCCGTTTATACGTGGCAAACCGCCGGGCAAACCCAACGACCAACGCATCGGGATCCAAGAAAATTCCGGAGGCCAACAGCTGCTCGGGCGGGGTCGCCCGGGCAATCCGATCCTGACGCGCGCGCTCCCGGATGATCGTGAACATCTTCCGCTTGAGATAGGTATGCGCGTTCCAGAGCGCTTCATCCGGGATCTCCTCGACCCGGGACCAGAGCAAGGGGTCATCCTGAGACCGCACCCAATCCGGGCTGATATACCGCCGGTAGAGCCGATGCATCGCTGCCCCGGCCCAGGAGGAGAGATGGACGCCATTGGTCACCTCGCCGATCGGCACCTCGTCGACCGGCTTGTCAGGCCACAGACTGGTCCACATGCGGCGGGAGACCTTGCCGTGGAGTTCGCTGACCCCGTTCGTGCGTCCACACATAACGAGCGCAAGCTTCGTCATATTGAACGCCTTGCCATATCCGGCGTCGTAGCTCCCCAACTCCAGGAACGAGTCCCGATCCAGATCGAGCTGAGGCCAGAAATCCGAGAAGTACTTATCGATCAATCCAAAGTCAAAGATGTCATGGCCTGCCGGGACGGGCGTATGGGTTGTGAAGACGGTACTGGCGCGAACGTGCTCGACAGCCTGGGCGAAATTCATGCCCTGGGCCACGTGTTCTCGCACACGTTCCAACACCAAAAACGCGGAATGTCCCTCGTTGATATGCCAGACTTTAGGGTCGACGCCCAGGGCTCTCAGAATACGCGTCCCGCCGATTCCCAGGAGGATCTCCTGCTGGATGCGCATCTCGCGGTTGCCACCGTAGAGCCGCGCGGTCAACTGCCGGTCCCACGGCGCGTTCTCATCGATGCCGGCGTCGATGAGGTAGACCTTGGCCCGACCGACCCGCACCTCCCAAACCCGCATGTGGATCTCGCGGTCGCCGATCTCGATGGGAATGAGCTCGCAGGCGCCCTCCTCGTTAACCGCGAGCTGAAGAGCGACTTCGTCGGGGTTCAGGGGCGGATAGATCGCCTCCTGCCATCCACTGTGATCCAGGCGCTGTCGGAAGTATCCCTGCTCGTAGAGAAAGCCGACACCCACGAACGGAAGGCCCAAGTCACTGGTTTCTTTCGTGTGATCGCCGGATAACACGCCCAATCCGCCGGAGTAGATAGGAAGTGAGGTATGTAACCCAAACTCGGCGGAAAAGTACGTGATCGGATACGACGTGAGTTCGGGGAACGTCTGCTCGTACCAGAGATTGCCGTCCGTAATGTCACGATCCATCTCCATCAGCACAGCGTC
The DNA here is from genome assembly GCA_964388385.1 of uncultured Anaerolineales bacterium. GTDB lineage: Bacteria > Chloroflexota > Anaerolineae > B4-G1 > SLSP01 > PWVB01. The sequence goes on along the minus strand of CAYMAQ010000082.1, from coordinate 2,939 downwards.
CAAGTCTCGCAAAAATATGGGGTCCTGCGTCACCCCCTCGATACGGGACATGGGCGTCTCACGGAGAATGCGGACGGGATTGTGCCTCGTGGCTCGCCATAGCGTGTAGTCGAGTTGCTTGAAAAGATCGCGAGCCGGTCGATGCCACGACCACCAGAAATTATAGGCCAGCTCCCGTAGACGTGTCAATCGCGGTGGCAATTTTTCATCGATAATCGTGCAATCTCGTGTCTCCAAAGATAGTCTCTCCTTGCGATGCCGAATAATCTCTGCGTATGATAAAGGATGAGTTCAGAAGAAAGTGGAAGGTTCGAAGATGACGACAGCGTCGAACGTTAAGGGTAAATCCACAACACCAATACAAACATCAGCAGGCCTACCCCGGCGAATTCCAGGGCGACTTGACGGGTCAGCTGGCCCAACAAGTGCTGGTAACTCAGGCCGACGCCCACATAGAGAACCAGCGTCAGAACCGTGGCAGCCGCCCACGGTGCGGTCAACCAATATCCAATGGCCCAGGCAAGCTCACCGATCAACAGCGCCAGAGCCGCAGCATAGGGCAAAATCCGCTGGAACTCGACGCCGCTGCTGCTCAACAGATCGAGACCCAACAGGCCCGTCAAAATCAAAACCGCGGGGCCGGTGACCAGAGCCCGCCCCTGCTCGTTCAGGAGCAGACTGAAAAGCGCAAATCCCACCAGGTAATCGATGATATTCAACAGAGTGCGCGCGATAGGATAGCCGGAGGCTGCGGGGGAGATCACGCGATAACTAAGGTGAACCAGGAACCCGATGGCAACCCCGCCCAAGATCAACGCGCTCAACCACAGCGGCCATGCAGCCGCCTGAATCAACAAAAGCGCGAAGAGCAGCCCACCCAGTGAAGGGGTGATCAACGAAAAAAGCAGCGGGCGTTCCGAGCTTTCACGGTGGGGATGGGTCTGGATGACCGTAAGCGTACCCGTCGCAACCAGCCCGACGACCAGCATGACTAATAGGACGTCACCACCCACGACGATGCCCAACGGCGACCCAAAAATGCTGAGCACCCCCCAGTTAAGCGTTGGGAGTTCTACGAAACGGAAGAGGGTTACACTACAGAGCGTCAGAGCCAGTAGAATGCTGAGCTTGCCCTGTTCCGGCCGCGGTCGATCCCGAGTCATCCGTCTCATATTCCGTTATTCTAGCTTTCGCCCCCTCAAAGTCAACGACGGTGATCCGGGATCCAACTGCCCTACACCCATAGGTGCCTCCAGCGGGATTTGTCGTCAGGATCCGCCCTTATCCCGGAGGCCATCCCATCCGGCGGCCCCCTAACAAATGCACGTGCAGATGCATGACCGACTGTCCGCCCTGCGGTCCCGTGTTGATGACCACCCGATATCCATCTTCGTCGAGCGAAAGGCGCCGGGCCAAGTTTTTGGCGACGACGAGCAGCTCGCCGACCAGGTCTTCCTCCGCGTCATCGACCTGGTCGAGGCTGGGGATGTGCGCATTGGGAATCACGAGCACGTGCGTGGGAGCCTGGGGCGATTGATCGTAGAACGCTGTGACCCGGTCGTTCTGGAAGATAACGTCCGCTGACGCATCCCCGGCGACAATCTGACAAAACGTACACGACGCCTTCGTCATCGAGTGCCTCCTGGCCTGCGCTATCCCAGATCCCGGGTCAACTCATCCAGGAATTCACGGTTGGTGCGTGATTTGCGTATGCGCTGCAAGAGCGCCTCGTGCGCGGCCGTGATGTCGTACCCGGAGGAGGATGCGGAGCCCGTCATCATCTGCGAGATCATTCTCCGCATCAGCCAGACCTTGCGAAGGGTTTCCTTATCCAAAAGCGCTTCCTCACGGCGAGTGCCCGAACGGATAATATCAAAGGCGGGGAAGATGCGCCGTTCCTGAAGTTTGCGATTCAGGTGGAGCTCCATATTACCGGTGCCCTTGAACTCCTCGTAGATCATATCGTCCATCCGGCTGCCCGTATCGATCAAGCAGGTAGCGAGAATGGTGAGACTGCCGCCCTTTTCGATGTTGCGGGCAGCCCCAAAGAATTTCTTCGGCGGGTAGAGTGCCGCCGGATCCAAACCGCCGGATAGGGTGCGACCGCTGGGTTGGACGACCAGGTTATACGCACGGGTCAGGCGCGTCAGGCTGTCCGTCAGGATCGCCACGTCCCGTCCGATCTCCACCAAGCGCTTGGCCCGAGCCAGCGCCATCTCCGCGACACCAGCCTGGTGCTCCACCGTCTCATCAAAGGTCGAGGCGATGACCTCCGCGTCCACCGAGCGATCCATATCGGTCACCTCCTCGGGGCGCTCGCCGATGAGCACGACCATCATATGGACTTCCGGATGGTTCGCGGAAATGCCGTTAGCGATCTTCTTGAGGACCGTAGTCTTGCCGGCCTTTGGGGGTGACACGATGATTCCCCGCTGACCGAATCCCACGGGGGCGACCAACTCCAGGAGACGCTGGGTGATCGCGCGCGGCCCGGTGTTGAGGTTAAAGGCCTCATCCGGAAAGACGGGGGTCAAACGCTCGAAACGCGGGCGGTTCTTGGACATCTCTGGGTCCATCGCGTTGACGGCCTCAACGCGCAAGAGGCTGCGATATTTCTCCGTGTCTTTGGGCGGGCGCACCTGCCCGACGACCATATCCCCGCTGCGCAGCCCGAAACGCCGTATCTGGCTCTGCGAGACATAGACGTCCTGCGGGCCGGGCGCATAGCGGGACGAGCGTAGGAATCCGATGCCCTCACCGGTGATATCCAGCACACCACCACCAAAGCTGAAGCCCTCCTGCTCTGCCTTTGTCTTCAGCAGGAGAAGGATAAGGTCATCTTTTTTCAACCCACTGTAGCCAGAGACGTTGTAATCACGGGCGAGTTCACGAAGCTCTTGAAGCCGCAGCTCCTCGAGCTTCGCCATATCCATATGGCG
>CAYMAQ010000081.1:0-14590 GCA_964388385.1 uncultured Anaerolineales bacterium | reverse complement strand
GACACAGCGTCGACGCCCTGAAAAGGTTGGAAATCCTCCCGTTCGGCCACCAACCCGTTGAATTCGGTCCGATCACTCCCCTTCGGGATCAGATATCGTGTGACGCCGTCCGCCCCGTAGACCAACGGGATCTGTCGCTCCTCCAGGGTCACGGCGACCGCCTGCCGAGCGGTCGCCTCGTCGACGAATCGTCCCGGGCGAAGGTCCCCACCCTCCAGCGTGAAGATGCCGTTCAGGCAGATGGCCCGGACGCCGTCACCGATGGCCCTCACGTAGCGGCGGGTGACCCACGGATTGAGGCCCGTGACCAGTGTGACCTCCAGCCCTCGATCGAGGACCGCGCGGAGCGTTCGGAGTGTGAACTCGGATATCGGCGCGCCCTGGGTCTCGACCAGGGTATCATCGACGTCGGTGGCGATGAGCAGCGGGTGGATCACGGCGGCGCTATCTCGGACGATCAACGGCGGAGCGACTCGAAGATCTCGTCCATGCTCTTGCGGGGCGCCCTGGATTGCAAGGCGGTGAGCCGCGTTCCATACGTGGGGCGGGACGTGTCCTGATAGAAGCGTCCCAGATACTGCGTCTGGGATTTCATCGCCAGGGCCATCGCCGCGCTGCGGTCCGCGGGGTCGTGATCCTCGGAAATCGCAGCGGTCGACGCCCGGTAGTGGTCGTACGTGTTATAAAAAGTCACGCACGGGCTGAGCACCTGGATGAAAGCAAAGCCCGGATGACGAAGTGCCTGCACGAAGAGCGCAATCATCTCCTTGATCTTGCCCGAGAAGGCCCGTCCCACAAAGGATGCCGGATAGGAGAGCGCCATCAGGATGGGGTTGAGCGGCGTCTGTTGGGCCCCGTAGGGCGCAGCCTTCCGAACCATACCCTCCGGGCTGGTGGGGGAGGGTTGGCCCTTTGTCATCCCGTAGATACTGTTGTCCATCACGATGTAGGTGAGATCGACGTTGCGCCGGGCCGCGTGCGGAATGTGTCCGGCGCCGATACTGAATCCATCGCCGTCACCGCCTACCGCAACGACCATCGTCTCCGGGCTGCCCAGCTTGATGCCTGTAGCCAGCGGCAGTACGCGCCCGTGGACGCCGTGGATGCCGTAGGTGTCGAGAAACGCGGGGAAACGGCTGGAGCAGCCGATGCCCGAGGCCACCGCAATCTGCTCCTTCGGGATGTCCAGCTGCGCAAACGCCCGTATCAGGGCGTTCAACACGGCGTAGTCACCGCATCCGGGGCACCAGATGGGCGTCACCCCGCTTCTGTAGTCCTCAGCACTCAGATTCGTCACCACGGCCTCCTTGCTCGCTCGAGCGGATGCGGCCCACCGTCCGGTAGATCCGGGCCAGTGCGCCGTGTTCCCTCGCCCACAGTTTGTGTTCGCTCTCGATCATATCCAGGACCGCCTCGGTTATCTCGCTGATCTTGAAGGGCACGCCCTGCTCCTTTTTGCAGTGGTAGACGTGAATGTTGTTCTCATCCAGCGTGCGATAATAGCGATGTTCGATCATCCGCCCGAATTGACCCGAGAAGTTGAGCTCGGGCACCAGCAGGGCGCGTTTCGACCGGATGAAATCCTCGATCGCCTGATCGGGCATGGGCAGCAGCGTATGGGGATAGAGGGCCTCTACGGGAATCCCCTGCCGTTTCAGGCGGTCCATCGCCTCCCGCACAGCCCCCCGGGGGCTGCCCCACCCCAGGATGCCGAACGCTGCGTTGCGCGCGCCCCAGCGGCGGGAGGTCATCCGCCAGGTCGCCAGCATCTGCCGGGCCGTCTCCACCTTGTTGGCGCGCTTCTGCATCATCGCCTGGTGGTTGTCCGGGGTCTGGTCGGGATAGCCGTACGCGTTGTGTTCCAGGCTCTCCGCCAGATACATCCCGCCCTTCTGACCCGGGTGCGCCATCGGCGAAATACCGGTCTCCGTCTTCCGGTAGCGGCGGTAGTCGCCCTCGAGGGTCTCGGAGTCCGGCACCAGCCGGGTCAACGGACCATTCCACGGCGCGCCGGGTATGGGGGTGCTCTCCAGGCGCGAGGCCATCGCCTGGTCGGAGAGCACGATCACCGGCATCTGATAGTGCTCCGCCAGGTAGAAGGCGTAGATCGTCTGGAAATAACAATCCTTCACCGAGTCCGGCGCCAGCACGAAGCGGGGTGCGTCCCCGTGTCCCCCATACAGCGAGAGGAAAAGGTCACCCTGGGACGTCTTGGTGGGCAGACCGGTGGACGGCCCGGCCCGCTGCACGTTGATCAACACCAGCGGAACCTCGGCCATACTGGCTAAGCCCAGCCCCTCGATCATCAGCGAGAGGCCCGGACCGGAGGTGGCGGTCATGGCGCGCTTGCCGGCGTATGAGGCGCCGATCGCCATATTGATGGCAGCGATCTCGTCCTCAACCTGGATCAGGCGCCCGCCAAAAGCGGGCAGGTACTGGGCCAGCGACTCCATGACCGGCGTCGCCGGGGTGATCGGATACCCTGCATAGAAATCACATCCCCCCGCCAGCGCGCCCAACGCCATGGCGTCGGCGCCGGAGAGGAGAATGCGTTCCTCAACTTTATCCGGCAGGGGAAGGGTAAAGGGAAAGGGCTCCGGGTACTGCTCGCGGGCGTGGACGTATCCCCGCCGCATCGACTCCAGGTTCTTGTCGAGCGACTCGGGATGACGCTGCATGCGCTTCCGGACCATCATCGTCGCCACGTCCATCTCCAGGCGGAAGAACCAGAGCAGCGCGCCGAGGAGCACGAAGTTTTTGCCTCGGGGCCAATCCAACGACTGCGCGATCTCCTCCGCCGGAATGGGGTAAGGACGGCTGTCCGTCTCGGGCAGGTCGACGCTGGCCTCATAGACCAGGGCGCTGCGCCGGCAGAGGTCGTCGTGGCCCTCATCCCACGCCTGGTGGTTCATCGCGACCAGGACGTTCGCCTCATCGCCCTCCGACATCACCCGATCGATGCCCAGCCGGGTCTGATACATCACCTGTCCCCCCTTGATCTCGGCGGGATAGGTGCGGAAGCTGTAGACCTCCAGGCCGGACCGGGCCGCGATCCGGGTGAAGATATCGCCCAGGGTAATCGTGCCCTCGCCGCCCTCGCCGCCGATCCGGATGACGACGGTCGGGGTATCCTGCACGGCGCTCAACGTCCGCCTTGCCGCTGTGTTTTCGTGCATGCAACCTCCTGCGTTTGTGGTTTTCCCGTTCAATCAAGCGACGCTCACACGGCCTGAGGAAAAGATACCGGATCATGAGGCGTGCGCCCCCGGAAGTGCCCCTTATGACTCGGCAGCGCCGATTTTCACCCCGCTACTCCCCCACCTTTACCACAGCGGTGATCTGGCCCTCACCCCACGTCTCCACCTGCCCATCCGGACCCAGGGCCAGGGCGGTCCGGTCCGGAACCCCAAGACCTAACATATCGGGGAGTTCATGCGGGACGTGCTGCAGGATCGAATCCTCCGTGCGGGTGAAGTGAGGGGCGACGACGGCGTTCATCAGAAATCCCAATCCCTGGGCCTGAAGGTAGTTCGGCGGCGGCCCGATAGCCCAACGGGAGAGCGCCGAGGCAGCCCCCCCGATCCCCACCAGCGTCAGGGCCTGGAGGGTTGAGAAACCGCGGACGATGTGCTCCAGGGCCGGACTGAGATAAAAGTTCTGTGCGAGGGGAAGAGGATTATCCCCAGCCAACACCAACAGCCCGGCCTCTCCCAGCAGGTCCAGAAACGAGGGATCGCTGAGCTGGGATCGGGACATCTGGTCGAGCGTAAACGCCTCGCCGCCCGGACCGCCCAGGAGCGTATAGTGCTCCAGGAGCGCCTCGGCCTCTGTAAACGGGCCGGAGGCCAGGAGGACAATCATCGGGCGATCGAGGTTGATCACGCTGAGTATCCGGACGTCGACGTAATCGAGCTCGCCGCGGCGCCAGTCCCCCCCACCGACCAGGATCACCCACCCATACCCATCGACCCACTGCAGCGGCCCCTGTCTAGGCATAGGTCCTCACGCGTCTCCCGACGGCATCAATCGGCACAGGGAGGCCACCATCAGCGCAACGCCGTTGACCAGGGCCCCCTCGTCGATATCGAACCCGGGATTATGATGGGGCGGCGCCTCCCGGTCCCTGAATCCCGATCCGACGAAGATGTAGCAGCCCGGAATCTCCTGGAGAAAGAAGGCCGCGTCCTCACTGCCCATCGTGCGCTCCTCCTCGATCGTCTCCTCCCCAAAGAGATCGACCACGACGTTACGAACCACCCCGGTGACCGCCTCGTCGTTGACAACCGCCGGGGTCGAAACCATAAACTCCAGGGCCGCCCTGGCATCCATCATCGCCGCCGTATCCTCGACGATCTTGCGGACCCGGCGGAGCACGGTCGTTCGGACCTCCGGATCGAAGGTGCGGATCGTCCCCTGGATCTCGGCGCGCTCGGGGATCACGTTAAAGGTGTCACCGGCGAGTAGCTGCCCCACCGATACCACGGCGGTCTCCCGCGGCCCCACGTTGCGGCTGACGACCGTCTGCAGAGTGTTCACGGTCATCGCCGCGATGACGACCGGGTCAACGGTGTGCTCGGGCAGGGCAGCATGCCCGCCCTTCCCCACGATCTCAGCCTTCCAAGCCTCGGACGCGGCCATCACCGGACCGCTCGCCACACCGAACGTGCCGACGGGCAGGGTGTTCCACACGTGAAGCGCCAAGGCAGCCTCCGGCCGAGGGTGCTCAAGCGCGCCCTCGTCGATCATCCTCTGGGCGCCGTTCATCCCCTCCTCGCCCGGTTGGAAGACCAGCTTGAGCGTGCCGCGCCACGCCTCGCGATGCTCGGCCATCAGGGTGGCAATTCCCAGGCCCATCGCGACGTGGGCGTCGTGTCCGCACGCGTGCATCACCCCGGCATTCTTCGAAGCGTACGGCACGTCGTGGGTCTCCTGGATCGGCAGCGCATCCATATCCACGCGGCTCATCACAACCGGGCCGTCGCCGTTCTCCAGCACCCCGATCACTCCGGTCACAGCCACCCCCTCCTGGACCTGATATCCCAGATCCCGCAGCGTCTCCGCGACAATCCGGGCCGTGCGGCGTTCCTGCAGCCCGATCTCGGGATGGCGGTGGAAATCCCGGCGCCAGGCGATCAACTTTTCGTCAAGTGCGCGTGCTTCATCCAGCGTATGCATCGTCTCTCCTTGGTGGGTATCGACACTCGCGGCTCCTCCCAGGGAATCGGGAGCCTGCTGGGGGGCATGCCCCCGAGCTTACCCACAGTGTAGAGGGTTCGGAGCCATTGGGCAAGTAAAGATATCCCATGATTCGCACGAAATTCCTCGTGTATGGTTCGCCGCGCCGCCGTCCTCCCTCAAAGCCAGGTGCCGGGGATCCCAAGATCCCCGGCACCTGCACGCCCTTTCAATTACAGGTCGTAGATCTCGGTGTATTTGGTCCGCAGGTAGTCGAGAAGCGGCTGGGCGCTCAGCGATTGCCCGAACTCGCGCTCCATCAGCTCCGGCGCGGTAAATTTACCCCCGTGTCCGTGGACCTTCTCGCGGAGCCAGTCCAGCAGCGGTGCAAACTCGCCCTCCGCAAATCCCGACTCCAGGCCCGTCAGGTCTTCCTGCGCCTGATCGTAAATCTGGGCCGACATCAGGTTGCCCAGGGTATACGTTGGGAAGTAGCCGATGGTCGCGTGGGACCAATGGATATCCTGGAGGCAGCCGAGCGCGTCATCGGGCGGAGTGATGCCCAGATACTCCTCGTACTTGGCGTTCCACGCCTCGGGCACATCGCTCACGTCCAGGTCGCCGGTCACCAGGGCTTTTTCCAGCTCAAAGCGGACGAAGATATGTTGATTATAGGTCACCTCGTCGGCCTCCACCCGGATAAAGGACGGCTCGACCTTGTTGATGGCGCGGTAGAACGCGTTCAGCGACACGCCCTCGAGCGGCTCGGGGAAGAACGCCCGCACGATCGGATAATAGTAGGCCCAGAAAGGCAGACTGCGCCCCACCTGATTCTCCCACAGGCGGGACTGCGACTCGTGCAAACCTAACGTCGCGCCGCCCGCCAGAACCGTACGCTCGAACCGGTCCGGGCTGCCCTGCTCGTAGAGGGCGTGCCCCCCCTCGTGAATGCTGCCGAAAATCGCGGCCTGGGGCCGGTTCGCATTGACCCGCGTCGTCACCCGTACGTCCTTCGCGGAGAACTCGGTCGTGAACGGGTGCGGGGCCTTATCCTGCCGGCCGTGATTGAAGTCATAGCCGATATCGCGCAGCAGCAGCAGCGTGAAGTCCCACTGCTTCTCCGGATCGTACGTCCGGGTCAGGAACGCGTCGTCGAGCTGGGTCTGATCCGCGATCTCCTGCGTCAGGGGAACCAGGCCGGCTTTCAAGTCGTCGAACAGCGCCTCGACCTGGGCCGTGGTGACTCCGGGCTCGAATTGATCGAGCAGGGCGTCGTAGGGATGCGCCTCGTAACCGAGGTAATCGGCCTTCTCCCTCTGAATCTCCACGATCTCCTCGAGATGGGGTTCGAACTGGGCGTAGTCCTTGTCCTCCCGGGCCTTGCGCCACGCGCTGAACGCCTGCGAGCTGGCCCGGCTCTCGCGAATAACCAGATCGGTGGGAATCTTGGTGCGCTTGTCGTACTCCCGGCGCATCACCCGCACGTGGCTGGCGGCGTCGCTGTCGTAATCCATCCCTTCGACCTCGGCCTCGGCAGCTTCGAGCATCGCCCCGGTCTCATCCGAGGTGACGATCTCGTGCGCCATCGACGAAAGCGTCGAGAGCTGCTCCGACCGGGCATCAACCCCGCCGTCGGGCATATTGACCTCTTGATCCCAGGCCAGGACGGCGGACGCGTGCATCAGATCCAACGCCCGTGCGACGTGCGCCTTAAGTTGCTCCAGTTTCTCTAGTTCCTTATTCATAGTTCCTCCTTATATCGATGAGTTGCAGAGCCCAAAAGCTTTGGGCTCTCACGCGGATTATCGCTTCACGGCGAGCACGATCTCGTGGCCCTCGACGTCATCCTCCAGGACCTGATCCCCATCGGGCGCGTCGCTGGCGACCAACGCGTCCGCCAGCACCTCATCGGCGATCAGCGTCTCATAGCGCTCGATCGCCTCGGCCAACGCGCCCCCGGCTCTGTATGCCACCGTGATCCGGTCGGTCAGATCGTAGTCGGCCTGCTTGCGCAGCTCCTGGACGCGCCGCACGATCTCCCGTGCCAACCCCTCCTGCTCCAGCTCGGGGGTCAGGACCGTGTCCAGCGCGACCACCAGGCCGCCCTCGCCCGCGATGCCGAACCCCTCGCGGGCCTGGGTGCGGACCAGCACCTCGTCCGGGCTGAGCACGGCCTCACTGCCGTCCTCAAGCTCCAGGGTGAGCGGCTCCCCGGCGTTGATCTTCGCCACCGCCCCGGCAGCGGGTACATCGGCCAACGCCTGGCGCACCAGCGGGAAGCGCGGGCCGAACTTCGGCCCCAGCACCCGGTTCACCGGCAGCAGTTGGTATTTGACCAGCTCCCCTTCCTCCTCGACGAAGGTGATCTCCTTCACGTTGAGCTCGTCGGCGAGAAGATCCAGCAGCGGGTTGAGCTCTTGCTGGCGGCGCGGATCGGCCGCGATCAGGGCCTGGGCCAGCGGCTGGCGGACCTTGAGCTGGTTCGAGGCCCGGACCGAATGACCCAGCGTCGCGGCCTGCCGGACGGCAGCCATCGAGTGAATCAGGGCGGTCTCCTCCTTGTTGAGGGGTTCCGCGGTGGGCCACATCGTATGGTGGATGCTCTCGGGCGCACGCTCGTCCACGCTGCGCACGAGGTTCTGATAGATCGCCTCGGTCATAAAGGGGATACTTGGCGCCAACAGCTTCGCGAACGTCAACAACACCGCATAGAGCGTCTGGTACGCGGCCTCTTTGTCGGCGTCCGACGCCTCACTCGCGCCCCGGGCCGCCCAGAAGCGGCGGCGGCTCCTGCGAACGTACCAGTTGCTCAGGTCGTCCAGGAACGCCTCGGCGGCATCCCCGATGCGATCGGGATGATAGGACTCGTATCCCTCGGTCATCCGTTTCACCGTATCGCGGAGGCGCGCGATGATCCAGCGGTCGAGCACGGTGGGGGCCGCCTCGTCCGTCCACGGATCGGCGACGTGAGGCTGCCCCGCCTCCAGCGTGGCGGGGTTGTCGAGCAGGGCGGCGGGCGGCGTCCAATCGTCAATGCCCGCGTAGGTCACAAAGAAAGCGTAGACGTTCCACAACGGGATGATGAAGCGCCGGCGCGCCTCGTCCGCCCGCTGGTAGCCGAAGAGCAGATTCTGATCCAGCTTCTGGTTGGTGAACAGCCAGCGCATCGTGTCCACGCCCATGGTCTCGGCGGCCTCATCGAACCAGATCGCGTTGCCCCACGACTTGTGCATCGGACGTCCGTCTTCGGCATAGAGCGTCGCGTAGCCGTGGACGATCTCCGTGGGCGGGCGGTTCTCGAAGACGGTGCTCATCGTGATCAGGCTGTAGAACCAGTTGCGGAACTGCCCCGGGAAGGACTCACTGATCCAATCCGCGGGGAACCACGTCTCCCAGAAATCCCGGTTCGTCCGGTACTGGAGCGTCGAGTAGGCGACGCTGCCGGCGTCGAGCCACGGGTTGCCCACGTCCTCGATCCGCGTCATCGTGCCGCCGCACTTGGCACACGCGACCTTGACCGCGTCCACGTAGGGGCGGTGCGGCGTGTGTCCCTCGAAGGTCTCCCATCCTTCGACAGCCTTCGCCTCCATCTCATCCGGCCCCCCCAGCACCTCGAAGTGATCGCAGTCGGGATTATCACAGACCCAGATCGGCAGGGCCAACCCCCAGTAGCGCTTCTTGGAGATCATCCAGTCCTGCATATTGCGCAGCCAGTCCATCTCACGGCTGTAGCCGAACTCCGGGATCCACGCGATCTCATCGACCACGTCCATAATCTGGTAGCGCAGGCTCCGGGCCTTCTCCGCCTCGGTGACCGCCTCGCGGGGCTTGTCGTAGTGCTTGCCCATATCGATGAACCACTCGTCGACCAGCCGGAAGACCAGGGGCGTCGCGCAGCGCCAGCAGACCGGGTACCGGTGCGTATACGCGTCCACCCGGTAGAGACGGTTCTTCTCCTCCAAGTCGTGGAAGATCTCGTGGGCCACGTTGTGGACGTTCTTCCCGGTGAGCCAGTCGAACCCCTCGATGAAGTATCCCTCTTCGGTCAGCGGGGCCAGCGCCGGGAGATCGTATTCCTGGCCCAGCTCGAAGTCCTCGGCGCCGCAGCCCGGCGCGATGTGGACGATCCCGGTGCCCTCCTCCTCCCCGACCTCCTCCCAGAGGATCACCCGGTGCGTCTCCGGAATCTCCATCGCCTGGACCTTGGGCAGGGTATCGAAGGGGCCTGCGTAGGTCCAACCCTCCATCGCCTCACCTTTAAGGGTGTCGAGCACCTCGTGCTCGCCCTTGATCACGTCATCGAGGACGCCCTCCGCCAGGTAATAGGTCCAGCCATCGCGGGCCTTGACCTTGACGTACGTCAGATCCGGGCCGACGGCGGCGGCGACGTTACTCGTGAGCGTCCACGGCGTCGTCGTCCACACCAGCAGCGCCTCCTTGTCGCGTCCTTTCAAGGGGAAGCGCACCACCGGCGCATCGTGGGTCAGATCCTGGTAACCGTCGGTGACGATCTCATGCTGGCTAATCCCGGTCTCGCAGCGGGGACACCAGGGCATCACGTCGTGCCCCCGGTAGAGCCACCCCTTTTTCCAGACCTTCTTGAGGAAGGCCCAGATCGTGTAATTGTTCTCAGTGGCGAAGGTGAAGTAGGAGCCCCCCATCTCGGGCATGCCCAGCTTCCCCACCACGAGCTCCACGGGCCCGGTGACCGGCCCCTCGGGCCCCTGCACCGTCACCTCCTGCTGCGGATCCTCCAGCAGCTTATCGGCGAGGTAACGCAGCACGTCGGGGTCGTTCCAATCCATCCAGTAGCCCAGCCGGATCGACTGCTCCGTCTGCCGGGCAGCCTGCCGCAGCACGCGCGCCTTGCACTCCAGCACAAACTGGGCCAGCCCGTACGCCTCGATGTCCTGCTTGGACTCGAAGCCCTTCTCCTTCTCGACCTCCACCTCGACCCACAGCCCCTGGCAGTCGAAGCCGTTCTGATACCGCTCCCGATGCCCGTGCATCGCCCAATACCGCTGCCAGAGGTCCTTGTAGGTGCGGCCCCAGCCGTGGTGCACGCCCATCGGGTTATTGGCCGTGATCGGCCCATCGATGAACGACCACGGGGGCGCATCCGCCCGCAGCTCGTTGAGCTTGCGGAAGGCCTCGGTCCTGGTCCAAAAATCCAGCAGCTCGTGTTCCTGTTCGATAAAATCAACGTGAGTACTGACGGGTTTAAATCCCATAATTCGCCTCTCCTCCTGCACTTTGACACAAAAAAAGCACCCATCCCGGGGGACATCCCCTCAGGGACGGGAGCTCTCGTCTGTCATCACAATCAACGCGTGCTCTCGCGGTACCACCCTGCTTGCCCCGCTTCCGCGCGGGACCGCTCGGCCGGCAGCCGACACCACCGTGCGCGGGGTAACGGGGCGCATGCCCGACCCGGTCTACTCGGCGTGCCCCCGATCCTCGCCTGGGGCACCCTTTTGGCGGGCAGCTCCGGAGGGATTTTCGATCAGGACCTTGTGCGTCCGGCTTCCACCGTCCCGGACTCGCTGGCGCGCCGGCCCCCACCTACTCGTCTCCATCAGCGCTTTTTGCTCACTTCCATTATGCCACAACCCCCCGTTGTGTCAAGCTTACGCAAGAGCGGAGCAGGGGACGAGGCGGGAGGCACGCCGCGGTTAGAGGCGGGGCTTTGAGCCCTGTGTCTGCGGCGGTGCTGCTGGTCGCGATGGGCCATTGCACACGTGAGCTATTGGGAGCCACGGGGCTCAAAGCCTGGCCCGATCTCGGGATGCACCGCAAAACTAAAGTGACCCCCATTGTCAAGACCACGAAAGGGTAAGAATTAGCCGGCTCGGTGAGCGAGTTGACCTTGGACCCGGCTCGTTTATAGTTCTCGTATGCAAAAATCGAAGCGATCACCGCGCCCATGCCGGAGGTGGATTCTGACGTTGGCAGGGCTGGTTCTGGTAAGCGTTATCACCGGCTGCGGCCTCCCGTCGACCGCCCCGCCCGCGCCGACGGCGACGCTGTGGCCCACGTTCACCCCCGCCCCGGCGACACCGACGCCCCGCCCTACCGACACCGGGTGGGAGCCTGCCGCGCCGGGCATCGAAGTGCGCAGCCTGGACGTGACCGTGGGCGAGCGGACCGAGCGGGTGACCCTGGCGCGGGTGGACCCCGCCGCCGTCCGCTTCCGCGTGCTCTACGATCCCCAGACGCCGGTCTCGGTCCAGGGATGGGCAGCGCGGAGCGGGGCGGATCTCGTGATCAACGCCGGGTACTTTGCGGAGGATCACACGACGGTCGGTCTGACGATCAGCGAGGGCGTGCCTTACGGCTCACCCTACGGTGACTACGCCGGAATGTTCGCCGTGACAGCGGACCAGCGAACGAGCGTCCGGTGGCTGCGGGCCTGGCCCTATCAACCGGCGGAATCCCTGCAAGCGGCGGTCCAGTCCTTCCCGGTTCTGATCAAGCCCGGTGGCATCCCGGGATTTCCCGCGGCTGCCGACGATGGACGGGCGGCCCGCCGCTCGCTGGTGGGGCAGGATCGGGCCGGGCGGATCCTCTTTGCCATCGCCCCGGGCGGGGCCTTCACGCTCCACGAGCTCTCCAACTGGCTGAGCGGCGCCGATCTGGGGTTGGACGTCGCGCTCAACCTCGACGGCGGTACGTCCTCGGGGCTCTGGGTCAGGGGTGGGCCCGCGATCGACTCGATCATCGCCGTACCCTCCGTTATTGTGGCGGACCTACCCTGAGGGTCCCCAGCGTCCCGTGATCGCTCCGCGTGCCGTCCGCTCGGGCGGCGCTCAAACGGGCGCCCAGGAAGTCGTAGAGCCCCGCGACCACGGTGTAAGCCCCCGGCGGCATATCCACCGGTAGGCTGACCCCGTACCGGTCGGTGACGACCGTACCCGGCGCCCAACGGTCGGTGGGCATAAGCCCTCCAACCGGCTCCCGGTCCGTCTGCGCCACCAGCCGGCCCTCCGCATCCAGGACGTGCACGAAGACCTTGAAGCGCCGATCCGGGCCGGCGTCCGCGCGCCAGAAGAGCGTGAGGGGGGCGATCGACCCGGGCCGCACCGGCACGTCCGGAAGGGTGAAGCCCGAAAGCTCGATCATCCCCCCGAAGGAGAGAGCCGCCTCGGTCTGCGGCTCCGAGGTGCCGGGGCCGGTGCCGTACCGGGCGTATCGTACGCTCGTGATCCACGTCTCCCCCGCCTTGTACGCCTGACGCGCCAGGGCGCGCTCGATGTGCCGCTCCGGGTCGGACTCCCGATCGCCCCAGTAGAGGACGAAAAGACGGTCGTGCGACGGCAGGATCTCCGCAACCCACGCCTCCGCTTCGCGTTCGGTGGGCCGATAGGGCGCCGGATAGACAGGCGCCGGTCCCCGGTAGTAATAGGTGAAGACCTCCCACTGGTTGGGAGCGCTGAGCAGGACAGCATCCGCCGCCGCTGCTTCCGCCTCGATCTGCGCGGCAAGGCCTCGGTAGTCGTCCCGCCGGTAGGCGGGGTCCGTATAGAGATGGCGCAGCGCCGTGATCTGGACGGGCAGCAGTCCGCCGAGGAGCCCTACGATTCCCAGAAGCAATCGAGCCCCGCCAATTCCCTTGCCGATCCGTGGACGGCGGGCTAACGGCAGGGCCAGCACCGGGGCCAGCGCGGGCACCGAGGCCGTCATAAACTTCAAATAAGCGGGGCGGTAGGCACCCAGGAGGATCAGGAGGATCGGTGGGGCCAGCATCGTGCCCACCGCCATCCCCTTGGCAAATCGGTCGCGAGAGGGTGTGAGGATCGCGAGGGCCAGGAGCAGCCCCCCGGCAACCCATGCGAGGGTGAGGGGCGCGTCCGACGGCAGCGTGACCCCGGCAAGCTCAGCCCGGACCACCGCTTGGAGGGCCGAAGCCCCGGTGATGTCCGGGGGCCGCCAATCGCTCGCCCCCAGGGCGATAGGCGCCCAGGGGAGGAACGACAGTCCGCCGAGCGCGTGGCCCAGCCCCCACCCGATCAGCAGCCGCCGGCGCCGCGCTCCGGTGAGCAGCCAGGTGAGGACGAAGGCCGCGTTCAGCCCGGCGAGTGCGAGCCCATAGGCATAGTGCGTGTAGAGCCCCAGCCCTACGGCGAGTCCCAGCCCCACAACGACGCGGGAGCGCGGAGCCGTGCCGCCGGATGTCGTGCGGATGAGTTCCGAGCCTGCCCAGAGCGTCAAGGCGACGACCAGCCCCAGCTGCGCGTACATCCGCGCCTCCTGGCTGTAATAGACCGCCAACGGGTGCACAGCCAAAAGCAGGGCAGCACCGAGGGCGGTCGCCCCCCCGCCGATCCGCCGCCCCACCGCCGCGATCACCGCAACGGTGAGGACGCCGCAGAGGGCGGAATAGGCGCGGAGGGCGTACTCCGTCTCACCGACCAGCGCGCGCCAGCCGTGGAGGATCAGATAATATCCGGGGGGATGGATGTCGCCGGCTGCCCCCTCGACGATCAGGGGGATCGTCCGCTCCACCAATCTGGCCGTGTTCCCCTCGTCATTCCAGAAGGATTGGGCATCGAGTTGGGCAAAGCGCAGCCCCGCTGCCAGGAGGAGGATCAGCGCGCTGCCCAGGAGCAGCGGATAACGCCACACGTTCAAACGCCGTGCGTTCATCGCGCTTCGAGGTTCAGCGCGTCCCATATCCTCTCCTCGGAGATGGGGCCGCGCCGGACGATCACCGGTGGGTGCTGGATGCAATCGACGATGGTCGACGGCACCCCGTAGACGGCGAGCCCTCCGTCCAGGATCAGCGCGACCTCCTCGTCAAAGAGAAGCCCCGCTTCCCGGGCCGTGATAGCAGGGGGGTGCCCCGCCCGGATCGCCCCGCTCGTGAACAGCGAGCCGCCGACCGCATCCAGCAGCGGGCGCAGCGGCGGAAACTCGGGGACCCGCAGGGCCACCGGATGGCGGCGCAGGGATTGGGATAACGCAGCGGCGGGCGGCAGCAGGATTGTGAGGGCGCCGGGCCAGAAACGCCGGGCCAGCTTGTCCGCGCGGGAATTCGTCCGCGCCAGATCGCCCATCACGTCGGGGCCGTTTATCAGAAAGGGCGACGCCGGCTCGAGTTTGCGGTTTCGCGCATGGTAGAGCCGCCGGATCGCCTCATCCTCTGTGGCGGTGGTCGCGATCCCATAGATCGTATCGGTGGGGATGATGATCAACGCGCCGGCCTTCACGAGTTCGGCAGCGCGTCGGATGGCCTCGGGATCCTGAATCGATCGCACCGGCGGGATCATTGCGCCGATTCCGCCAGGACCCAACGCTCCAGCGCGACCGCGGCGCCATCCTCCGTGACGGGGGGCGCAATCCGGTCGGCGACCGCTTGGGCGGCCTCCACCGCGTTGCCCATCGCCACGCCCATCCCGGCCCACCGGATCATCGGGAT
>CAYMAQ010000080.1:0-14592 GCA_964388385.1 uncultured Anaerolineales bacterium | reverse complement strand
GTTCACGAAGCTCTTGAAGCCGCAGCTCCTCGAGCTTCGCCATATCCATATGGCGCAAAACGTCCGGCTGCTTCTGATTTCTCTCATCTGAATTGTTCATATCACTGTTCTCTTCTGTCATTGCTCCATCCTAACTGTACTGTCCTATCTCCTGAAAAATCTCCACGTCCTCTGGGACTTTTTGATCGGATTCGTGGGACGCATCCATCCATACCTCTGTTCTGCCCCGACTGAGAAGCGAAGGGCGGTCTCTCTGCGCTCAACGCACGAAGGTCAGAAAGACAAAGGCCAGAATTCCGGCCCATAGAGGCGTGTCCATACGATCGAGCACCCCCCCGTGTCCCGGGATCAATCGACTCGTGTCTTTGACACCGACCTCCCGCTTGATCATCGAGATGAAGAAATCCCCAAAAGGACTGACGGTACTCACCAGAGCGCCCAAGACTACCCCCTGCCAGACCGGAACGTTCACCGGCATCCGCGCAAAAATCGGCCACAGGGCCACCATCGCGCCGCCGCTGATCATACCGCTGATGACCTGAGCCCCATAACCCTCCCAGCTTTTCCCCGGACTGATGGCAGGGGCGATCTTATGCTCGCCCCACGCCCGACCGACGAAGTAAGCGGCGGAGTCACCGATCCACACGAGAAACAGGGTGATCAGGGTCCACGCCGCGCCAAAAGGCAAGCCCCGCAGGTGGAGCAAATAACGAGTGCCCACCCCCAGATAAACCGCACCGGCGAGGGCCAACGCCCAATCCACCGTAAACAGCGTTCCATCAGCGGCTGCGGAGTCCGAAGATGCGGTTGTCTGGTATTGGTAAAGGGCCCATACCGTCGTGATCAGAACCACACCGGCAAAAGCAAGCGCCTGGATCCCCTGATCGCTCAACCACACGTCCAGATGCCAGGTAAGGGCTCCCAAGGCTACAAACACAGCAGTCGGCCGATGATGGTTCTTTTTGAGCATCCCATTGTATTCTACAGAGCCGACCACAACTAAAACCGCCATCAAAAAACTGTAGAACCATCCCCCCAGCAGCAACGCGGCTAAGACGATCGGCAACAGAATAACCACACTCAGCAATCGGGTCTTCAAAGCTTGTATGCTCCTGTATAACGACGAGTCAAGCGAAAGACGGTCTATCTATGCCTCGCACAGATCTATCACGATCGACACCCACGCCCAGGATATGAACCCCCTACTTGGATTATGACAGGTACGGTTCGTCCATAGGCAAATGTCTATGTCTTGAACTTACCCCAATTGAGGAACATAGGCCAACACCGTGCGGGTCACCGGCTATCCGTTGATTTTCCGGCCTACCACAACGTCACAGGACGCGTCCGAATTAACAAAGATGAAATATAGAAATAGCGATCCGAATCCTATCCGCTCACCCTACTCAGCGATAGCAAGGATTCCAATCTATTGATGATTGCTCTGCGCGGATCTATACTGGGGGATTACCAATCTCGTCATAAGCAACCCAATCGACCTACCCGACTTTTATGCGTCGTCGTTCAGACCGCCGTATCGACGGTCCCTCTGACTGTAAGCCTTCAACGCCTTGTAAAGCTCATCCTTATCGAATTCCGGCCAATACTTGGGTGTGATATAGTATTCTGCGTAGGCCCCCTGCCAAATCAGGAAGTTACTCACGCGAAATTCACCGCTGGTTCGGATGATCAAATCCACATCCGGGATGTCAGCCGTGTATAGATGTTGATCAATCAGTTCTTCTGTGATCGCAGTGGAGGGGACTCCCTTGCGGACAATCTTACGAACGGCCTCGACAATCTCCTGGCGACCTCCATAATTAAACGCGATGTTGGCGATCAGCCGATCATTGTCGCGTGTCAATTTGACCGCTTCCTGAATTCGGCGCTTCAGAGGTCTCGATAACGGAGCCAAATCCCCAAGGTGTCTTAATTGTACACCATTTTTATGTAATTCGTCAACCTCTTTATCCAATGCATCCGAGAGCAGATGCATCAGACCCCGAATCTCATCCTGGGGCCGCTTCCAGTTTTCCGTCGAGAATGCGTAAAGTGTCAGGATGGGCACGGATAACTCGACGGCGGCCTGCAACACGCGGCGCAAGTTCTCAACCCCGGCTCGATGCCCGGCGTGCCGAGGCAGCTCCCGCGCATGAGCCCAACGCCCATTACCGTCCATAATGATACCCACGTGGGTGGGAGATTGAGGCAGCGGCGGATACGGTTGTTTATCCTTGCTCATAATCTTTGCTCATAGCAACCTTGCTCATAGCCTCGACTTTTCAGGATATTCCGCCAAGGATCAATCGCCTTGGCGGCGGACCCCCACACAAGATTATGCGTGGGATGCTGATATCTCTTGCGACAAATGAAGGCCATACGGTCTAAAGACACAAGCTGAAGAGGAAAAGAACTATGCCCGCAGTTAAGCTTGATGCGGACCGCGGGGAGCCCTAAACCTGCATGATATCCTGTTCTTTGCGCTCGGCAACCTCTTCTGCTTTCTCCGTATACGAGTCGGTGAGCTCCTGGAGCTGATCCCGGGCTCGCGTGAACTCATCCTCCGAGATTAGTGACTCATCCTCGTACTCGCGCAGCTCTTCCAGGGCATCCCGACGAATATTCCGGATGGTGACCTTCGTCTCCTCAACCCGGCGATTAACCTGCTTGACCAATTCGCGGCGCCGCTCCTCGGTAAGGCGCGGAATGGGCACCCGGATAATGCGCCCGTCGTTATTGGGATTGAGCCCCAGATCCGCCTGCTGAATGCCCCGCTCGATATCACCCAGGGATGAGGGGTCATAGGGACGGACGACCAGGAGGTGGGGTTCGGGCGCCGAGATCACAGCAAGCTGGTTGAGGGGGGTCGCGGTGCCGTAATAGTCAACCTTGACCCGTTCCAATAAAGCCGGAGAAGCTCGACCGGTGCGGACCGACTTCAAGTCCGCTTCGAGGTTCTGCAGCGCCTTCCGCATTCGAACTCCGGTCTCTTGCAACAGTTCCTTGATCATTTATGTCTCCTTCTCTCATGCGTACATGCATACAGATCCGCAAAAATCTCAACCACCGATCAACGTGCCGACGGGCTCCCCCCTGACCACCTGTTCCAGGCTCTCAGGATCCCACAGATTGAGCACGACAATGGGAACGTGATTGTCCATACACAGCGTGATCGCCGTCGAATCCATCACCCGCACCTGCAAATTGAGCGCTTCCAAGTAGGTGAGGCGCTCAAACCGACGCGCGTTGGGGTTTTCCTCAGGATCGTCGTCATAAACACCGTCGACCTTGGTCGCCTTGATCAGCAGATCCGCCCCACTCTCCGCGGCGCGGAGGGCTGCAGCGGTATCGGTGGTGAAGTAAGGATTGCCCGTACCGGCGCCGAACACCACCACGCGACCTTTTTCCAGGTGCCGGACCGCCCGCAGCCGGATATAGGGCTCTGCAATAGCCCGCATCTCGATGGCGGTCTGCACGCGTGTGATGACCCCCTCCCGCTCCAGTGCATCAGCCAGGGCCAATGCGTTCATCACCGTCGCCAACATACCGATTTGATCGGCACGGGTCCGATCCATACCGTGGGCGATACCATCCAGGCCCCGCCACAGATTACCGGCGCCAATGACGACCCCGACCTCGATCTCCTGAGCGTGAACCGCGGCGATACGGGCGGCAACCTCTTCCGCGCGGACCGGATTGATCCCACATCCGCCGGGTTTCGACAGCGATTCTCCACTAACCTTGATAATAATGCGTCTATAGAGCGGCTGGGCCACAGTGACTCCTTAGCGGCAAAAAGCCTGGGGAACTACTCCCCCAGGCTCTCTCCGCGCTCAAAACGAGCAAAACGACGGATGACGATATTCTCGCCGGTTTTGCTGATCATCTCTTTCAGAAGCTCCTCGATCGTTCTCTCGTCGTTCCGGATAAACTCCTGCTCCAGCAAACAGACCTGGGAGAAGAACTTCTCCAGACGCCCCTCAACGATGCGGTCGATCACGTGCTCGGGCTTCCCTTCGTCGAGAGCCTGATTGCGGTAGAGCTCCCGCTCGTGATCTTCGACGGATTCGGGGACCTCGTCACGATCCACATAGAGCGGGGCCATCGCCGCGATCTGCATCGCGACGTCGTTGACGAAATCCTGAAACTCGTCAGTGCGGGCGACGAAGTCCGTCTCGCAGTTCACCTCGACCAGCACACCGATGCGCCCGCCGCTGTGAATGTAAGAGGCGATCAGGCCGTCATTGGCCTCGCGATCCATACGCTTGGCGGCCTGCGCCAACCCCTTTTCCCGAAGATAATCCACGGCCGCATCGAAATCTCCATCCGTGGCCTCAAGTGCGTTGCGACAGTCCAGGATGCCAGCCGAAGTCGCCTCTCGCAGCTCCTTGACCATCGCTGCTGTGATTTCCATGATCCCTATTCCTCCTCGTCCTCATCTTCGTAATCATACTCGTCGTCTTCGTCTTCGTAATCGTAGTCCTCTTCTTCTTCATCCTCCTCATCCTCAAATTGGATCTGGCGTAAGCGAGCCAGCGTCTCTGCACTGAGATAGCGGTCGTCCTCTTCCTCGTAAACCGCTTCCTCCTCGGGCGCGGCTTCCTTGCGCAGGGCCAGGCCCTCCAACGCCGCGTCTGCCATCTTCGAGGTGATCAGACGAATCGCGCGAATGGCGTCATCATTGCCGGGTATCACGTGATCGATGAGGTCGGGGTCACAGTTGGTGTCGACGACGGCCACAATGGGGATCTCCAGCCGGTCGGCCTCGCGCACGGCGGTGATCTCCTCGCGTACGTCAATGACGAAGACGACGCCGGGAAGGTCGTTCATTTCACGGACACCGCCGAGCCGATTGTTGAGTTTGGCGATCTCACGATCCCGCATAAGGGCCTCTTTTTTCGTGAGCAATTCGAACTCGCCGGCGTCGCGGCGCGTTTCGAGATCTTTCAGGTAGTCGATCCGCTCCTTGATCGTCTGCCAGTTCGTCAACGTGCCGCCGAGCCAGCGCTGACAAACGTAAGGCATATTGCAGCGGATCGCTTCCTGTCGGATCGTCTCCTGGGCCTGACGCTTGGTGCCGACGAAGAGCACCTTGTCACCTTGGGCGACGGTATCCCGTACCACCCCGTATCCGGTCTCGATGGACTTCAGCGTCTGCTGAAGGTCGATAATGTGGACGCGATTGCGCTCGGTGTAAATGTACCGGGCCATCTTCGGGTTCCAACGTCGCGTGCGGTGCCCGAAATGCACCCCGGTCTCCAGCAACTGTTTCATATTGACAATAGCCATATAAGCCTCCTGGTCGTGTTTTGTTTTAGCCTCCGCGATCTTCAACCCTGCAAGGACCGGCAAATGCCGGCACGCCCCTGCGCAGTCGGATCGCGTGTGTATTTGGGCATAGCAGCCCAACATGAGATTCTATCACAAATCTCGCGCACGGCAACCGATCTTCGAGACAACATCAGGGTCATCGCCTGCCGCGCTGGTAGAGAGCCGTCAGCCCGCCCTTATCCCGTTCCCATGCATTTGGCGCAGACCCCGGTCTCTGGTAAGATTACGCGTATAGCCTTGATCCCTATAAGAGCGCAGAAACGCTTTACGGAAAATTTAGGGCTGAAAGCTCAATAACTTCCACGTTTGGGGTGCTTTCTGCACCGCTTTCAGCTTGATTTCGCGGAAGTTATTGGATAGCCAATCCTTAGTGTTTAATGTCCGGATCTGTAGTATTCATAACCCGATCCATAACCGTCTATCTATCCTTATCCCATCCTTGGAGATGAAACGTATGATACCGGAGTCACCTGGTTTACCGAGCTGGGAGATCCCCCAGTGGCTGTGGGGGTACTGGATGCCCATTGGGCTCCTGCTGCTCATCTGGGGCGGTCTGTCCCCGCGCAAGGCACGGCGGGTGGCCCCTTTGGCCGCCCTGGCGATGGCCCTCGGCGTGTTGGGCTACTGGGCCACCGGCTTCGCCTTCCACCTGGGCGGCGCCCAGACCGTCAGTCCCGACGCCGCCGGGCTGGACGGGCTGCGGGCACTCTTCTCCTTCGTGCCCAGCAGCCCCCATTGGGGTGTGGTGGGGCTCGCTGGCTTTTTTCTGATGGACCCCGAGCTGACCTCGGAGGTCGTCGGCCTCTTCCTCGAATATCTGCCTGTGATGATCTCGTCCATGATGGTGCTCGCGCTGGCGCTGACTGAACGCCGCCGGTGGACTATCATCCTGGCGGGCGGCACCTGCGGGGCGGTGATCGTCCCGGTGGCAGCCTGCTGGATGTGGGGCGGCGGCTGGCTGGCGAGACTGGGCGAGACGCTCTCCCTGGGCCACGGGTTGGTGGACTTTGGGGGAACGCTGCTGGTGCTCTGGCTGCCGGGTATGGTCACCCTGGGCTTTTTGGCCGTCCAGCCGAAGCCCGATGGGCCCCGCGTTCCGGCCCCGCCGCAGACCTACGGCCCGATGCTGGCCAACGTGGGGGCGTTTTTGATCGCCCTGGGCTGGATGGGATGGAGTCTCTCCCAACCCTTTCACCTGTCCGGCGCGCGGTTGGATTGGAATCGGGCCGGGCTCAACGTCGTCTTGGGCATGGCGGGGGCAGTGCTGACCTCGCAGCTCTACGCCTGGCTATCGGTGGGCGCGCCGGGCGCGCTGCTGGCTGCTCAAGGTCTGGCCGCGGGTTGGGGCACCGCGCTGGCCGGTGCGCCCTTTCTCCCCCCATGGGCAGCGCTCTGTCTGGGGTTGATCTCAGGCTTGGCGTTCCCGATCCTGCGTCACGCGTTCCACGCCTGGCTCCGGCACTCCAGCGGCGCCGCGACGATCGCGCTGGCCCTGACGGCCGGTCCCCTCGGGATGCTGGGCATCGGGTTTTTGGCCGACGGACGCTGGGGCCAGGGCTTGAATGGGGTGGGCGCTTACATCATGGGAGAGACCACGGGGCAAGGCATCGCCGGTCTTTTCGCGCGGGGCGACGCCCAGCAGCTCATCGCCCAAGGCGTCGGCCTGGCAGCGCTGGGGGTCTGGGGGCTGGGCTGGGGTCTCGTGCTGGGCATCGCGACCCGCCCGCGCTCGGCCGTGCGCGCCCTGGCGAAACGATTGACGTCCAAACGCGCCGAGGCTGAAACGCCCACAGAAGCCCCCCCAGAAGCGAAAGAGACGCCCCATGACGTTGAAGACGCTGACGTTGAAGACGCTGAAAGTGAGGAGGTCATAGACCTATGCGCGTAATTGCAGGCAGTGCGAAGGGGCGGAAGCTATACTCGGTGCGCGGACCGGGCACCCGCCCGATGACGAATCGCGCCAAGGCCGCGCTCTTCAGTATTTTGGGTCCCAACGTTCGCCAGTCGACCTTCCTGGACCTCTTCGCCGGAACCGGTCAGGTCGGCATTGAGGCGCTGAGCCGAGGAGCGGCTCACGCCGTCTTCGTCGAACTGCGGCACTCACCCATCCACGCGATCTATGATAACCTCAAGGTGACCGACCTCGAGGATCGAGCGGACGTGGTGCGCGCCGACGTCTTCAAATATCTGACCCGCACCCCGGAACCCTACGACTATATCTATATCGCACCGCCTCAATACCGCGGGCTGTGGATTCAGAGCCTGCAGCTCGTGGACGAAGAGCCAGGCTGGCTGGAGGAGGATGGCTGGGCGATCGTTCAGATCAACCCACAGGAGTTCGAACCCCTGGAGCTGAGGAATCTGGTGCTCTTCGATCAACGCACGTACGGCAGTGTGATGCTCTGTTTCTACGCGATTCCGGTCGAGGTCGACCCGGACGATGAGGAAGAAGCTTTTCGCACCCCTTGATCCTCAATCCTCAACCCTATTCCGGGGACGTCAACGTCAAAACGGGACGTGAGTGACACTCACGTCCCGTCGACGTTCGTTTGCAAGTCGTGTCTCGGCTTATCGAGCCTCTTGCATCTCCGGAATCTTAACTTTGCGCTCCACCCAATCCAGCAACCGGTTCGTCCCATAGGTCAGCAGGAAGTAGATGGCGCCGGTGACCCCAAAGATTAACATCGGCATATGGGCGGTGCCATTGATCTGCTGGGCGCGCCGCATCAATTCCGTGAGCCCCACGGCGTAAACCAGTGAGGAGTCCTTCAGAATGACGGCGGACTCGTTCGACCAACCGGGGATGGCGTTGCGGAGGGCCTGGGGCAAAACGATCTCCACAATAGCCTGGCGTTGGCTCATGCCCAGCGCCCGAGCTGCCCTCATCTGTCCCGGACTGACGCCCAAAATCGCCCCCCGGAAGATCTCCGCCTGGTACGCGCTGCTGCATACGCCCAACGCCGCGCATCCGGCTAGAAACGGGGGCAGATTGATGGTGCCCGCCAGGACGTAATACGCGATGAAGAGCACGACGAGGGACGGCACCCCGCGTAAGGCGACCACGTAGATCATCCCCAGGAATCGCGCCAGCCTGCCCCCGTAGACGCGCAGCATGGCGATAGGCGTCCCGATCGAAAAACCGATCGCCAGCCCGATGGCCGAGATCAGAATCGTGCTGACGACGCCCTCGAGCAGATAGGGGAAGAGGCCCAACAGTGCCGAATAGGACACGGTCTAGTTCATCCTCTACTCGAGATCGTACTTCGCGGCCAACTCGTCGATGAAGCCCTCCATTTGAAGCTCATCGATAATCGCATCGAATTGTTCCCTGAGTTTGGTGTTGCCCTCTTTGACGGCAATCGCCATATGCTCACCAGCGAAGTCGGTCTCCAGCGCGACCTTGATGCCGCCCTGCTCCACGAAGGAGTTCGCAGCCGAAAGATCCATCGCGACCATCTCGATGCGGCCGCTCTTCAGATCCATAATCGCCTGCTCCGCCCGCTCGTACCGTGAGATTTCAACGTCGAGGTTGTCGTCAATCCAGGTCTCCTGAATCGTGCCGGTCTGCACGCCGACGGTGTGCCCGGCGATGTCCATCTTGTCCTCGATGGTGAGGTCGGAGTCTTCGGTGACGAGCACCGCATCTCCGCTGACGAAGTACGGGTCGGTGAAGTCCACCTGCTGCTCGCGCTCGTCCGTCGCGCTCATGGCGGCGATAATGGCGTCAATCTTGTCGTTCTGCAGGGAACCGATCAGACCATCGAAAGCGATATCCTGCCATTCGAGCTCGACGTCCATCCGCTCGGCGATCTCCTCCATCAGGTCGATGTCGAAGCCGGTGTAGTTGCCGTCCTCGTCGATGTACTCGAAAGGCTCATAGTCGGCTGAGGTCCCCACCACGAGTTTGTTCGCACCGCCCTGGCA
Organism: uncultured Anaerolineales bacterium; assembly: GCA_964388385.1. Taxonomy (GTDB): domain Bacteria; phylum Chloroflexota; class Anaerolineae; order B4-G1; family SLSP01; genus PWVB01. Next base: position 5,337 of record CAYMAQ010000080.1, on the reverse strand, counting down.
GCCTGCCGCCACCAGAATGACAACCGCAACCAAAAGCGATACAATCCACATAGCTCTGCGTTTCATATGATATTCCTCCTCCTGAAAAGTGACATTGGATACCTGGTGTTCCGGAGAACACCCACTTGGTATTTTTGGATTATAGAGAAACGATCGGATTAGTCAATGCTCGCTCACCCCCATGCATCACCACAACACCCCACGGAAACGCCCCGCCGCTCTCAGGAATATTGTCAGGTTCTTCAGGTGAGACTATAATGTTGAACGATGATACAGAGAGGGTCAATATTCCGGCTAGCCCCGTGCTCTGCCACGGCTGCGGACCTGAACGCGGATAACGAAGCAGGCTCTGCAGATCCATGAGTGCTGATGAGAAGAACGTGTCGTGCGTTGAATCGGGATCTGTAAGAGGAAACTCCCAGATTGTCGAGAAAGGGAGAAGATTGGATGTCTGAAACAGGGGAACGACCTGCAGACCAGCAGCGGATTCTGTTTGCCGTTGCCCACCGCACGGTTGAGCGTCAATTGCAGCCGGCTCTTCGGCGGCATTATCACGTAACGTCAGTGAAGCTCCGCCGTGAGGCGATGAATGCCGTAAAGAACCGGCATCCGCCTGATCTGATCCTCGTCGACGTTCCCTCGATCCGTTTCGACGTGGGCCGCTTTTTCGACAGCCTGGAGGCGATGGACCTCTCGATCGCGACCTTTCTGCTGTTGGGCAAAGGGATGCGGTTGGACCAGGTGCCTAAAGCCAACGGCTACCTGCGCCGTCCTTTTTCAAACCGCCAGCTTCTTGCGCGGCTGCGCCGCGTGCTGCCGCCTACGCTGCACCGGACCGTGGAATGGGACGGACTCTGCCTCGACACCGAGAGCAATTTCCTCATCTGGGACGACCGCCACGCGCCGGTGACCCCCAAAGTAGCCGCGTTGTGCCGGATGTTCCTCACTCAGCCCGACGAGGTTATCACCCGGGAAAAGCTGATGAAAGAGGTGTGGGGCACCGATTATATGGGGGATACGCGCACCCTTGACGTGCATATTCACTGGTTCCGAGAGGCCCTGACAACCGTTGGGGCGCCCTTCGAGTTAGAGACCAAACGCAGCGTGGGCTATGCCTTTATCCACGCGTGACCCGATCTCGTCCCGCTCGGGCCGACGCCCCGTGGGCAACAGCCCCGTGGGCAATAGCCCCCTTATCGGGATCATCCTGGTCCTCCTGCTGATCCTGACCGCGATACCCATCTCGGGACAGGAGCCCGATCGTCCGGTCGCGGTGCGGATCGACGACCTCTCCAGGGACGAACTCGCAGAGATCGCCGGACATCTGGATATCTGGCACGTCGACCCCGAGACGGGCACCGCGGTCGCGGGGGTGAGCGCCAGGGAACTCCACTGGCTTCGGGCGCAGGGATTCGACGCCACCCCGGTGCCGGCGCTCAACGCCACCCCGCTCACGATCCCCAGCTATCCTTGTTACCGTACGGTCGAGGATCTGGACGATCAGATCGCCCAATGGGAGACGACGTATCCTCATCTCGTGGAGCGGATCGCCATCGGCAGGAGCTACGAGGGCCGGGATCTCACGGTCTTGCGGCTGGGCCGAGCGCGCCGAGGTGCGGCGCTCCCCACGCTCTTCGTGATCGCCGGTATCCATGGTCGGGAGTTGATCACCAACGAGGTCGCGGCATCTTTCGTGGACCTGCTGCTGACCCACGAGGGTGTGGACCCCGACGTCACCTGGCTGCTCGACCATCACACCCTCTACGTGCTGATCACCGCCAATCCGGACGGACACGTCAAAAACGAGCCCGGTCGGCCCTGGGCGTACTGGCGAAAGAACACCAACCCCACCTATGGATGCAGTGGAGGATCGTACGGGGTGGATCTCAACCGAAACTCGAGCTTTGAGTGGCTTCCCCCCAATACGGGGGATCCTTATCGATTCTGCAGCGAGATCTATCCGGGCCCTTCCGCGCGTTCCGAGTCGGAGACAGAGGCGATCGAAGCCTTTGCGCGCGCGATCTTCCCGGACCAACGGGCATCGAATCTCTGGTCGCCGGCCCCGGACGACGCCACCGGGGTCTTTATCACCCTGCACAGTTACAGCAACCTGGTCCTCTGGCCCTGGTCCCACACCTACGACACGGCTCCCAACGACGCGCAGCTGGCGCGTCTGGGCGGCAATCTGGCGTCCTTCAACGGATATCTCCCTCAGCAAGCCAGCGACCTCTATCCGGCAGCCGGGACGACCGACGGATACACGTACGGCGAACTGGGGGTGGCCTCCTACACGTTCGAGATCGGGGCGAGCTACGACGGATTCTACCCACCGTGCAGCCGATACGACGCGCTGGTGGAACCCAACCTGGATGCGCTCCTCTACGCCGCTCGTGTGGCCCGCACTCCCTATCAACTTGCGTTCGGGCCCGACGTTCTGACGATGCACAGACCGGCACCTGTGATGGCCCCGCTCCACAGCGGCTTACCCTTCAGCGCGACACTTGGGTACCTCGGATGGAGCGGTCCGGGTATCACCGGCGCCGAGGCCTACGTCGATCGACCGCCCTGGCAGGGCGGCACGGCGATCCCCCTGGCACCGGTCGACGGTGCATTCGACGCGTCGAATGAAACAGTCACCGGGGTGACCTCCCCAACCCTCTCCATCGGACGCCACCTCCTCTATGTGCGAGGACGAGGGGAGAATGGGCGGTGGGGGCCGGTGTCGGCGGCGTTTGTGGACGTAGAGCCGCCCTTTGCGCTCAGGTCGGACGCCGCCTCGGTAGGAGGACAACCGGGCTCGACGGTGACGGTGCCTTTGACCCTGACCGAGCAAAGCAACCTCACGTATACAATCGCACTCACACATACCATGACGACCTGGCAAGCTGCCCTCACCCCGATAACTGCGACCCTTGCGGCAGGCGAACATATCACCGCGGCCCTGCGGATCACCATCCCTCGGCGTGCCCTGGGGTGGCCCGCTCCAACCGAGACGCTCACGGTCACCGCACGCGCCGTTCAGACCCCGACCCTCCATCATACCGCCGTCATCGACGTGGAATCAAGACCCTTCATCCTCTGGTTCCCACGCTTTTTCAAGGACGCGACGCCCTAAGGGGCCGGCTGCGGAGCAGAGCGTGATCATCCATACATCAACGGGGCCTCCGGACACGCGCAAAGGACTTCTTGGACGCGGGCTCTACCGCTGTCCCGGCATCCTCCTCCTGATGGTGCTCGTGCTGCTCGGCCCTCAGCCCGCAGGTTGGGTCAAGGCAAGCGATCCTCAGCCTCCCCCCGCAAAGGTCACCGCTGGCGCCTGGCATGCGACGGACGGAACAGAGGCGACGGTGCTGGTCCTGCTGGACGCGCAGGCCGACCTATCCCGGATCGACGATACCCCCACACCGATGACGCGCAGCGAGGCAGTGCGCGCGTGGCTCTGGGAGACCGCCGAACGCACGCAGCCCCCGCTGCGTCGCTGGTTGGACAGACGCGGTATTTCGTACCGGCCCTTCTACATTGTGAACGCCATAGTCCTGAACGCAGATCGTGCTGCCCTGGAGGCGCTGGCCCGAAGACCGGAGGTCGACCGCATCCTGAGCAACCCGGAGGTGGCGCTCTCGCTGCCCGCGCCGGAGATGCAGCCTCAAGCGCAGGCAGCGTCCGTGCCGTGGGGGGTGCAGCGCGTCGGCGCCCCGCAGGCGTGGGCGCTGGGATTCCGAGGGCAGGGCGTCGTCGTGGCCGGGCAGGACACGGGCTACGATTGGGACCATCCCGCATTGAAGGCCCAGTACCGGGGCTGGGACGGCGCAACCGCCTCCCACAACTACCACTGGCACGACGCGATCCACAGCGGCGGGGGAATCTGCGGGCCGGACGTTCCCTACCCCTGCGATGACAACGGGCACGGCACCCATACGATGGGCACGATGGTGGGCGACGGCGGCCCGGATGCCCGGATCGGCGTGGCACCGGAGGCCTCCTGGATCGGATGCCGGAATATGTCGGTCGGTGTGGGCACACCGGCGACCTACGCCGAGTGTTTCGAGTTCTTCCTGGCGCCGTACCCCGTCGGTGAGGGACCCGACCAGGGCGATCCCGGCAGGGCCCCGGACGTGATCAACAATTCCTGGACGTGTCCCCCATGGGAGGGGTGCGACGCCGATCATACGGCGTTCCTCCGACAGGTCGTCGAGGCCGTACAGGCTGCGGGCATCCTGGTCGTCGCTTCGGCGGGCAATGCGGGCAGCGGGTGCAGCTCGATCATCGACCCGCCGGCGGAGTTCGAGGCTGCATTGACCGTGGGGGCCACGTCCAGCGATCCAGAGGACACCATCGCCAGCTTCAGCAGTCGGGGGCCGGTTGGCGCGCTGATCAAGCCGGATCTGGCGGCCCCGGGGGTCGGCGTCCATTCCAGCTATCCGAACGGCGGGTACGGATCGAGCTCGGGCACCTCGATGGCGTCGCCCCACGTGGTCGGTGCGACGGCGCTCCTGATATCGGCCAATTCGGACCTGCGGGGGAATGTCTCCCAACTCGAGCACATCCTGACCCACACGTCGATACCCCGGATCGATACGACGTGCGGCGGCGCGCCGGACGGCGTGCCCAATAACGTCTACGGATGGGGGCGGCTGGATGTCGCTGCGGCGATACAACTCGGACGTCTGACCGGCACCGTGTACGATCAGACAGGAATCCCAGTGACGGGGGCAACAGTAGCTGCACGGCATACCACCCTGCGCATGTGGGAGATTTCTTCTGACAAAGTGGGACTCTACAGCCTATCACCCATCTCCGGAACCTACACCGTGACGACCTCGATCGATGGGGGACCGCTTGAGGCGTATCCCGACATCCACGTCTCCACCGGACAGACCACCACTCTGGACCTTACCTTGCCTGTAGCCTGCGTGGAGGTGACGGGGGCTGCGCTCCGTACGACCCCGGATGTGCCCTGGTTCAGCGAGACTATCTGGTTTACCGGATCGATCGCGACAGCCTCGCTGCCAGTGACCTATACCTGGACGTTCGGGGACGGAAGCCCGGTGCGGACCGGCAACCCGGTAACCCACACCTATTCCAGCACCACGGGAACGCCAACGACCACCGTGACGATGACCGCCACGAATCCCTGTTCGGAGATCTCCGTGAACCACGTGATCTCAATCCAGGCTTACCGGTGGTATCTGCCCCTGCTGTTCAAGGCATCCTTGTGATACAATAGTGAGGCCGGGATTGAAGCTATCCCATCTCAATGCTAAGTTCTCAATTCTTAATCATGTTTACCGTCACTGTCGCAAAACGAGTCAATCTCTGGAGGCGTGATTGTTGTGA
>CAYMAQ010000079.1:0-14643 GCA_964388385.1 uncultured Anaerolineales bacterium | reverse complement strand
TGCCGGGGACCGATCTTACCGATGCCGGGCTTGCGGATCATCCACCGTGCGGGGGAATGGCCGCTGCCAACCCTCCCGACCAAACCACGAGTATTGAGAGAGGTCACTGATGTAGACTCGATGGTCAAAGTGTGCCTCCGTCGTGGCGGTCATCACCGTGCGCGTCAAGTCCGCGTCCAGCCGCTTGCGCACCGCCTGGGCCTCCGGTGCGTCAACCCGATTGTGCTGCTCGTCGGGGTCCGCATCACGATCGTACAAGAAGATATCCCCGGTCGCGTATTTCGCATACCGCCAGCGCCCATCATCGATCCACCAACCCCCGCTCGTCGCGCCGACCACCGTCTCACGCACAGTCAGGTCGGGCAGCCCCAGGCCCGGCAGAGGGATCGAGTCCATATACCCGGGCACCGCACAGTCCGCAAGCGCCAACATCGTCGCCGTCACATCCTGGAGCGTGACCAGGTCGTCGCGGGCCTGTCCCTCAAATCCGGGAACGCGTACGATCATCGGCACGTGGACACTGGTTTCGTAGAACGTCCCTTTCCCAATCATACCGTGATCGCCAAGATAATCCCCGTGATCCGCCGAAAAGATGACGATGGTGTTATCCAGAAGCCCTTTTCGTTCCAACGTCTCCAGCATCTGGCCTACTTCATAATCGATCTGCTGGACGAGCCCGGCATAGTGCGCGCGAACCCTCCGAATCTGCGCTGGCGTGAACTCGCTGTAATCGACGCCATTCCACGGGCGCTTATTGCCTTCGATGTTGCGCCGACGCAGCGGTTCTGCATCCTCGGTCGCCGGCACGGCGTCTGGCATCATCCCAGGATCGATAGACTCCATAAATGCCGGCGTTGGATCGTAAGGGCAATGAGGGCCGGGGAAGCCAACCATCATCGCAAACGGCCCCTCATCCCCATATTGCTCGATGAAATGACACGCCTCCTGCCCCACGAAGTGATCGACGGAATGCTCCCACGGCAGCCTGTTGATCACGGCACCTTTGTTCTCAAAATACCCCTCATGCTCGTTCCCGTGGTATTTGCGATAGCCCGCGTCGCTCAAATGATGATAGTAATCATCGCGAATGTGAATCCAACGCTTATCCTCGGCAATCGACCGGTATTGAAAGCCCATCCGTGCATCCCACGGATAGAAGTGCATCTTGCCGATGGCAGCCGTATAATATCCCTCCCCATTGAGGATCTCAGGCCAGGTGCGCAGGCCCATATCCCGATAATCGGGGTGCAGGAACTGACCGTTATCCAGCACCCCGGTCTTAAAACCGTGCCGGCCCGTAAGCAGTGAAACGCGCGCCGGCACACAGAGCGGGTGTTCCGAGTAACACCGCTCAAAACGCAGACCCTCATCCGCCAACCGATCGATGTTGGGGGTGAGGAGAAAATCAGCCCCGTAGCACCCCAGAAAATCGTGCCGCAGCTGGTCGGGCATGATGAAAATTAGATTCGGTTTTTCCGACATCAATCCAAACCTCCTTATGAGCACACAACCTGAACATCAGGGCCTATTGTCGCCTCGCAGACGATTTCTGGCAACTCCAAATCTGCAGACCTTGCTTCCACGGGCACTCAGGGACAAAAGCATTCCCGAAAGCCCGGAAACCGGTATAATCAGGTCTTAAGTTGTGCGGGTGCCCTATGACGGTGTTTTCCTGCGATACCAGGGAGTCGCGGAAGAAGCCGGGCACCCTAAACGACAGGTCAGATCGACCAAGGAGGAGCACGATGTCAACCATCGTGATGAAATTCGGGGGGACCTCGGTGGGCAGCGCCGACGCGATCGCACAGGCCGCAACCATCATCGAGGACTACGTGGAACGCGGCGATCAACTGATTGTCGTCGTTTCTGCGATGCGGGGTGTGACCGATGCACTCATCGAAGGAGCGATCACCGCCGCGCAGGGTGACGATCAGACGTACCGAAGTCTCGTCTCGGACCTCCGCGTCCGTCACACGTTAGCTGTCGCCGAGTTGGTCGCAGACCCGGAGATTCGTACGGGACTGCTTAAAACCATCGATGCCTACCTCGATGAATTCGCCACGTTCTGTCACAGCGTGCAGATCCTGGGTGAGGTGACCCCTCGGGCGATGGACGCCATCAGCTCGTTAGGGGAACGGATCAACGCGCGGATCGTCGCGGCGGCATTGCGCGCCAAAGATATCGCAGCCCAAGGCGTCGACGCTACGGAACTGATCGTCACGGATAATCGATTCCAGCAGGCAAGCCCGCTTATGGAGGAGACCCGGGCCCGAGCGAAAGCCTCGCTTCGCCCCCTCCTGGGACAGGCTATGATTCCCGTGATCACGGGGTTCATCGGGGCCACCCCGGACGGCGCCATTACCACGTTGGGACGGGGCGGCAGCGATTACAGCGCTGCAATTCTGGGCGCGGCGCTCTCGGTCGATGAAGTGTGGACGTGGACCGACGTCGATGGTGTGATGACGGCGGATCCCAGGATCGCACCTAACGCCCACGTCATTCCCACCCTCTCTTATAGTGAGGTCGGGGAACTGGCCTATTTTGGGGCCAAGGTCCTGCATCCCAAGACGATAAGCCCCGTCGTCGCAGAGGGCATCCCCGTGCTTGTGCGGAACACGTTCAACCCCACCTGTCCGGGGACCCGGATCGTTCAGGAGCCCGAGAGCACACCGGGCACGGTGAAAGCGGTCACCGCCATCGATGGGTTAAGTATGGTCACCGTCGAAGGACGGGGTATGATGGGCGTACCTGGCATTGCAGCGCGCACCTTCGCTGCCGTCGCCAGCCGGGGCGCCAGCGTCCTGATGATCTCCCAGGCGTCATCGGAGCAGTCGATCTGCTTCGTGATTCCCTCCCGGGACACCGGACCGGTGATCCAGGCGCTGGAGGAAACCCTGGCCCTGGAGCTTGCGCGACGCGACATCGATCGGGTTTGGGCCTTGGAGAATGTCGTCATCGTCTCCGCAGTCGGGGCCGGCATGCGGGGAACGCCGGGTGTGGCAGCTCGGCTCTTCCAATCCCTGGCGGCAGAGGCGATTAACGTCATCGCAATCGCGCAGGGGTCCTCCGAGTGCAGCATCTCCATTGTGGTCTCGGCGGCGCAGGCAACCCAGGCGGTTCGGCAAATACACGAGGAGGTCATCAACTATGAGCGCGCCCGCTAAGGTTCCCGTCGCCGTCCTGGGCGCCACCGGTGCGGTGGGACAGCGTTTCGTCCAACTTTTGGCCGATCATCCGTGGTTCCAAATCACGGCCCTGGCAGCTTCCGACCGAAGTGCCGGTCGACGTTACCAGGACGCAGTCCGTTGGGTCGTCCCGGGCGATCCCCCGCCGACCCTGCGGGATATGATCGTTCGGACGCTCAGTCCGGATCTCCCTGCCGATATCGTCTTTTCAGCGCTGCCCTCCTCCATTGCGCACGAAATCGAGCCGGTGTTTGCCCGTGCCGGCTACGCCGTATGCTCCAATGCCTCCGCCCACCGGGATGCGGCCCTGGTCCCGCTGCTCATACCGGAGGTCAACGCCGATCATATCACACTGATCGATCGGCAGCGTAGAGAGCATCATTGGTCGGGCCTGATCGTGACCAGCCCAAACTGCACGACCACCGGCGTCGCCATGGCACTCAAGCCTCTCGACGTCGCCTTTCACCTCCGTACCTGCTTTATGGCATCGATGCAGGCGGTGTCTGGCGCCGGTTATCCGGGCGTGCCCTCCCTCGACATTATGAACAACGTCATCCCCTACATCCCGGGTGAGGAGGAGAAGTTCCAGCAGGAGCTCAGCAAGATGCTGGGCCGGGTCGACGATGGAAGACTCGTGACCGCCGATATCACACTGAGCGCTCATGCGAACCGTGTGCCCGTGCTGGACGGGCACACCGTCAGCCTATCCGTGGGCTTTGAACGCGAAGTCACCGTGGAATCCGCCCTGACAGCCCTCCGCGAGTACCGCGCCCCCGAGGTCGCAGCCACGCTGCCCAGCGCGCTGCCCAATCCGCTGGTCGTCCGCGTGGACCCGGATCGCCCACAGCCTCGACGCGACCGGGATACAGCCGGTGGGATGGCTGTGACCGTCGGGCGGGTGCGCCCCTGTCCGATCCTGGATCTTCGAATGACCACCGTCACCCACAATACACTCCGTGGCGCTGCGGGCGGTGCTGTGCTTAACGCCGAGCTTATCGTCGCTTCCGGATACGTCGAACGTCACGCCTAGGATTGGCTATCAAATAACTTCCGCGAAATCAAGCTGAAAGCGGTGCAGAAAGCACCCCAAACGTGGAAGTTATTGAGCTTTCAGCCCTTAACACAAGGAAGGAAGACCGCATGCCCAAACAGAGCTTGCAGAACTACGGACGCGCGAACGTTTCGGATTTCCTCGGCGATATGATCGTCTATCGAAACTTGGAGCCGATACACCCGGACCTGCCGGGTCTGCCCGAGCTTCGCCCGGCACTGGATCTGGCTCCGAACCGCGTCCCTCGCAAGAGCGAGCCCGATTACGCCCGGGTGATCACGGCACTTCTCCAACGCGCCCAGAGACTCAGCGGGGTAAGCACGCTCCGGCGCCTCATCTACGTCGGCGACACCAGGCTCAACGATGGACAGGCTTTCGTCAACCTCTTACGCGCAAGCGGATGGGAAGGCGTCGCGTTTATCGGATCGGAGACCGATGAACCGGCGGAGGCAACGTTTGCCTCCGCCGGGCCCGGCATCCTCTACCTCGCCAACCGGTGGTCGATGCTCGAAGCCTTTGACGCTTACTGCGAGCAACAGACTATACCCATTGAGGAGGGGACAGCCGTGATCCTGGATCTGGACAAGACGACTCTCGGCGCCCGAGGCCGTAACGACCACGTGATCAATGCGGCGAGGGTGGAAGCCGTGCGCCGGACAGTCGACGCATTGCTGGGCGACGACTTCGACGCCCGGACCTTTGAGCGCGCCTATGAGACCCTCAACCAGACGGTCTACCATCCTTTCACGACCGACAATCAAGACTACCTGGCAACGATCTGCCTGATCCTGAGCAGCGGTCTGATGACGCTCGAATCCTTGATCTCTGACATTGAAAGCGGCAAGCTCGGCGACTTCGAGGATTTCTTGAAAACTGTAGAGTCGCAGGCGGACCAGCTCCCTGCCCACCTTCGGGAGCTGCACGATCGGATCCACGAACGGGTGAGGGCGGGCGATCCCACACCGTTCAAGGCGTTCCGCTATAACGAGTACCTCACCACCCTCGAACGATTCGGAAACGTTGACGACGGGGTGCCCGTCGAAGACCGCCTCGATCGGGAGATTGTCATCACGCAGGAGGTGCGCGAACTGGCCCTCCGGTGGCGGGCTCGGGGCGCCTTGCTTTTTGGGCTTTCGGACAAACCGGATGAGGCCTCGGTGCCTACCGACGCGCTTCGGGCAAAGGGATACGCCCCGATTCATGCCGAGGCGACGCACGTCGTAGGCGCCACAGCAGAATGAGATACCGATGATCGTCGGGCACTTGGCAATCTCGATCCTGGAATCTCACTATCTCGATGCGGACGTCGGACCGACGGTCGCGGGCGGCCTCTTTCCGGACGTTCTCGACAAGACCCTGTGCCAGATTCTGAACCTCAGCCCCCACGGGCGCCATTGGGGGCATACGGTTCTCGGTTTCACCCTCTCCACCCTTGTGGTGGGATGGCTGAAGGGCAAAAAGACGGCCCGCAGCTGGGCGCTGGGATACGCGAGTCACCTGCTTGCCGACCTGAAGAGCCCGGTCCCGCTGCTCTATCCCTTTGCTTCTTACTCGCTTCCCGACTCACCGTCAATCACGGAGACCCTGCACCGTTTCACAACGGAGCCCAACAAACTGCTCCCCGAACTCGCGCTTGCGGTCTGGGCGGCCTGGGTGTTGATTCGAGGTCGGCCCAATATCCGACGATAAACGCCCACGCGCGCCGAACACAGCGCGATCGATCCGGACACAGTTCACTGGACGTCGTTCAGCACCCTATGGATCGTCCGAGCCTTTTCAACTCGGATGACCCGATCCGTAAGGAGGCCCCAATGCAGTACAACAGTTGGCTCGCGTGTATTCGTGGATGTGATCAACGCTATTCGATCTTCGACGTCATCTACCGCTGTGAAAAGTGCGGCGGCCTGCTGGACGTCGAACATGACATGGAGGCCCTGAAACAGCTCAGCGCCGATGAATGGAAGGCGCGCTTCGACGACCGCATCCGGACGACGACCTGGCCCTACGGCAGCGGGGTGTGGGGCAAGAAGGAATGGGTCTGCCCTGAGGTGGATAACGAGAACGTGGTCTCTATGTACGAGGGCCATACCAACTGTTTCTGGGCCGAACGCCTCGGCCGGGAACTCGGTCTCCCCGACCTGTGGGTAAAACTCTGTGGCAACAGCCACACCGGATCCTTCAAGGATCTGGGGATGACCGTCCTGGTCTCTGTCGTCCGCCAGATGATCAACGACGGAAAGCCGATTCGCGCAGTGGCCTGCGCCTCGACCGGCGACACCTCGGCTGCCCTGGCGGCGTACGGTGCGGCTGCGGACATCCCGACCGTCGTACTCCTGCCCAAGGGCAAGGTCTCAACGGCCCAGCTGATCCAACCCATCGCCAACGGAGCGTTGGTCCTGGCGCTCGACACCGACTTCGACGGCTGTATGGCGCTTGTCAAGGAGATCACCCACGATCCCACGATCTACCTGGCGAACTCTATGAACGCCCTCCGGATGGAGGGGCAGAAAACCGTCGCCTTCGAGATCGTCCAACAGTTCGACTGGGAGGTCCCGGACTGGATCGTCATCCCGGTCGGCAACCTGGGCAACGTCAGCGCGCTGGGCAAGGGGTTCCTGATGATGAGGGATCTCGGGCTGATCGACCGCCTCCCGCGCATCGCATGCGCCCAGTCGGCCCGCGCCAACCCGCTCTACCTCAGCTATCTGACCGGCTTCGAGGAGTTCAAGCCGGTGCAAGCCCAAAAGACCCTTGCCAGTGCGATTCAGATCGGCAACCCCGTCAGCTACGAGCGCGCCGTCAAAACGCTTTCACAGTTCAACGGCATCGTCGAGCAAGCCACCGAGGATGAACTGGCCAACGCCGCAGCTCAGGCAGACCGCACAGGTATGTACAGCTGTCCGCACACCGGCGTAGCGCTGGCGGTCCTCTTCAAGCTGATCGACCGGGGACACATCCAACCTGAGGACCGCGTGATCGTGATCTCCACCGCCCACGGACTGAAGTTCACGGATTTCAAAGTAGGTTACCATGAGCAGACCCTCGACGACGTGATCGCCCGGCACCGCAATCCCCCCGTCGAACTACCCGCCGACTATGACGCCGTCCAGCGCGCCATCGACGAGGCGATCCATTGATAGGCACAGTCCCCGGCACTGGCTGGGTTGCGCCAGTGCCGGGGACTGTGCCGGCGGGTCACATCACCCAATCACCCCCATCGATTTCCCAATCGCCTCAAACTTTTCAAGCCCGTAATCGAGATCCTCCCGGCCCAGGGCCGCGGAGATCATCACCCGGATGCGAGCCTCACCCTTGGGGACCGTAGGGTAGCCCAACGCCATCGCGAAGACGCCCTCTTCAAAGAGCGCCTGGCTGAACGTCTTGGCCAACTTCACGTCACCCAGCATCACCGGGGTGATCGGCGTCATACTGTTCCCCACGTCGAACCCTAACCGGGTCATCGCCCCTTTGAAGTAGTCCGTGTTCTCCCAGAGGCGATCCACCAGCAACGTCGATTCGGAGAGCACCTCAACCGCAGCCAAACACGCAGCGGTGTCCGCAGCCGTCACCGCATTGGAGAAGAGGAACGGACGTGCGTTCTGGCGCAGGTAATCGACGATCACCTTCTTGCCGGCGATAACGCCCCCCACCACGCCGAACGCCTTGGAGAACGTGCCGATCTCCACGTCAAACTTGCCGTGCAGGCCAAAATGGTCCACGATACCCCGCCCGCCGTGCCCCAGCACCCCTTCGCCGTGGGCGTCGTCGACCATCGTCATCAACCCGTACTGCTCGGCGACCTTGTAAATCTCGTCCAGCGGCGCAATGTCCCCGTCCATCGAGAAGACGCCGTCGGTCACGACCATCCCGCGGCGGTAATCCGACAGGTTGGCCTCGACCTTGGCCTCCAGATCCTCCACGTCCATGTGCTCGTAGACGATGATCTTCGCGCGGCTCAACCGCGCGCCGTCAATAATGCTGGCGTGGTTGAGCCGATCGGAGAAGATGACATCCTCCCGACCGACCAACGGTGGGATCGCCGCCTGGTTGGCCAGAAAGCCCGACTGTACGTAGAGCGCATCCTCTACGTGCTTGAAGTCGGCGACCGCCGCCTCCAACGCTTCGTGGATGCTCAAGGTCCCGGCAATGGAACGTACAGCGGTCGGTCCCGCACCGAAACGGTCGAGGGCGTCCTTGGCAGCCTCCGTCAGCCGTTCATCCCCCGCCAATCCCAGATAGTTGTTGGTACACAGATTCAACACCTTCTGACCGTCCACCACCATCCAGGCCCCGGGTGGGGATTCAATGGTCCGAAGATTAATAAACAACCCGCTCTCTTTCAGAGAATCCAGCGCTTCCCTTATCCAAGCAAGCTTCGATTCACCCATCTAAACCTCCTCAAAAATATATGCGGTCCTTCCAGCAAAACACGAACCCTTTGACCAGTATATGCGTAAGGCATGGACGCAAATGTACGCAAGGTATGTGCTTCAAGTATAGCACTCCAACACGCCATCGCAATGAATGTCCCGCCGATCTCAGCCGCTCAGCCGGGAAAGCGTCGCTTCAGATTTTTTACCGGTTTTGTTCCTTCGTGGTATACTACTGTTCGTATTGTATACTATCAAATGCATAGTCCGTCTCGTTATCTGAGGATCCAGATGCGATTCACGAAACACTCACCAGACCCGGTTGGGACGGTTCTATGTGGACCCGTATTCTGAAGCAGGTACCCTATTGAGAGGTCCGCGAAGAGCGTGACCTCACGCAGGAGGTAAGCATGAAGGATTTCCTCACACTATCGGATCTCACGCCGGACGAGATGCGCCACATCCTCGACCTTGCCACGGAGATTAAAAGCGCATGGCAGGCGGGCGAGGAAACGCCGTATCTGAAGGGCAAGGTCCTCGGTATGATTTTCCAGAAGCCCAGCCTGCGCACCCGCGTCTCCTTCGATGTCGCGATGCTGCAGTTAGGGGGAAACGGGCTCTACCTTTCGCCCAATGAGATTCAGTTGGGCAAGCGGGAAAGCGTCGCCGATGTGGCGCGCGTCGTCTCCCGGTACGTCGACGTCGTGATGGCCCGCGTCTTCGGTCACTATGACGTCGTCGAACTCGCCCAATACGCGACCATCCCGGTCATCAACGGGCTCTCAGACTACTCGCATCCGTGCCAGGGCATCGCGGACTTTCTTACCATCCTGGAGCACAAAGGGGAATTTGAGGGTAAGAAACTCGTCTATCTGGGCGACGGTAACAACGTCTCGACCTCCCTGCTCTTCGGTGCGGCCCTGGTCGGCATGGACTTTGCAATCGCGACCCCGAAGGGGTACGAGCTCCATCCCGCCGTATGGGCGATGGGCGAGAAGCTCGCGGCAGCGACCGGCGTGACACTCACCGCGACCTACGACCCAATCGCAGCGGCGACGGACGCGGATGTGATCTACACCGACACGTGGACCTCAATGGGACAGGAGGAAGAAGCACAGAGACGTCGGGCCGTCTTCCCTCCCTACCAGATCAATCAGAGGGCACTCTCGTACGCAAAGGACGACGTCATTGTGATGCACTGCCTGCCCGCACATCGGGGCGAGGAGATCACCGATGCGGTCGCAGATGGGCCCCACGCCGTGCTCTTTGATCAGGCTGAGAATCGGTTGCACGGACAAAAAGCTATTCTCGTATGGGCGTTGGACGCGGAAGGCCGCGCATAGAAGACACCCTGTTCGAGTCCAAGCCCCTTGAGGGCTTGGAGGCCTGGGGACGCATAACCGAACGGATTTTGCATCTCCACCGATATTGTGAAGAAATTGAATGATTTGTGTCCGGATAGGTAAAGATCGCTCTTTAGCAGATTCCGTGCGGATCAGGAATCGGACATTCAGGATTACGTCGCCCATAGGGGGTACCCGTGCCAGGCAACCGCCTTCGTTTTGAAGAAGTCATCCAAAAAGCCAACGACTTTGTCTGGGCCGAGCAGTGGAATGAGGCCATTCAGGCTTATCGACGAGCGCTCAATGAGATGCCAGACAATGTCTCGGCGCTTATGGGCTATGCCTGGGCGCTGCTTAACAATGAAAACCTGGACGAGGCCGTTGAGATTTACGAAAAACTCACCGAGTTGAGCCCTGAGGACCCTGGCCCCTTCGAGCGCATCGCGGAAATCGCAAAGAAGCGTGGCGAGAATGAGCGGGCGATGGAGATGTATCTTGCAGCCGCGGAGCGGTATGGCGAGCAGGATCTGCGGACCAAACAGACCTCCGCCTTGGAATCCGCGCTCACCATCGATCCCCACGACGCCGAAGCTTGGGATCAGGTGCTCGAACTCTACCGGACCCAGCGGGATATCAACCGCGCCATCCTGGCAGCGCTCTGGCTCTGCTATCTCATCCAGGATTCGGACCGCAGCCGTGCTATTGAAGTCTGTCGCCAGATGCAGGCCTTCGTCCCGCACGAGCCCCGCATCGGGCGGACGTTGATGATGCTTCAAAGCAATCGCACCCTTCCCGCGCCCCCCCCTCTGGGTTCCGAGGATTTCACACAGGAAGAGGAGTTGACCGTCAGCCCGGAGGAGGAATCCGGCACCCCGGTCGAGATCGCGCGTCAGCGCGCGCTCTCAAAGCTGGCCGAGACGATCTTCGCCGAGACCAAACCCGAGGTACCCGGCCTCTCTCAGACAGAGGTGGATCTGCTTATCAGTAAGGCGGTCGATGCCCAGACACGTGGCGATATCGAGCAGGCGGTTCACGCGTACGAGCGGCTCATTGACGCCGAGGTCGCGATGCCCTCGATTCATTTCAACCTCGGTCTATTGTACAAGGAGCAGATGCATTTCGACAAGGCGGTCGAGCAGATTGAGGCTTCGTTATCAGATCCCGAATACGTGCTGGGCAGCCATTTCGCCCTGGGACAATGTTACCAGGCCAAAGGCGACTTCAAGGAAGCCCTTAAGCACTTCTTTGAAGCGGTAAAGATCGTCGATATCGCCACCATCCAACGAGAACACGTCGACGACCTTATCCGGGTCTACGAGGGGTTGGCCCAGACGCTGGTCAACGCCGGCGTGCCGGACCAGGCCAAGAAGGTCAGTGAAATGCTGGTCGACTTTATGGGGCAGCGCGGGTGGGAGGACGGGGCGGTCAAAGCGCGTGAGCGCCTGGATCAGTTAGCCAGGACCGGCACGGTCCTCAGCTTGGCCGAGCTGGTCAGCCTTCCAGACTCGGACGTCGTGATGCGGTCCATCGCCCTGGCCCAGGAGTACCAACGTCGCAAGCGACTTCACCAGGCGCAGGAGGAACTCTACCACGCCATGAGTTATGCGCCGGATTATTTGCCTCTGCATCATCTCCTGGGACAGTTGCTCAAGGAGAATGGGCACATCGACGAGGCGGTGAAGAAATTCCGCGTGATCGCGAAAGCCTACGAGATTCGCGGTCAGACGCCTCAGGCGCTGGCGACGTATGAACAGGTACTGGACCTTTCACCGCTCAACATTCCGGTGCACCAGCGGGTGACCGAGCTTCAGATCCAGCATGGACGCATCGACGATGCCTTGATGCAGTATTTGCAGATATCCGACGCATACTACCAACTCGCACAGCCCGCCCGTGCCCGCGAGGTCTATGAGGAAGCCCTCCGGTTAGCGCCTCGGGGCTCATCCGAGAAACAGTGGAAACTGAGGATTCTTCATCGAATCGCCGACCTCGACATTCAAAGTCTGGATTGGATGCAGGCCATCAAGGACAACGAGGAGATCCTCGCGATCGCCCCCAATGACGAACGGGCTCACCTGGCACTCTACCGGCTCTATCCCCGGACGGGACGCCCTCATCTGGGCATTAACGCGTTGGATCGGCTCATGAAGCGGTATCTGAAAACCAAGAAGGTGGATAAGGCATTAGCAGTACTGGAAGATCTACTGGATAGCGATCCCAATAGCATCCCGCTTCGGGCCCGCGCGGCTCAACTTTATCTCAATATAGGGGACCGGGACAAAGCCCTCCCCCATCTGGATGTCCTCGGTGATCTACAGCTTGAAGCGGGACAGAAAAACGCCGCCGTCAAAACGATTGAAGCCATATTAGCGCTCAATCCGCCCAATCGTGAGGCGTATGCGGACCTGTATCAGGAGATCGCGCATCGCGAACCCCCGGCACCCGGCTGAATCCGTGCGGGGAACTCACACCCGGGTTTGGGGTTTTATCCTCAATCAAGAGTGGGGATTTGGGACAAACTTGTATCTCTCGGACCCATCAGAAAGAGATACTCAACAGATCGGATATTATGTGGGACATAGCTTGGTTATTGCAACGGATATCCTGGACGGATATCCTCGATATATTCTTGGTCGCCATGCTTCTCTTCTGGGTCTTCTACGCCATCCGTGGTACACGGGCCGTGCCCCTGATTCGGGGGATCACCGCCCTGCTGATTTCCCTGACAATCGTCACCCGGATTATCGAACTCCGTGCCTTCTCCTGGCTCATCGAACAGCTTTTGCCGACCATCCTGCTGGGCATTCCTGTGGTCTTCCAGCCGGAATTACGCCGGGCCCTCGAACAATTGGGCCGAGGACGTTTTCTCATCCTCACCCAAACCGATACGGAACGGCAGGTCGAGTCAATTGAAGCTGTGGTGGAGGCCGCCGAGCATATGGCGGAACGGAATATCGGGGCGCTGATTGTCTTCGAACGCCAGACCGGGCTTCAGGAGTACGTGGAGACCGGTATCCACCTGGATGCGGAGGTCAGCCCGGAGCTTCTGCTGACGATCTTCGATCATCACACCATTTTGCACGATGGAGCGGCGATCGTCCGAGAGGGACGGGTCATCG
The DNA here is from genome assembly GCA_964388385.1 of uncultured Anaerolineales bacterium. Taxonomy (GTDB): domain Bacteria; phylum Chloroflexota; class Anaerolineae; order B4-G1; family SLSP01; genus PWVB01. Next base: position 1,575 of record CAYMAQ010000079.1, on the reverse strand, counting down.
CGGCCTCGTGCGTGATGCCCCTGACTGCGGCTTTCCTTGCAGATCGCGAGCTGGGCCTTCGTCATCGAGCCGCGATTGGCATAACCGAGGATGCTGACGCCGTGTGCGTCGTCGTCTCCGAGGAGCGGGGGACCATCTCCCTGACCCACAACGGGCGCATCATCCGGGATGTCGCACCTAAGCGGCTGGAGTCAATCCTGCGTGCATTCCTCCTTCCCAGGCAGCGGAAGGGCGAGGGGCCCCTGCCCTGGCTGCGACGCATCCGTCCACCGAAACTGGGCAAGGAGGCCGGATCATGAGCCGGCGCATCCTCTCAAACCTGGGGCTCTTTCTGGTCTCACTGCTCCTGGCTTTTTTCTTCTGGGCAGTGGCAACCGAGTCCGAAGACCCAACCCGCACAGACACACTGGGGAGTGCCGTTGATATCGAAATTGAAGGACTCCCGGAGGACAGGACCACTTACGAAACCGAGAACATGAGTGTGCGGGTGACGCTGCGTGCGCCCACATCGGTCTGGAACAATCTGGGCACTGACGATGTCCGCGCCTTCATCGACCTCTCCGAAACCCCCACCGGTACACTCGATGTCCCCGTGCAGGTGGAACTGACATCCGAGCCCTCCGAAATCACGGAGATTACCGAGATCAGTCCGAGGACCGTGCAGATTACCGTTGAGAAGTTGGCTCAGAAAGATGTCCCGGTAACAATCAGCATTCAGGGTACGCCCGCCGTGGGCTTTGCGATGGAATCTCCTGAAGTCGTCCCGCAGACCGTGCGCATCCGAGGGCCGCAATCGTTCGTTCAAAGGGTCTCCAAAGCCCAAGTCGTCGTCTCCGTGAGCGAGAAACAGGGTGATGTCCGCAGTGACTACCAACCCACTCCCTTGGACGAGGATGAAAACCCCGTTTCCCAGGTTGAGATCGTGCCCAAGACGATCACCGTCAATGTGCCCATTGGACCTCTGGGCTATCTACGGGATCTTGCCGTGACGCCGGCGCTTCAGGGCCAGCCGGCTCCCGACTACCGTGTCTCCAATCTGGTCGTCAACCCGCCGGTCGTGAAAGTCTTCGGCCCACCGGAAGTCGTGAGGAAGACGTCCGGCTACCTGCAGACCCAGCCCATTAATCTCACGGGGATTACGCGGAGCATAACAACGCCTGTAGCCCTCCAGATGCCCGAGGGGCTAACGATCGTGGATCCCGTCCGGCCCATCGTATCGGTCACCCTGAAGATCGAAGTCATTCGGAGCGGGCTCACCCTTGAGGTGACCCCTACCATCCGGGGCCTGAGTGAGTCCCTGAGCGCAACGGTCGAACTGGACACCATCGTGGTCATCCTCAACGGCCCACTTTCCATTATGGAGACGTTAAATGCCCAGGAGGACGTGACGTTGAGCCTGGATCTAACCGGATTGGACCCCGGTGAGTATTCCTTGGTCCCCGAGATCAGCGTGCCGGATCAGGTAGTGATCGAAAACGTCATCCCGGAAGCGGTACCGATTGAGATTGTCGAAAAGCCCAGGGAGGATCAGGGCGGAGAATAAGGACCTTGGTATGCAAAAAGCGCGCCCCTAAG
>CAYMAQ010000078.1:0-14869 GCA_964388385.1 uncultured Anaerolineales bacterium | reverse complement strand
CCTACGGCGTCGAGGGACATTGGGAGCGCACACAGGTGCGCCTGGCAGATCTGCCCAGGGAGGAGATCCGCCGGGTGGTAGCGGACGAACTGGAGCGTGCGATCGCGGAGGGCGCCTCCCTTACCTACCTCCAGCGGATCTCGGAGCTGGCCCAGGCCTACGGCGTCAGCAGCCCGGCGACCCAACTCTTCGGGGAGGGAGTCGCACTGGACACGCCCACACCACGCCCCACGGTGCCGACGGAGACCCCGACGGTGACGCCCAGCGCCACCGCGACCGCCACGCCCACCCCAACCTTTACCCCCACGCCGACGATGCAGCCCACGTCGGTCTACTCCCCCTCCATCCGCGTCGTCAGCCAGACTCTGACGTGCACGATCAAGCCGCAGATCTCGGTCTCCATCGAGATTTCCGCCACCCTGGACGAGGAAGGCGAGGACGAGCCGGTATGGACCGGCGATGCAATGCGGGAGGTGTGGCTTATCTGGGAGGGAGGGGCCGACCGGGCCATCACCGGGTTCAGGCCCGAGCAGGGAGTGGGATATGCGGACTTCGTCGTCGAGCCGGGCCGAGTCTACAACCTTTACGTGGACAGCCCAACCGGCGTCCCGGTGCGCACCCTGCAGTCGGAGCCGTGCACCCCGAATCAGGGGGAGGGCTGGACGTCCCGCTGGCTGCTGATCCGTGAGTTTCCGCCGAGGCCCACGCCCACGCCGACGACAACGACAACGGCGATCCCAACGCCCGATTCAGACGGATAGACCTGATTTCAGATGACACTAAACCCAATCATCTTCGACACCGATGCAGGCACAGACATCGACGACCTCTATGCCCTGGCGTTGATCCTCAACCACCCGAACCTTAGCCTTCTCGGTGTGACCACCGTCTCCGGCGATACGCAGGCCCGAGCCCGTCTCGTCGCCAAGATGCTGCGGTTAGCCAACCAACCGGATATACCGGTCTTCGCGGGCATCCAGGTTCCCGAAGTGCTCGTGGAGCAAGGGGTGGATGCAACCACTTACAAGCATCTGACCCACTGCGATCTAGTGGGGCCCGGCGATCCCGAGCATAACCGAGACTACGACGATGCGATCCACTTTGTCCTGAACCAACTGGATCAGACCGAGACACCCATTACAATCGTCGGCACGGGACCGTGGACCAATATCGCGGAGGTTCTAAGGCGCGCCGACGATCGACAACGATCGATGATTGCCTCCCTGGCCCTGATGGGGGGCGAGGTCCATCTCCTGCACGCCGGATCTAACGTCAAAAGCGATCCGGAAGCGGCCGACCTGATCCTCAAATGCCGGATCCCTACCTTTTTGGCCACGTGGAGCATCAGCCGGCAGTTGGATTTTTCAATGGCGGAGGTAGATGCGCTGACCCGCGACTCGGTCGATCCCTTCGTGCGTGCGCTCCGCACGGCGACGGAGATGTGGTGGGGCGGAGGGATGACCTATAAGCCCGGTCCGGTCTGCTACGACGTAGTTCCGGTCTTCTGGGCCGCGGGTGAGCGGACGGCGATCTCGTGCATCAAGCTCAAGGAGATTCCGGTGGAATTGACTGGGACGCACACACGAGGCATGATGATCGTACACCCTTGGAAAGTTATGAACGCGGCGAGGGTTGAATCTACATCTTCTGAATACGTGACGCTGACGGACACTTTGAACGCGGAAGCGTTGAAGCAACGCTACATCCAATGGGTTTTCCAGTAGGTGAATTGCAGATTGCGCGTTCCGGACGTATAATAAAGATAAGGATGCGTTCACCGGGAACATGATGCGGAACTGCGTCGTGTTTGTCGGACCATCCAAATTGATCACTATTTGAGGTCGTGAATTCGAGATAAGGGAGGGTCATGATGCGCAAATTTTTCGCATTTCTAGCGGGTATATTCCTTGGGCTGTGGGCCGGCGGATTGGCTGCGCTCCTGCTCGCGCCGTTCTCCGGCGAAGTGCTCCAGCGCCGGATTCGTGAGTGGGTCGAAGAAACCGTCAAGGAGGGGCGCTCGGCAGCAGAGACGCGGCGCATGGAACTCGAGGAGCAGTTCGAATCTTTCAAACAGGGCAAGCCCATCACCTTACAGGAAGGCGAACCCGCATAGCCAGTTAGGGGGTCCGGGTGAAAGCAGTACGGGCGGAGGATCACGATATCCTCCGCCCGTAACGGTTAATCACGGATGCCTTTACAAGCACCGATTGCATGCGTCCATGGATGGACGATACGCTCAATGGCGAACTACAGGCCCGCCGCGCGCACGAATCCCTCGAACAGGGGCCACATCGAGTCGGAGAGCTTGACCATCGCCTCCGGATGCCACTGAACGCCGACACAGAATCGGTGGTCCGGATACTCGATCGCCTCGACGACCCCATCCGGGGCGTGCGCGACGACCACCAGATCGTGCCCGAGATCTGCGACAGCCTGATGATGCGCGCTGTTGACTTCTAACGCTGTCTGTCCCAGCAAGTCAGCGAGGCGGCTGCTCGGCTGGAGTACAACCGTATGGACCGGCCGCTCCATCGGGCGGGCAGGGACAAAGGCGTGCTCAAGCGCGTTGGGCAGGGATTCCTTGATGTCCTGGTAGAGGGTACCGCCCAGCGCGACATTTAAAACCTGATGTCCCCGGCAGATGGCGAGTAATGGCTTCGCCTGAGGCAGCCAGGCACGGACGAGCGCCAGCTCCCCGGCGTCCCGGACCTCATCAACGCGACCCAGATGGAGGCTGGGGGATTGTCCATAGCGCGCGGGGGCGAGATCCTCTCCCCCGGATAGGATCAAGCCGTCCAGCCTGTTCAACAGCGGGGGCAGATCCTCTGTCGTGATGATCGGTGGAAGGATGACGGGCGTCCCGCCCGCGCGATGAATCGCAAGTGCGTAGGTCTCGCCCAACGCGTGCATGGGCGTATGAAGTAACCGGGCGGAACTATCTCTCCGCCCGGTAATGCCGATGAGGGGACGCTCTGCGGTCAGCGCTGCGCTCCTGCTTTCCCTCGGATCGATATTGACCCGAGGATAAAGTCATCCGGTCTTCGTTCAACCGGGATCGATCGTTATTTCGATTTCGTGGTGAAGCGCTGCTTAAGACGCGCGGACTTGCCACGCCGCTCGCGCAGGTAGTAGAGCTTCGAACGGCGGACCTTTGAGTGCCGAAGCACCTCCACCCTCTCGATGCGCGGTGAGTGCATTAAGAACGTGCGCTCAACGCCCACCCCGTGCGCAGCGATCCGACGAACGGTAAAGTTCCGGTTCGCGCCGCCGTTGCTCAACCCGATCACGATCCCTTGGAAAACCTGCACGCGCTCGCGCTGTCCTTCGACGATACGGATGTGCACGCGGACGATATCACCCGGACGGAGCTCCGGGATGTTCGGATTCGGCTTCGCCATCTGGCGATCCAATGATTCAACCAGGTTCATACTGTCCTTCCCCTCTGTATCAATATCCGCGCCCAAGCTGCCCAACGTTTGAGCACGATCCATTATCTCTCGTTAAGTCCTGAATCTCACAAATGCATCGCTGCCCATAAGGTGGACAGCGACCAAGAATTATACCATAAAGCAGCGGACAAACAACCGCGCACGCTCCACGCGCACGCTCCCATGCGCAGACGCTCATTTCACCCGGATCCGCCACCCCTCCTGGAGATAATCGGGGTCCCGCGGTAGGCCCCGGCTGTCCCAGAGATGCGCGTTCCACGTCCAAAACTGCTCTTTCTTCAGCCCATGGCGGGTGATGATCCCCCAGACCGTATCACTCGTCCTCGCCGTGATGTAAACCGGCTGTGGAAAGACCGAGGCATCCGCAGGGGCCTCGTCGGTCGGCACTCGCCCGGCGGTCTCCAGACATGGAATGTTGACCGCTTTGAGCATGGGCCAGAGTGCCTTGACGGCAATCGTGGCGTGGTAGACGCTGAAAAAGTCGACCCCATGCCGCGCCACATTGTCCACCCAATCGATAAAGGTCTCCGGCAAAAAGGTCTCGCCCTCGGCGCTGGGCTGGGGGGACAGGACCGGATAGACCTCCGGCGTCACACCCCACAGCAGGCTCAGATCCCCCAGGGCGTGGTAGACCTCGCGGTCGATGACCTCCTCCGCGCTCTGCCCCGGCTCGGCGATGCAGAGTGGCATCCACCCCCCCTGGCAGAGCGGGGCGATGGCCTTGATCGCTTCGGTGTCCTGGAAACGCGAGACCGGCGGCGTGGCCAACATCAGCCGCTTCCGGGGGATGTCGACGTTATTCAGTGCCTGCGCCAGGACACGCATCGCCGCCCCCCCGACATCGGGGGTCTCCAGCACGAGCACGGCGCCCCCATATCCCCGGCTCAAGGCTTCGACAATCGCCTTGCGGGCCGCGCGTGGGGCGCGCGGTGTCAGCCGCACCCACGCCAGCGGGTCAAAGCCCAACGCACGCACCCGCTGGACCATCTCCCGGGTGGTCTCCGGGAAATAGTAGGGACCATGTCCGACCTTGACCAGCATATGTGTCCCCCGGATGGCGTTTGCAATTTCCGCCCCCCGCTGAAGATCGTAGGAATGCGCGAGCCAAATTCCTTTTCCACAGAGCGATACCATTGATTAACCTCTCCTCAAAGACTCCGGTCATTATAGCTTTCAAACTGTAAATCGCAAGAGTCGCCGCAGATCCATTTATTTCTTGACAATCAGGCCCGGAATCTTACAATACAGGATACTTTCATTGGTATCAGACAATCGAAGGGATAGACGAAATGCGACTGGATGAACGCGCGAACACTGAGATCCGCCCCCTGAGCTTCGAGCTGTCGCCGATTAAGTACGCGGAAGGATCGACTATCGTCCGGATGGGCGAGACGCACGTGCTGTGCGCCGTCACCCTCGAACGAGGAGTTCCGCGCTGGCGTCAGGGGCAGGGAAAGGGCTGGTTGACCGCTGAATACGCCCTGATGCCGCGCTCGACGGAGACGCGCACGCCCCGCAGTCACATCGAGAGCGGACGCGCGCAGGAGATCCGCCGCCTTATCGGGCGCAGTTTGCGCCGCGCGGTCGACTTCGAACGATTAGGTGAATCGACGTTGATCGTGGACTGTGACGTGATGCAGGCGGACGGCGGAACGAGGACCGCAGCGATCAACGGGGGCTATGTAGCGGTCGCCCTGGCGCTCAAGCCCTTAATCGCGTCCGGGCACCTCCCTTCAGAGGTTCTGCGCCAGCCCATCGGGGCGATCAGCGTCGGCATCGTCGAGGAGGAACCCCGGCTCGATCTGGCTTACGCGGAGGACGTGAACGCAGAGATGGACCTGAACGTGGTGATAGACGCCGCCGGTCGTTTTGTCGAGGTGCAGGGCACCGCCGAAGGCACCCCCGTATCACGGGCCCAGTTGGACGGCCTGCTCGACCTGGCAGCCGAGGGGATTCAGACAGTCATCCGCAGTCAGCGAGAGGCTCTCGCGTGCGCTGGTATCGAAGCCTGACCCGGCATCAACGGTCGGTGTTAGTCGGATTAACGATCGCGGTCATCGCGGTCGTGACGGCGTTGGGATGGAGCGTCTGGATGACGCTTCAGGCCGACGCGACGCCCTCCCCGGTTTCCACACCCGATGCGGGCCCGTCCGTGTTAAGCTCGCCGACCCCACCCCCTCCACCCAGCCCGACTGCCCCACCCGCTATCACACCAACCGCCCCCTTTGAGGTCTCACAAGCCGGACTTATTGCTATGGACGTCGCCGAAGCACGGGATTCGCAGACGCGTTGGTACACGCCGGTCACGCTCGTGGACGACCATCGCCTGTCGGTGGCGCTCTATCGACGGTATCAGACGTGGCAACCGCTGCCGATTCGGGCCCGGCCCCTCCTGAAGGCGCTCAACCTCTGGCATTGGGACGACGTCCGGTTGGACGTCGTCGCTCACGCGCAGAACACCGCTGCGCTCTACATCCCGGAGCTCGAGGAGCTCTACGTCCGGCGGGATTGGGATGGACCCTCGGAGATTCTGAAGATGCAGGTAGCCTACGGCTATGCCCGCGCGCAGCCGGATCAGTACGGAGATCTGCTCAAATTGTCAAACGACGCATCCTCCATCGACCGGCAGATCGCCCTTTCGGCGGTCGCCGATGGTGACGCGCTGATAGCCGTGTGGCTCTACGCCGGCGTCCTGCCCGATAGCCGGCAGGCCGAGAAGATCGAGCGCTATATCGCGACCGCGGTCTTCCCCCTGTGGCAGCGGGAGGATCCGCTCTTGAACGATCTCTCCAGCCTCTCGCTGACCCTCGGCAGGGACTTCGCCGTTGAGCGGTTCGAAGCCGGGGGGACCGAGGCCCTGGACCGCGCGATCATTCGTCCTCCGCGATCAACCGAACAGTTGCTGCATCCCGAACGATACGCAGCCGGCGATGAGCCCGTACCGCTCTCCCCTTACGAGGTCGATCTGGACCGCACCTGGACCTTGACCCAGACGGACACCCTGGGGGAGGCCCTGATGGGACTGACCGTGGTGGAGTGGAGCAACGGCGATCTTAAACCCAACGTCGTCGAGGGTTGGGGCGGAGACCGGCTGCAGGTCTGGCAGAATGACGGGGGCGGCACCGTCGCGATGTGGCAGGCGGTGTGGGACACGGCGCCGGACGCTTACCGGTACTATCACGCCCTGCAGACAATGATGCCCGACCCGCTGATCGATGGACGGCTGCGCGGACGGACGATACCGGAGCCCCTGCCGCCTGGACGTTATTGGGTGGGCAGTCGGGGCGCCGTCTATCTCCGGCACCACGGCAACCGGACTTGGCTGGTGTGGGGCGAGGATCCGGACGCGGTCGAGAGGGTAAGCGCGGTGATCGAACGGCCCGCAGGGGTCATGCAGGGGACGGAGTAACCCGGTGGCAGCCGATGACGGGCAGACGCGGTCGGAGGGCAAGGCGGTGAAGCAAGGTCGGCACCTGTTCACGACACCTTGGCGCCGGTGGCTCGGCGTCCTGATCCTTGGGGGATTCCTGACCGGTGCGCTCGGCCTGGGTTGGACCGTGTGGACGCTTAAGGGACGCTATCGCGATCTCATTTACGGGCACGGGGACGGGGGATCGATTCCCGCGAAACCCGTCGCCATCGTCTTCGGCGCGGGGTATTGGCCTAACGGCGTCTTGAGCACGATCCTATTGGAGCGGCTGGACGCCGCCGTCGAGCTTTACCACGAGGGACGGGTCCGGAAACTTCTCTTCAGCGGCGACAACAGCCGCGTGGATTATAACGAGCCGGCGAAGATGCTGGAATACGCGCTGAATCAAGGCGTACCTCGGGATGACATCGTGTTGGATTATGCCGGACGCCGAACGTACGACACATGCTACCGGGCCGGCGCGATCTTCGGTGTCTCCGATGCCGTGCTGGTGACCCAGCACTACCATCTGCCGAGAGCCCTGACGACGTGCGAAAGCCTGGGGCTGCATACTGTCGGCTACGCGGCTAACCGATATCAACACCGGGGCACGTATTTGATCCTCTACCGCCTGCGTGAGGTGCCTGCGCTGTGGCGGGCGTGGTGGGATCTCTACGTCACACGTCCGACCCCCATTCTCGGGGAGCCCCTCCCCATCGTTGTGGAGGGTGCGCACCCCGAGCACGACTCCTGAACGGGAGTCAACGATCCGCAGGCGGGTCGATAATGAAAAGGATTGGGGTCCTACCATTGAAAAGGATGTCAAGCATGGCTATCAAGTATGGATTTAAATTGATCAGGTCCGAGGCTGTACCGGAGCTGAATGCCGACGTTCGCCTTTTTCGGCACGTCAAGACCGGCGCCGAGCTACTCTCGGTGGAGAACACCGATGAGAATAAGGTATTCGGCATCACGTTCCGCACGCCACCGGGTGATTCGACCGGCGTGCCTCACATTATGGAGCACGCGGTGCTCAGCGGCTCCCGAAAGTACCCGGTCAAAGAACCGTTCGTGGAACTGATGAAGGGGTCACTCAATACCTTCCTCAACGCGATGACCTTTTCGGATAAAACGTCGTATCCGGTCGCCAGCCAGAACCTTCAGGATTTCTATAATCTGATCGACGTTTACCTCGATGCGGTCTTCTATCCCCGGATCACGGAAGAGACGATGCGGCAGGAGGGCTGGCACTACGAGCTCTTCGATCCGGCGGACCCGCTCATCTATAAGGGTGTGGTCTTCAACGAGATGAAGGGCGCGTACTCATCGCCGGACAGTCTGATCTCCCGGTACAGCGAGCAGTCGCTCTTCCCGGACAACGCTTACCGTTTCGATTCCGGTGGAGACCCCACCGTGATCCCGGAGCTGACCTACGCGCAGTTCAAGGGCTTCCACAAGCGCTATTACCATCCGTCGAACGCCCGTATCTTCTTCTACGGGGATGACGACCGGGAGGAACGTTTGCGCATCGTCGACGCGTATCTACGGGACTTCGACGCTCAGCCGCCCGACAGTGAAATCGCCCTCCAGTCGAAGCTCGACCGCCCCCATACGTTTCGTTACCCCTATCCCACCGGCGAGGACGCGGAGGCTCAGAAAGCCCTGATCACGGTCAACTGGCTGCTGCCCGAGAACAAGGACCCGGGCCAGACGCTGGCCCTCCTGATGCTCTCTCATATGTTGGTCGATACGCCGGCCTCACCGCTTCGCAAAGCGCTCATCGATTCGGGCATCGGCGAGGAGGTGATCGACAAAGGCATCGATGACTCCCTGCGCCAACTGGTCTTCACGACCGGGCTCAAGGGCGTCAAGGCCGAGAACGTCGAGGAGGTCGAGCCTCTGATCCTCGAGACGCTGACCTCGTTGGTCGAGGAGGGCTTCGACCGGAACACGATCGACGCCGCGGTGAACACGGTCGAGTTCAGGCTGCGGGAGCAGAACTACGGGCGCTATCCGCGCGGGCTGGTGGTGATGCTTCAGTCCCTCAGCCAGTGGCTGCACGACGGCGATCCCATTGAGGCCGTCGCCTTCGAGAACGCCCTGGAGGCGATCAAGGCCCGGCGGTCGCAGGACGACCGCTACTTCGAGACGCTGTTGGAGACTCACCTGGTGGAGAATACCCACCGCACCGTGGTCATCCTGGAGCCGGACCCCGCACTGAGACAACGCCGGGAGGCTGAGGTGCGCGAGCATCTGGAGGCGCTCAAGTCCTCGATGGACTCGGACGCGCTGCAGGAGGTGATCGAGCGCGCACGCCGGCTCCAGAGGCTACAGAACACACCCGACACGCCGGAGGCCCTGGCCACCATCCCAAGTCTGAACCTGGAGGATCTCGATCCCCATCCGAAGGCGACGCCGACCGAGGATGCGCGCCTGGCGGATACACGGCTGCTCACACACGACCTCTTCACCAACAGCATCGCCTACCTGGATGTGGGTTTCAACCTGCGCACCCTGCCCCAGGAGCTTCTGCCTTATGCGGGGGTCTTCGGCGATCTGCTCCTGGAGATGGGCACGAAGGAGCAGGACTTCGTCGCGCTCACCCAGAGAATCGGGCGAAGCACCGGCGGTATCAAGGCCTCCCACTTCACATCCACTGACCGGGCGAGCGGTCGGGCCGTCGCATGGCTCTTCCTGCGCGGAAAAGCGACCGTGGCCCAGACTCCGGCTATGCTGGAGATTTTGCAGGATATCCTCCAGGACGTGCGACTGGACGACCGGCGGCGGTTGATGCAGATTCTCCTGGAGAAGAAGGCGGGGGAGGAGGCGCAGGTGGTGCCGATGGGACACCGTGTGGTGGCCTCCCGACTTCGATCCAAGTTCAGCGAGGGGCACTGGGTCTCCGAGCAGGTGAATGGAGCGAGTTACCTGCTCTTCCTGCGCCGTCTCATCAAACAGGTGGAGGAGGACTGGGATGCGGTCGTCGAGGCGTTGGAGACGGTCCGTGCAACCCTGATCAATCGGCAGGCGATGCTCTGCAATCTCACGGTGGACGGAGAGAGCCGGTCGCAGATTGAGCCCCATCTGGCGTCATTCCTCGACGCCCTGCCATCCGGTCCGGCAGCGGAGGCGACGTGGCATCCCCCGTTCTCGATGCAACCGGAGGGGTTGATGATCCCGGCGGATGTGAACTACGTCGGCAAAGGCGGCAATCTCTTGCAGGTCGGATACGAGCGGAACGGCGCCACCGAGGTGATCGCCCACTATCTGCGCAGTACCTGGCTGTGGGAGAAGGTCCGGGTCCAGGGCGGGGCCTACGGCGGATTCTGCATCTTCGATCCGCACTCGGGGGCTTTCGGATTCCTCTCCTACCGCGATCCGAACCTTGTACGGACCTTGGAGACCTACGACCGGACCGCCGCGTTCTTACGCCGATTGGACCTCTCGGAGGAGGAGCGGGTCAAGGGAATCATCGGCGCGATTGGAACGATGGATGCGTACCAGCTTCCGGATGCCAAGGGCTACAGCGCGATGGCCCGGACGTTGATCGGGTACACGGACGAAGCGCGCCAACAGTACCGCACCGAGGTCCTCGAGACCGACAGTGCAGACTTCCACGCCTTCGCAGACGTCCTGGAGGCGCTGCAGGACGAGGCAGCCGTGGTGGTGCTGGGCTCGCAGGAGTCCATCGAGGCGGCGAACGCGGACCACGATCTGGGGATCGAGATAACCCCGATAATGTAGAAATTGAATGGGGAAGAAATCGTCTGTTCTGTTATGAGAGGAAAGAGGGAGTGAAACGATGATTTGGTGGCCCACACGCAAAGAAGCCTGGCAGTTGCTGACCGAGTACACGAAGAGCAAGAATCTGATCAAACACGCGTTGGCGGTTGAGGCCGCGATGCGAGCCTACGCTCGACGGTTCGACGAGGACGAGGATATGTGGGGCGTCGTGGGGCTCATTCACGACTTCGAATATGAGAAGTTCCCGGAGGTGGGGCCGGAAGGCCATCCCTTTAAAGGGGCCGAAATCCTGCGTGAGCGCGGATGGCCGGAGGCATTGATCCGCGCCGTCAAGTGTCACGCGCCGGACCTGACCGATACGGAACCGGAGACCCCTATGGAAAAAGCGATCTATGCGGTCGACGAGTTGACCGGTCTGATCGTCGCGGTCGCGTTAGTCCGCCCGTCAAAGTCGATCCACGACGTCGAGGTGCGTTCGGTCAAAAATAAGTGGCGCGACAAGAGCTTCGCCTCCGGAGTCGACCGGGAGGATATTGAGAGCGGAGCTGCGATGCTGGGTGTCCCGATCGAAGAACACATTGCCGTCGTGTTGGAGGCGATGCAGGGCATTGCTGATGAACTGGGCCTGGAGGGAAAATCCAAGTCCTAGGAATAGCGACGAGACAACTTCAGCCCTTAGCACACGTCAATCCGCGCTTCGACTAGCCAGAGCCGCATCCGCTGCGCCCTTGGGAGGTCTCATCGATGGTCACACACGCCGGCACCTTCAACGTCCGTCACACTCTCAGACTTTTCGTCCTCATCGGCACGTTGGCGCTGATCCTGGCGGCGTTTGAGCCCACGTCGACGACGGCGCAGTTCGATCGTCCACCCACTCGCGCCCGGGTCCGCCCGCCTGCAGGGATGCGTTCAGCCACACTCGTCGCCCCGGAGCTATCCGGGGCGACGGTCTTTTACACGACAACCATCGCCATCCCCACCTATCCCTACGAGGCCTATCTCACCGAGGGGTACGACGCGGAGTATCATATGACCTACCCGGTCCTCGATTGGGACGCCTATCACCAGGCCGATCCCCGGCCGTCACCCCGGGACTACGAGCTGCTGGTGCTGGAGAACGATTACCTCAAGGTCACCCTGCTCCCCGAATTGGGGGGCCGGGTCTATCAGTTGATCGACAAATCTACGGGTCAGAATCAACTCTATCAGAATCCGGTGATCAAACCGACACGCTGGGGACCGCCCCAGCAGGGATGGTGGCTCGCCGTCGGTGGCATCGAATGGTGTCTCCCGGTTGAGGAGCACGGGTACGAATGGGGGATACCGTGGGATTGGGAGGTCATCCGCGGCTCGCGGGGCATCACGGTGACGGTCTCCGACACCCAGACGGTCGACCGGTTGCGCGCCCACGTAAGCATCTTTCTCCCCTCCGAACGCGCCACGATGGCGGTCGCACCCCGGATCGAGAACCCCACGACCCAGGTGATCGATTACAAGTTCTGGCTGAACGCCGCCCTGGCGCCGGGCGCTGCGAACCAACCCACCTCCGGCCTGGCATTCATCTTCAACGCCCCGAGGATGACGCTCCACTCCACCGGCGATCCGAGGCTCACGGATGATTGGCCCTCTCAACCATCCGGGCCGGCGTACCAATTCACCTGGCCCCTCTATCGGGGGGTGGATTACTCACGACTCAGCGAATGGGAAAATTGGTTGGGATTCTTCGAGCACCCGTATGCCCCGGAGGACTTCATCGGGGTCTACGACCATACCACGGATCGGGGCGTCGTGCGTGTGTTCCCGCACGAGGAGGTGCCGGGCACCAAGGGATTCGGCTGGGGGCTTCCCATGCCGTGGTTCTTATGGACCGACGAGGAATCCGGTGGGGTCGAGCTCCACGGCGGGGTCGCTCCGACCTTCTGGGACACCGCTTCCCTTGCCGCCGGTGAGACGAAGACCTGGCGCGAGGTGTGGTACCCGTTCAGGGCCCTGGATGAGATCTCGGACGCGACCCATGACGCGGTGATGTGGGTCTACGCGGAGGACGACACCGCTCGAATTGACCTGCAGGTCACCTCGCTGCGCACCGCCGAGGAGACCGAGATCACGGTCCTGGACCGCAACACGTGCGAGACGATCGCACACTGGCCCCTGCCGGCCCTCCTCCCCACCGGTCTCTACCGCAACCGCGCGACCATCGGCGACCGCCGTATCGAAGAACTCGCGGTTCTCTTCACCGAGGCCGGTGGGAACGTGTTGGCGTCGTACGGACCGGAGACGTGCGCGCCCGGTCTCAAACCGGGGGCCCACCTGGGCTACGGCATCAACGTCCGCAAGCTCGAGAACCTGGAGCCGCTGGTCGGCCCCCTGGGTTTTGACTGGGTCAAGCTCTGGGACGAGTACAGCGGCCTGCCCGAGGAGCCTCTGGACTTTCACCTGCTCTATAACGTCGGCTGCGGCGACCACGTCTGGAGTCTCGAGACCTGGGGAGATCACGTCAGCTCCATCGCCCAGTCCGGCAAAGGCAAGGTGGATGCGTATGAGATCTGCAACGAGCCGAATGTGAGGAACAATACCTGGGGCAACCACGACCCCGACCCGGCGCGCTTCACAGAGATGCTCTGCATCGCCCACGATCGCATCAAAGCGGTCGACCCGGATGCCAGGGTGATCAGCGGCGGGCTGGCGCCGGTTGGACGGCTCCCGTGTCAACCCGGGGAAGGCTGCGACGCGTTGGACGAGCGGCTCTTTCTGCAGCAGATGCTCGATGGGGGTGCAGGGGCCTGTATCGACGGCTTCGGGTACCATCCCTACGGCTTTGCCTTTCCCCCGGAGCAGGATCCGGACACGATCGCCAACGGCTTCACCTTTCGCGGCGCCGAGAAGATGCATGAGATTCTGTCCACGAACGGATGGCACAGGACGCCCATCTGGGCCACAGAGTTCAACTGGATCCGCCGGCCCGCCGAAGATGGGCGCGAGATGGACTGCGATACTAACGACAACTACGCGCCCTACTTCCTCTGGCAGGAGGTCAGCGCACGCACCCAGGCCGACTACCTGGTACGGGCGTTTGCGTATGCGGATCGCCATTGGCCCTGGATGGCGGGGATGTTCGTGTGGAATACGGATTGGCACGACTATATGCCGTGGATCGACTGCTTTCACTGCCGATACTACGGCCTGCGCCGCGACGACGGCACGGCGCTGGGTGCGTCTACACCGGCGTATAATGCCCTCGCCGCGATGGAGAAACGTCCCGGGATGCCGGACGATGGGAGCGACCAACCCCATCGGATCTATCTACCCGTCGTAAGCCGCCGCATCCCCACGCCGTCGGTCGATCCCACCGGCCCGTCCAAGATCGGGGTTCACGCCATCGGGGAGGGCGGAACCCTCGAATTCGTACGGGCGGTGCGCGACGGCGGCGGGCACGTCGCCCTGGTCAAGGGGTTGTCTTTTTCATATCTCTGCCACGTCAAAGCAATCTCGCCGGAGACCGTGACGATCGGCCGTTGGTCCGATGCGACCTGGGAGACGGTCATTCCCGAGGGGGATCCGGTTGAGAAGGCCGAAACCACAATGCGCGAGCATATGGAGCGCTGGAAGAATAGCCGTAACTGCGTCGATTACTGGGAGGTGTTGAACGAGGTCGATCCCCACACTGTGGAGAAACACGCATGGCTTGGGGCATTCTATAAAGCAGCGATGGACATCGCCGAGGCTAACGGCTATAAACTGGCCCTCTTCTCCTACAGCATGGGTGTGCCGGAGCTCTACGAATGGCAGGCCATCGCCGAGACCGGTGTCTTTGCCCGGGCCCAGGCGGGCGGACACATTCTCTCCCTCCACGAATACGGAGAGCCGCTGATGCGATCCCGTTGGGGCGAGCCGATGCCTCAGTATCCTGGACAGGATCTCGACGATCCGACCCTTCTGCGCTATCCGGATCGGGGTGTCCTTACCGGGCGGTACCGGCACCTCTACCGCGATATCCTGATTCCGCGGGGGGAGGTAATCCCCCTGGCGATCACTGAAACCAACTTGGCCATTGAGGATCCAGAGGAACGCGCCCGTCACTTTGTGGAGGAGATCGGATGGTACGATGACCGGCTGCGCGAGGACGACTACGTGATCGGCATGGCGATCTTCACCCTCGGCGGGATGAGCGGATGGGGGCATTTTGACTACTACGACTTTATTCCCGAGTTAACCCAACGTATCGTCGCGCTGGCGGACGAGTGAAAGGGCGCCTCATCTCCGGAGA
>CAYMAQ010000077.1:0-14937 GCA_964388385.1 uncultured Anaerolineales bacterium | reverse complement strand
GGAATCATCATCGGTTATCTTTCAGTTTCGTTGACGTCGACATCATAATTGATTTCTCACAAGTTTCCACGTCGAGATGTCTAAAGAAGGGGTCGAGTCGTCTCGCGAGGTTGCGATACGTGGGGTGCACGGTCGCTGGCTAAGGGGTGTTCAAGGCCATCACGAGTGATTTTTAGGGATAAGGTCCGCCGCTGAAAAGGACTCCGGCAGCAGATCCTTGAGAAGGCGGGTGCGGAATGCACCGTCTGTGTTCGCGATGTAGACGAGGGTATCCTGGTCCCCAAACTCCTGCATCACCTGCCTACATGACCCACACGGCGGTCCGCCGTTGTCCGTCACCACGGCAAGCGCGTGGATGTGTGTGGCGCCTTCGGAGACAGCCTTGAAGATCGCAACTCTTTCCGCGCAGAGGGACAGGGGATAGACTGCGTTTTCAATATTGCACCCGGTATAGATGTCGCCCCGAGCTGTTAAAACCGCTGCGCCAACGTGATATTCAGAGTACGGTGCGTATGCACGTTGGAAAGCTCTCATCGCCTGGTGGATCAGCGCTTCTGGATCGTGATCGTGAATACTCATAGGATCATCCTCGTTACTTGGTTTGATCATCAACGTCCGGTTCGGGGTTTCTCTCCTCCTGCTGGTTTAAAGGTTTCCTGGGGCGTGCTGGTACGCCATACGCAAGCGTGTCCGCGGGTAGGTCGTGCGTTACCACCGAGCCGGCGCCTGTCTTTGCCCCCGAGCCAATGCGAAGTGGTGCTACCAGCATAGAACCCGAGCCGATGAATGCCCCGTCTCCGATTTCGGTCGGATGTTTGCGCTGACCGTCGAAGTTGCAGGTGATCGTTCCGGCCCCTATGTTGACATCCTCTCCGACCGTTGCGTCTCCAAGGTAGCTGACGTGGCCCATTTTGGCGCCGCGTCCCAGGGTGCTGTTTTTGATCTCGCCAAAGTTGCCCACGTGCGCACCCGCTTTCACATGAGCTCCCTTGCGCAGATGGCTAAACGGTCCGACATCACTGTCATCATCCATCACAGCCTCTTCCAGGACTGAGGCGAGCACCCGGCAGCGATGGCCGATTTGGGTGTCCGCTAGCAGCGAATTGGGGCCGATCTCACAACTTTCACCGATGATTGTTTTGCCCCTAAGATGTGTGTTCGGGTGGATAACTGTGTCTTGACCGATCATGACCTGGGGGCCTATGTAAGTCGTTGCCGGATCAATCAAGGTGACGCCTTGAAGCATCCAGCGCTCGTTAATGCGCTCTCGAAGCGCGTCCAGAGCCGCCGCGAAATCGACGCGGGTGTTCACTCCCATAGTTTCCGTGGGGTCGTCGAGCACCAGGTCTGCGACGTGATGGCCTTGTTTCACAGCCAATTCTACCATGTCAGTCAGATAGATCTCGCCTTTTTCCGCACTGGGTTCCAGTCGTGGCAGGTTTGACCAGAGAAAATCGCTTTTATAGACATAAATGCCGGCGTTGAGTTCGCGGATTGTCAGCTGCTCCGGGGTTGCCTCAGGTTCCTCAACGACCCGCAACACATATCCGTTCTCATCCCGTAGGACACGACCAAACCCCCGAGGATTGTCTCTGATCACGGTAACCATCGCCATTGCGGCGTCAGTGTGATGACGAAGACGAATCAGTTCTTCGAGCGTCTCCTGTTGTATTAGAGGCATATCTCCATAAAGGGTTAGCACGCAGTCCGTTTTTTGTTCAAGAAGTGAGCGAGCCTGAAGTACAGCATGTCCGGTTCCTAATCGCCTCTTTTGATAGACATATTCCGCTCTGCCGCCGGCCCACGACTCGATCGCATTCTCTGTTTCATCGCCCACGACTATAACCGGAGGACGAGAGGAGAGGGATTCGGCAAGGCTGAGCGGGTAATCGATCATCGGACTTTCTCCGATTTGATGGAGGACCTTCGGGATGCTCGAGCGAAACCGAGTACTTTTGCCCGCGGCAAGGATGACAACCGATAATGACATAGGAAGTCCTTTCTCGCTTTTTTGCTCTTCGTTCGACTGTGCATAGAGTATAGCACGGGATGGGATCAACACCAATTCTGGCGAATTAGGTGGGCTCGGTGAACGTCGGATTCTCAATAAGATCTGTAATCTGTTGGCTGGTCGTATTTGTAAATGTGTAAGTTCTTGAATTTGTATGCATGATTAAGTATAATCGGGTACTGTGACTCATTGGACAGACGAGTGGATTACACTAGACTCATTCGACAAATCGAGCTTCGTCCGCCTTGTCGTCAGGGGAAGGAGTATGGCCCCTACGCTGCGACCAGGGGATGAAGCGATTGTTGCCCCGGTGTCCCCAGATGCGTTGTCGTGTGGAGACCTGGTCGTCGTTCGAGGAGATCGTCAAGGATTTCTGCACCGTTATCTTGGCAGGTGGAGAGGTAGAATTATGACAAAAGGGGATGGACATCGATATCTGGACCCCCTTTGGGACTCAGAGGACGTACTCGGACGGGTTGTGGAGATATGGCGTAACTCCGAGTGTATCTATCGGTGGGCGCAGAGGAACGCCGGGCTTGAGTGGGTGCGAGCTCAATGGCATCGAGCTTATGGCGGATTGTGGCATATGCTTCGATTTCTGAAGGGTTGGATTGTCCTCATCCTTCTGCTTCTTATGCACGCACTTCCAGTCTACGCCGCTGTCACACTCACGGATTTCAGCGTCGAGCCCGGCGAACAAGAGATTTTTGTCTATTGGGAGACGGCAAGTGAGACGGGCAACTTGGGCTTTTACGTCTGGCGGAGTGAAGATGCGGACACCGGCTATGAAAAGCTGCCGCTGGATGATCCTGCGAAACAATTCATCCCGAGCGACGATGACGGCGTCGGTGCTTTTTACGAATATATGGATACGGAGGTGTCGACGGGTGTTGTGTACTATTATAAGGTTCAGGACGTTCCTGACGACGGCAGCCAGGGTGAATACTCTGAGGTCAGGTCCGCAAGTATCGTTGATGAGGCAACACCCACCGATACGCCGATACCTACCGCTACGGTAACGCCGACATCGACTCCTGAACCGGACGATGAACCTGGCGGATCGCCTTACATCCTCTTTTGGGCATCCGAAACCACGTTGAATGCGGGGGAATGTGCTACCATTCATTGGCAGACCGAGAATGTTGAGAGCGTTTACTTCGATGGTGAAGGCGTCACCGGGCAAGGGGCGCGGACGTTCTGTCCGTGTGCGGATGAGATTCACGTCCTCACCGTATACTTACGAGGTGGGGGGGCAGAAGAACGATCGATCACCCTGGATACGATGGGCTCGTGTTCCAGGGAAGATTCTCCCATCGCTACGCCCTCGCTCGCGCCCAGTCCTACGCCTTCCTTGACTCCCCCGGAGACCGGGGAAACCTTTGAATCGACACCGACGTCATCGCCCGAGGCCCGGTATACGGTCGTGGTTCCAACTGTGACCCCAACATCCACGTCTGCAAATGTGGAGGATGGGTCCGGTGAAGTTGCACCCTCGCCTACCGCGACCTCTATGGGTGCATCCTCTGAGCGTGCTGAAACGCCCACGTCGACACCCATTGCAACGCGAGCTATTGTGGAGGGAGAATCACGTCGAAGGGCCAATACGGGCAACCGTGCCTTGGTGTTAGGGGTGGGAACCCTATTCGGGTTGGTGTTGGTCGGTGGTGGAGTCTACCTTTGGAAGCGCTGGCGCTAATGATGCGAGATCTGAGAAAGTTACTTCTCCTGAATCTATGCTTCATCTTCTTGATTGCTGGATGTATGGGGGCCGCTCCAGATCTGGGGTCTTCATCTCCAGCGTCACGTCTGGACGTTTCGCTCGCTGAAGGCGTCAGCTCATGGGTGGTCACGGTGCGAGGGGAAGGGCCGCGATGGATAAGTTCGGATTGGTGGCGTGCTTTGGGGGTGAAGGAAGAACACCTGAAACATGAAGCTGTTCGACTGGAACGAGATGGTGAGGCTGTTCCCACTTTGTGGATTGAGAGTCCGCAAGGTCGGGGTATGTTGTTCTACTCAAAGCCTTTAACCGGCTCCCTGCAGACCTATTTGCTGACTTTGGAGGAACAGGGTCTCGAAATGGACGTTTTGTCTCCTTCAGATTCGGACGATTCTGACTATAAACTTTGCCAAACTACCACGGCAGCCGCAATGCATTTGGAATCTAATCAGGTTTATCGGTCGACCGCTCCCCTGGAGGAACCGTGGTTATGGACCACGCTCCGTCCACCTCAGGCATTTTCTATCACTGTTCCCTTGACCGACATCGTTGAATCTCCGATCACGATGACGCTTCAGATTTGGGGGCAGAGCCGTATGCCGGTCGATCCCGATCATCATCTGCGGGTCTCATGGAATGGTGAAATCGTCGACGATCGTAAATGGGATGGTGACAGGATCGAGACTTGGTCTGTGGATCTTCCTCAGTCTACGAGAGCCGGAAATACCCTGACGCTATCGGCGCCCGGCGAGACGGAGGCCGCTGTGGATGTGATGTGGTTGGATGCTCTACAATTCCATTGGCGCCGTCGGTTGACGCTTTCAAGTGATAGTCTATGGACATCGTGGAAGGTGGCGTCATCGCCCTATGCCTGTGTAGAAGGAGTTTCTGATGAAGAGCTTGTGGCTTTGGTGGTTGATGACCAGGATAAAGTATACCAAGGTACTCTCAGCGCTCCCAACGCTATAGATGGGAAAGCACTGGTCTTTCAGGAAGGAGGCGATCGGGGATGGGTTGGGGTGCCCTGGTCAGCCTCCGAACCGGTGGGCATTCGACCATGGGCCGGACTCGATGTAGAGGGGCAGGCGATAAAGGACGCTGAATTTATCATCCTTGCGGATACACTGGCAACAGACGCGATTCAACCGCTTCTCGATGCACGAGAAGCTGAGGGTTTGGCAAGCCTTCTGCTTACACCCGAGTCTGTGTACGATAGCTTTGGGCGAGGTCTGCCGGAAGTGTCGGCCATCCGTGAGATGGTTTTGCACTTGCATCGTGTGGGGCGTCTGCGGTATGTTTTATTGATTGGAGACACAACGAGCGCACCGAGTGCTCAGCAAATTGGCGCGCCCGGTGAACTGATGATACCTACCGGGTGGCCCCGGACTACCTATGTGGGAAAAACGGCGTCTGATTCCGTGATCGCGACCGATGATCAGGGCGAACCGGTCGTTGCCCTGGGACGGATCCCTGTCACCGACGTACAAACGTTGGGTCTGGTCATAGAAAAGACACTTTCCTGGAAACCCACGTCGCGGATGATGTTCGTCAATGATGACGAACCAGAATTTGTCGGTCTTATGAATCAGCTTTCGGAGATCTCCCCGCCTGAGGTGCGGATGGGGGCCGATGAGCCGGACGTGCGTCAGCGAGTTCTGGACTGGCTTGACGAGGATTCAGGAATCATGGTCTACAGCGGTCATGGCAGTCTTCCCGTTCTGGGTGATGAGAAGCTATTGACCCGGGAAGACGCGGGTGCGTGGGAGGGTCCTACGATTGTCGTTGCCTGGTCTTGCCTTTGTGCAAGTTTTGCGCATCCCGATCATCAGAGCCTGGCAGAGACCTGGATGCTCGATCCAAGAGGGACGGTCGCATTTGTTGGTCCGACCGGCGAGACTACGACAGGAGAGCAGAGAGCGATGGCTTTGGCATTTCAGCAAGCCTTGATCGATGAAGGTCGTATTGGAGATGTTATGTTAAATGCGTGGAAAGCGGCGCAGTCCGATAACGTGAAAGCTGGCTTCCTGCTGCTCGGAGACCCGACGCTTCGTCCGGTATCGGGTGTTGAGGGGGGTACCCCGTGATGCAATCGGTTAAATCTCGTACGTTCTTACGGTGGTTGGGCATTGTATGTCTGATCGTGGGTGGTGGGCTGGTCATCGGTTTTTTGATCGCTGGAAACCGGCGTTCTGCTCAGACATTCCCCGAGATTACGAGAACCGCAATGGCGGGCACTTCAATTCCAACGATCATTCCGACTCAGACGCCCGACCCTCTCGTGCCGACCCGTACGGCGTCGCCGACATCTGCTCCCGTCGATACACCGACAGCTACATCGACGTCTCGTCCGACGCTCACGTCAACCCCCTCTACAGTAGAGGTCACCCGGGATTCTGAGGAGCCCACAGCTGCTGTAACAGTTTCGGCAACGATAGAATCCAACACAGAGACCCCAACTTTCGATACCCCGACGCCGGTTCCGGATACAGCGACACCGATTCCCACCTCAACGGATGCCCCTTCTCTATCCGCGGTGCCTCCTGAGGAACAGTTTCGACTGGGTGTTTCCCTTCCTTACGGTGCGCAACGAGACTACGGACTATCGGCGCTTCACGTGGGATGGGTGATGGATTGGGCGGTCCGCGCACAACCTCTTCTGCCTTCCGGTGTCGATTACGCTCAGACCGTACGGATGCGAGAGGGTGTGCTGAAGCCAGGGGTAGAGACTCTCACTGCAGTTGCATCTTCTCGTCCGGGTTCATTGTGGCTGATTTCTAACGAACCCGATGTGCGTTGGCAGGACAACGTTGTCCCCGAAGTATATGCCCGCCTGTATCACGATGCTTATCACGCGATCAAACTTGGCGATCCAACGGCGGTTGTAGCGGCTGGTGGAATTGCACAGACCACTCCTCTACGTCTCAGGTATTTAGATTTAATCTTGCAGTCGTATCAGGAGCAGTTTGGTGAGACTTTACCAGCCCAGGCATGGCAAATTCACAATTATATGCTTCGTGAGGAGCGTGATAGCTGGGGTGTTGACATCCCTCCCGGGCTGCCTGATCGCACCGGGAAACTCTATGCGGTTGACGACTCGGGTAATCTCGATCTATTTCGACAGCAAATTTATTCATTTCGAGAATGGATGGTCTCAAGAGGGTACGGCGGTTATCCCCTCTATATAACGGAGTTCGGCATTCCAATGCCGCCTGACTATGGATTCCCAACCCAGCGGGTTGCTCAGTTTCTCGAAGAGACGTGGCGTTTCTTTCTTACGGCCTCCGACCCCAGACTTGGTGATCCAAGTGATGGTGGGCGTCTGGTTCAGCGATGGTGTTGGTTCAGCCTCGGTACACCCGATTACCCAACCGGGAGTTTGATCGATACAGATACAGGGCAGTGGACTCCGTTTGCGCAGTCTTGGTTTGCTTTAGTTGGGGAATAGGAACTGTATGAGCGGATCGAACCGCGATTACCATCCTGACTCACGACCTAAGTTTAGAATGTTGAGATGGTTTGCCGGTTTGGGTATTCTGGCTCTGACTGTTTGGCTTTTTGTAACCCAGTTGGCCTGGCGGGATACCTTGGAGGCTGTGACAAACGCAGATCCCGTCTGGATTCTTGTTGCGCTCCTCGCAATTATCGCGACTTTATGGAGTCGGGCCTGGCGGTGGCAATCTCTGCTGACTCATAGCACTGTGAATCTTGTCGGTCGGATGACCGCCATCTTGATGGGCCAGATCGTCAATCAGTTGGTCCCTCTCGTCCGAAGCGGAGAGTGGGTGCGGGCGTATTGGCTCAAACGCTATCAGGATGGCATTGTGATCGAGGCACTGGGCAGCATCGCACTCGAAAAAAGCTGGGACCTGTTTGCGATCTCGGCCTGTTCTCTGGCCCTTGTCTTCTGGATGCCATTGCCGCCATGGTTTCGCCAGTCTGCTTGGGGCAGCTTGCTTACTACCGCTTTCGTCGTTATACTCTTAGGGTTAGGATTACGTTGGCAAACAGATTTGCTCACTTGGGTTGAGAGGGTTTCGGGACGGCTGCCCCAGCGATGGCAGCATGTCTGGATGCCCAGAATTCGACGTTTGGTCTCCGCACTCAACGTGGTTCGTCAACCCCAGGCGTCCTTGATCGCCGGTGTGGGAACTGCGATAACTTGGGGATTGGGAGTTCTGGCTAATTGGAGTGTTCTGGTCGCCTTTGGGGAACGTTCAGTGGGGGCAGCAATGCTCCTAATGGTCGCTCTCATGTTGGGGAGCGCTGTCGTCCCGACGCCGGGACGGCTGGGAGTCTTTGAGGGGATCAGTGTGGTGGTTTTGAGGCTGTTTGATATACCCGTTGATCGGGCGTTGGCTATTGGACTGGTGCTTCATGTCGTCGCTCTAGGGCCACCGATTGTTATCGGTGCTGTTCTTGCATTGTGGGACACGGTGAGACAAACCCGGCGCGGACAGAATTCTGGGACAACTATCGAGAGGAATACGCCGGAGGTCTGAGGATGTCCAGCTTATCTTATTCTGTGATCGTGCCAGCTTACCACGCGGTGGACGTCATTGGGCAATGTGTGGAGGCGTTGCTAAACCAAACGATAGACCGGGCAATGTACGAAATCATCGTGGTCGATGACGGGTCCGAGGATGAAACCCCCGATATCGCTGCCGCTGCCGGTGCCGATGTCGTGATTCGCGCGGCGCATGGCGGGTCTGCCGCAGCCCGAAACGTTGGAATTGCGAGTGCGAAAGGCGATATTCTTCTCTTCACGGATGCGGATTGTGTGCCCTCGCCCGATTGGATTGCACGGATGGTCGAACCTTTTAAAGATCCAAAAGTGGTCGGTACTAAAGGTACGTACCGGACGCGGCAGGGCGCTTTGATTGCCCGGTTGACACAGTTGGAGTTTGAGATCCGCTACCAACGGATGCGTCATTTCCGATATATAGATTTTATCGATACGTATGCCGCTGCCTATCGGAAGGAAATCCTTACAACGGCTCACGGGTTCAATACAGAGTACGTCGCGGCTGAAGATGTTGAGCTCTCTTTCAGACTCGCTCGGGCGGGTCATCGAATGGTCTTTGTGCCGGAAGCCTGGGTATGGCATCTGCATCCGGCAACGCTGAGCTCATATTTGCGACGGAAGATGCGGTTTGGTTATTGGCGCGCGCTGCTCTATGCGCAGCTGCCGGAGAAGATCAGTGGGGACGCTCATACGGATCCTATGCTTAAGCCCCAATTCGGTCTGCTTGCTGTTGCACTGGGATTTGGAGTCGGCGCGTTTGTCTATTATCCGCTGGCCTACGTTGCCTTCGTTCTCCTCGGTCTTTTTTTCGTGACAACGCTACCGTTTGTCCGATGGGCCTGGTCGCGCGATCGGACCGTCGCGCTAGCTTGGCCCGGTGTAACGTTCCTGAGAGTCCTGCTACAGGGCGCGACGCTGGGGGCCGGGTTTGTGCTGCACAAGATCCGACCTTCTCACTCCTCTTGATCTCTGCCTATGAGATCTCGATCCCAGCGCATCTCTCGGAGCTTTGTAGCCTTATCCGCGTTCCTGGTGAGCCTTTCCGTATATGCTCTTACGTTAGCGCCCTCCCTGACCTGGTCTCATTGGGGAAGCGACGGAGGGGATTTCATCACTGCTGCAGTTACCGGCCGCGTCCCCCATCCTCCAGGTTTTCCGCTCTATATGATAATGGCTCGAGCTGGGGTTAGGGTGATAAATGGCGATCCCGCCCGTACGCTGAATATGCTCTCTGCCTTGATGGCAGCTCTCACTGCGAGTATGACGGCTCTTGCTTGCACGATGCGTACCGGTTCAGCGTGGGTCGGCGTAACGGCTGGGTTGTCCTTAGCTTTTGCCCCGCTGTTCTGGTCCCAGGCTCTCATCACGGAAGTATACTCCTCTGCCGCATTTTTCATCGCGCTTGCGCTTGTGCTCATCGAATCCAAGCGTTGGACTTTTCCATGGCGCGCGAGGCTTGCCGGTATGGCGCTGGGGCTTGCGATTGCGGTTCATCCCGTGGCTATCGTGGCAGCAATATACTTTCTTTCCACGGCACCGGATCGGATGTTTGGCCTGGGTGTTGGAATGTTGGTCGGGGGAATTTTCTATGTTACTATACCGATGATGAGCTATCCGTGGCCCCAACCGTGGGGGGATCTCAGTACGTTTGATGGATGGTGGGCTTATGTCAGTGCTCAAATGTACCGTCATTATGTATTCGGTCTCCCGCTGCGACATTGGCCCCAACGGTCACTTTCCTGGTTCGTCTCCTTGCTTCGCCAGGTCACGCCCCTCGGCGGTGTTCTGACTGTGCTTGGTACGGGTAGGTCGTTCGAGAATCATACTTCAGCCACCGGAGGGATATGGGCATCGGTTGCAGTTGTGGCTCTTATTAGCATTGGTTACAATACGGCTGACTCTCTCGTCTATCTTGTGCCGATATTGCCTCTGGTTATGCTCTTGTTTGCTTACGGGGTTGGGGCCTTGAACCGTTGGGCGATTCCTGCGTGGGTTGGGTTGATCGTGCCGATCCTATTGCTCGTCACAAATTGGCAAGCCCTGGATTTGAGCAATGATGGGTTGGCGGTGGATTGGGTACGCGATACGTTGGGGGCTTTTCCAAATCGTGCAGCAGCTCTCACCCGTAGTGATCGGCACACATTTGGGCTGTGGTACGCGACGGAAGCTCTAGGGGAGCGATCCGATATCGTGGTGATAGATCTCAGACTCTGGCACCAGATGCCTTATCGACGTTATTTGGCTTCCACCACGGGGATGAGTTTGCGAAGACTCGATGATATGGGGGACCTGACACCTCATCGGCCCCTCTGTGAGGTAAAAACCAAAGGCACACAATGTCGATAGATCGGTCAACATTGCGGCGTATTGGATTGGCTCTGGTCGCGGTTGGTGTTATCTTCGCCCTTCTATGGATAGCCCGTGTGGTTCGCGTCAGCTTGTCCCTAGTCTCCCATCTTGATCAGGGAAGATCGATGGCGGAGCGTGGCGCGGATGACATGGACCCCGATGTCCTGGGTGACGTGATAGTTGGACTTCGGTCCGATGTGGTAGACCTGAATCGTGAAATCGGCTGGCTTGCTCCATTGGGACCGCTCTTTCGCTGGGTGCCATCTGTGGGCCCCGTGCTCGATCAGGCCCCTGCGCTACTGTCCCTGGCAGATGGGGGCACGCGGCTGGCTTTTCTGTTCTGGCAGGACTTAACCCCGGCTGTCTCCGGTGCTTCATCCATAGACCTATCTTTGGTACGCGCTTCGCTTCCCTCGCTTACTGCCAACATCCCGGAGAAAGCGGATGCCGCGGCGCAGCTTCTCCGCGCTTACAATCAGATCGATTGTTCGGCATTTCCTCCGGATTATCGAGCGCCGTGCAAACGGGTTTCACCGTGGATGACGCTGCTACCCGCTGTCATCCAGAGGCTCGATGCGCTTCCTGAACTCGCCGGATTTGAGAAGCCACAGGTCTACTTGCTCCTGGCGCTTAACGAAGACGAGCTTCGTCCCGGAGGTGGATTTATCTCGGGTGTTGGGGAGATATGGATCGAGAATGGAGAAATTGTGTCGCTCGAATTTCGCGACAGCTATGGAGTTGATGATTTCTCTCAGCCGTATCCAACGCCTCCGTGGCCCCTTCAGCGGTTTATGGGCCTCGATCTCTGGGTTTTCCGCGATAGCAATTGGTCACCGGATTTTCCAACTGCAGTTGAGGATGCATTGCCCCTCTATCGGACAGACCTTCGACACACTATCGCGGGTGTGATCACTGCGGATCAAAAAGCCGTACAGGCTTTGGTTGGTGCTATCGGCCCTCTCACCGTTCCCAATGCTGATGTGCTTGTCGATGCCGATAATGTCATCGACTATATGCATAGTGCCTGGGCTCCGGAGGACGAGAAGCTCACTCGGGAGTGGTGGCGCCAACGGAAGGCTTTTATGGGCGATCTTGCGACCGCGATGATGGGCAGACTCCGAAACGGTGGTGTCGACTGGTTAGATCTGGCGGAAACCATTTCTAATCTTCTGGACAGTAAAGCTCTTCAGGTTACAGTCACAAACCCTGATGTTCGTACATTTCTTGCTGAACAACAATGGGACGGCGGTCTCCATCACAGTTTCGGCGGCGACTACTTGATGATCGCCGAGGCTAACGTGGGATACAACAAGGCGAGCCGTAAGATCGACCGCGCACTCCGTTACGAGGTGGATTTGTCGACGTCTCCGGTGCAAGTTGCTTTGCAGCTGACGTATACTCATACGAGTAAGGTGTCCGCTGACTGCATACCAGAGACTCGGTACGATCTGGATTATGTCGACATGATGGATCGCTGCTATTGGGCATTCGTTCGGACGTTTGTCCCTGTCAGTACCGAACTGGTGGATGCCAGCAATCATTCCATTGCTGCGGACAAGATCATTACCGGCGAGGCATGGCCTGGACAAGTCGAGAGATCTGAGATGCAGGCGTCGTCCGGCGATCAATTCACTGTCTTCTCTCAAGCGTTTTTGCTTCCGACCTCATCAGAAGCAACGATACGCTTTGTTTACCAACTCCCCGACGACGTCATCAAGAGGGACGAGAATGATCGATATATCTATCGGCTGGATCTGCAGAAACAGCCTGGCGTCCCTGCGTTTCCGGCTCGGGTTATCTTGCGAACACCGGAGAATACGATAGTATCTCATATGCAACCGGATACGTGCCGGGATGATGGTACGGGGCTGTTGTCCTGTCAGGTTGATGTTGAACGGGATCGTGTGATCGAGATCCATTATCAGACGTCGGAGGAGGCGCAACCTTGAAAAAAAATAACCGAAGACTCCGCCAGCTGGGTGGCTGGTTAATGTTACTTATCGGCTTGACGGCGCTTGTTCAGTTGCCTGTTGCATGGGCGATGCCGGAGCACCGAGGGTTGAGTTTCACAGTACCGACGCGGACCCCGACGCCTCAGCCAGCCACACCGGTTCCACCGACGCCTGAACCGACCGACCCACCTTCGGAGGATCCACCCCAGCCACCGCCGTCGACGGCGACCGCAACGGCTACTGCCACGGTCGAACCCACTACGGATGTTGCGGTAACTGATACCGTTGAACCGACGGCGACCCCGGACTCGGACGCAACGCCTACTGAGGCATCGACGGAGACACCATCGGCGACGGCGACCGCCACGGAGGATGTTCCCACCGAGACACCGACGCCGGAACCGACGGAGACTTCTGTGCCTCCTGATGAACTGACTGTGACGGTTGAGCCTACGACAATGGAAGCGGGGAGCGCTTCCGCTGTTACCCCCACGCTGGTGGCGTCCGATCAGAACGATCAGAGTTCTGGTGTTCCTTGGATACTTGTGGGTGGCGGAGCGCTTTTGTTGGTAGGGGGGGCATTGGTTATCCTCTCGCAACGCGAAGTCTAAGAATTGATTGTTTAGCGGCTTGTCAATCATGCCTAACGTTCCGCGCGGTATCTTTGTTACGGTGAAGAATTGGATGATATTTAAATGAGTGATGAAGCAGTCATTGCATTCGAAGGCGTTTCCAAGAGCTTTAAACTTGATGAAAGCCGTGCCCGTTCTTTTCTGGAGGTGTTTACCTCTGTTTTTCAGAACCAGCGTGAGCAAGAAACCTTCTGGGTGTTGAGAGATGTGGATTTTAAGATTTACGAAGGTGAGTTCGTCGGTTTGATCGGCGCGAATGGGGCTGGTAAGAGCACCTCACTCAAACTTATTTCCAAGATTATTGAACCGACGACCGGACGCGTTTGGTCTCGGGGCCGCATTGGTGCTCTGCTCGAATTAGGGGCGGGCTTTCATCCAGAGCTTTCCGGGCGCGAAAACATCTACTTGAATGCCTCGGTGATGGGTCTGGATCGGAGTTATGTGGATGAATACCTTGATGATATCATTGCGTTCTCCGAGCTAGAAGCGTTCATTGATGTTCCTGTAAAACATTATTCCTCGGGTATGTACGTGCGTCTGGGCTTTTCGGTTGCCATCCACGCGCGACCCGATATCCTTTTGATTGACGAGGTGTTGGCTGTCGGCGATGAAGCTTTTCAGCATAAGTGTGTTGATAGAATTACCAAGCTTCGTCGATCAGGCGTGACGATCTTGTTGGTCACCCATGGGCTAAATACTGTCGAGGCGTTATGTGATCGGGCCATATGGTTCGAGCACGGTCGTGTGGCAAAACTTGGCGACAGCCGGGATGTCGTGATGGCCTACCGTAATCACGTATCCCAGCTAGAGCGAACTCGGGATGCGGAGTCGGGTAGAGCATCTGGTAAGGATAAATTTGACCAATATCGTTGGGGTAACCGACAGGTTGAGATAACTTCGGTCGATTTGATCGACCAGAACGGAAGTAAGAGTTCAGTTTTTCAATCTGATGAATCTATGGGAATTAGTATTCGATATCGATGTAATGCTAAGGTTGATGAGATCGTAGTTGGTTTGGCCTTTTACCATCAAAATGGAGCTCACATCAGCGGACCGAACACAAAGTTCTCTGGCCATGTTATCAATAACGTCGCTGAGGAGGGTACATTGCGATACCATATCCCGTCCTTACCTTTATTAGAGGGTGCTTACGAGTTGAGTGTATCAATAGTTGATGAGACTATGAGGGAGATCTATGACTATCATGACCGGCTCTATCCTTTTCGGGTCTATCGAGGTGATAGCCGAGAGATCTATGGCTTAGTTACACTAGGAGGAGAGTGGTCGTTTTGAGATTTCCGGACTGCAGGATGATAGGCAAAGGAGAGAACAAATTTGGTGCAATCAGTTGACCTTTTCGATAGATATTATTATGCTCATGATTGCGGCAGACCTTATCAACGAGATGAAGTGTGGATTGCGGTCTTTGACAGGATCGCCCGACGCATTGCTGAAGATATTGCTCCTAGTACTGTTCTTGATGCTGGTTGTGCGTGGGGGTTCCTCGTGGAATCTCTTCGCCGTCTTGGTGTTGAGGCTTACGGCCTGGACATTTCGGAATATGCAATACAGCAAGTGCATCCTGACGCACGCCCCTATTGCTGGGTGGGATCTATTGTTGAACCTCTTCCACAGACTTATGAACTCATAGTCTCGATTGAAGTGTTGGAGCATATGCCGCGTCAGGATGGCGAGACAGCTGTCATCAACATGTGCGAGCATACCGATGAGATTCTATTTTCGTCCTCTCCAAC
>CAYMAQ010000076.1:0-15180 GCA_964388385.1 uncultured Anaerolineales bacterium | reverse complement strand
GGGTCGTTATCCGGGGGTGGATCATCGATCGTACTTGACGCCGCAGAGCAAGCAAGGAGGTTCACACGATGAGTGGAGCGCCTGTGATCGAATCCTATGAGTTTGGGCAGATTGTCATCGACGGTGCGTCCTACCAGAACGACGTAATTATCCTGCCGGACAGGATCGAGTCCCACTGGTGGCGGGATGAGGGTCACGTCCTGCAGCCCCAGGACCTGGATGCGGTGATGGAGGCAGAGCCGGAAGTTTTGGTCGTGGGTCAGGGGGCGTACGGACGTATGCGGGTCACAAGTGAGACACAGAAAGCGCTGGACGTCGCGGGTATCGAGCTCATTGCCGCCTCGACTGCGGACGCCATCGAAACTTACAACGACCTGCGTGAGGACAGAAAAGCTGCGGCGGCGCTCCACCTGACCTGCTGATCCACAGACCGTCCTTCCTGCCGGAGGAAAAGAGCGCCGCAACTACCCTTTGTACCCCCGGGCGACGATAAACATCTCCCAGCTCTCGTCCCGGGTCGCCGAGGGCTTGTGCCCCTGGGCCCGGCGGAACGCCCGCTTTACGTCCCGGAGCAGCCCCGGAAAGTCCTCTCCCTCGAAGACCTTGAGTACCATCGAGCCGTGATCTACCAGGAGCGATTGCGCAATCTCAAAAGCCGTCCGGGCCAGCTCGATCGACCGGACGTGATCGCGAAGCTTAATCCCTGTGGTCGAGGGGGCCGCATCGCTCAACACGACATTCGCCTTACCGTCGACCAAAGCCTCAACCCGCGCTTGGACGTCCGCATCGAGCATATCACCCTGAACGAGATCGACGCCCGGGATCGGATCGATGGCCTGGAGATCGATCGCGACCACCTGACCCCCGGGCCCCACCAGCTTAGAGGCAACCTGTGACCACGATCCCGGGGCAGCTCCGAAGTCGACGACGACATCTCCTCGACGCATAACCCGAAACTTTTCCTGGATCTGGATCAGTTTATAGGCGGAGCGCGCCCGATAACCGTCCTGCTTCGCCTTCTTAAAATAACGATCGAGATGCTGCTGTTTGCGCCAATGGCCCATACCTGTGGTTATCCTTCTTCCCCTTGCCCGTGTGGTTGAATCTCAAACGGCTCAAAGTGCATCGCGAAATCGTCGGGCATAAGCCCCTGAATACGCGTGCCCTCCGCGTTATGCGACTCCTCGTCGATCAACCCGCGTTCGTGAAAAAGACTGACCAGGTCGCCGCGTTCAAAGGGGATCAGCACGTCCAGTGCCTGCATCTCCGCCTCCAGCGTCGAT
Organism: uncultured Anaerolineales bacterium; assembly: GCA_964388385.1. Taxonomy (GTDB): domain Bacteria; phylum Chloroflexota; class Anaerolineae; order B4-G1; family SLSP01; genus PWVB01. The sequence continues at coordinate 13,897 of CAYMAQ010000076.1, read as the reverse complement.
TCCACCTCGGCAAGCAGTTCATCGATCCCCCGACCGGTGGCGGCTGAAACCGCGACGCTGTCCGGCACGTCACAGAGCGAAGCGCAAGCCGCGTCCGGGTCTTTGAAGCGGTCGACCTTATTCAAGACATTGATCACCGGTAACTCGGCCGCACCGATCTCCCGCAACGTCGCATAGACAGCGCGCGACTGATCCTGGGCATGGGGATGGCTGACGTCGATAACGTGAAGCAAGAGATCGGCCTCCACCACCTCCTCGAGGGTCGCACGGAACGCGGCGATGAGATCCGTGGGCAGTTTCTGGATGAAGCCCACCGTGTCGGTTACCAGGACGACCGTCCCGCCGGGCAGGGTCACCCGACGTGTGGTCGGATCCAGCGTGGCAAACAACTGATCGGCCACGTAGATGCCGGATCCGCTCAACCTGTTCAGGAGCGTGGACTTCCCCGCATTCGTATACCCCACCAGGGCTACGGTTGGCAGCCCGCTGCGGCGTCTCCGTTGGCGGTGGCGGGCTCGCGAGGCGCGCACCTCTTCAAGCTCCTCTTTGATCTGGGTGATGCGCTGCCGGATGCGGAAACGGTCCATCTCAAGCTTCGTCTCACCGGGACCACGCAGGCCGACGCCCCCCGTGGCACCACCGGCCCGACCGCCCGCCTGCCGGGTTAACGCCTGCTCCGTCCATATCTGGGTCAACCGGGGAAGCCGGTACTCGTACTGGGCCAGCTCCACCTGGAGCGTGCCCTCCCGGGTGGTCGCATGCTGCGCAAAGATATCCAAGATCAGACCGGTGCGGTCCATCACTTTGGCGTCGTTCCCAAAAATGTGTTCCAACTCGCGCTGATGGCGCGGTGCCAGTTCATCGTCGAAGATCACGGCGTCGACGTCCAACGTCCGGACCCTCTCGCCGATCTCACGCGCCTTGCCCTTGCCGATGAACGTGGATGGATTCGGGCGCTCCAGCTTCTGGGTCTCCTCGCCGACCACGTCGAGGCCGGCGGTATCGGCCAGCCGGCGCAGCTCCACCATTGAATTCTCAACGGTCCAATCCTCGGGTGCATATTTACCCTTGGGAAACGTCTTCCACTCCACGCCGACCAGAAAGGCTCGCTCTGGTGGCGCAATCGTCTCTTTAATCGATGTCCTTCGACTCATTGCCCTCCTCAAGGCTCGATACACATAGAAGATGCACAAAGTTATACCAATCATAGCGGGATTGCGGCTGCGATCAAGCATGAAACGGCATACGGTAGGAGACATAAAGCTCAAAGACCCGTCTTTCATCCAGTCGAGCTTCAGTGTAGAATCTCTTATGTCGGAGATATCCTCTGGCGAAGGGCGTTGAGCCTCTTCCGCCCACGACTCGTCGATCATCACAACCCATGTGCGCCGAGGCCAGAGTGTGCTAAGATAGGGCTCACAACCACGAACACACAGCCAACCAATAGGAGGTTCCTTCTCTTGAGAACGCTTATCACCGGGGGTGCCGGTTTTCTGGGGAGTGCCCTTGCCAACGCATTGGTCGAAGAAGGGCACGATGTCCTCGTGCTCGACGATCTGAGCGCCGGAGATCCGGCACGGCTGGATCCCAGAGTGCTCTTTCACCGGGGGAGCATCACCAATCGCCCAAAACTCTGGACGCTGCTGCAGGATGTGGCATGCGTCTATCACCTTGCCGCCCGCGTGCTGGTCGCCGAATCCATCCTCTACCCCCAGGACTATAATGAAGTGAACGTAGGCGGTACGGTCTCCCTTCTCGAAGCCGTGCGCGATGTCGGCAACCCACGCGTAATCTTCACCTCATCGGGCGCGATCTATGGCGATCAGGCTGAACAGCCCATCGATGAGACGATGTCGCCGAATCCGTTGTCGCCTTATGCGGTCAGTAAATTGGCGGCCGAACACTACATTCACACCATCGGCGCGTTGAATGGCTTTTCCACCATCGCCCTGCGCGTCTTCAACGCATATGGGCCGGGACAACCGCTGCTCCCTTCCCACTCCCCGGTCATCCCCCGCTTCATCCACCAGGCCCTGGGCGGGGGTTCACTGATCATCTTTGGGGATGGGGAGCAGACCCGCGACTTCGTCTATATCACCGATGTAGTGCGGACCCTGGTCGCAGCTCTCGAGATACCCGGCGACCGACACGAGACCCTCAATATCGGCAGCGGACGCGAGGTTTCCATCAACAATTTGGCCAACCAGATCCTGGAGCTGACCGGATCCGACAGCAACGTCATTCACAGTCCGGTAAAGAGCGGAGGGGTCTCCCGCCTGCGGGCTGATCTCACCCGGGCCGCCGACGTGCTGGGCTACAAACCGCGCGTCTCCCTTCAGCAAGGTCTGAAGCGGACGCTGGAGGAAGACCCCCGGTATCGCGGCTAGCCCCTTCAATGCGGTCAATATCGTTTGGATGTCTTCTCGGCTTCTCAGAAAGGGGAGGATTCGATGCTGATCACCCACGCTCGAATAGCCACACTGGGGCAACAGCCCAGGCTGATCGATGACGGCGCCGTTTGGATTCGCGATGATGTCATCGAGGCGGTCGACGAGACTCAGACGCTTATAGATCAACATCCCGGGATTGAGACCTGGGACGCACAGGGGCAGCTATTGATGCCGGCAAATCTCTGTGGGCACACCCATTTCTACGGCGCCTTCGCGCGCGGGTGGTCGTATCCCGAACCGCCGGCCTCTCACTTTTCCCAGATTCTGGAGCGGTTGTGGTGGCGCCTTGACCAGGCCCTGACGGCGGAGGATGTCCGCGTCTCGGCGCAGGTCTGCCTGGTCGACGCCATCCGGCATGGCACGACGACGCTCATCGACCACCACGCCAGCCCGAACGCCATCATCGGATCCCTGGATCTCATCGCCGACGCCGTCAAAACCGCCGGCGTCCGGGCCGCGCTCTGCTACGAGGTCACCGACCGCGATGGGCCGGCGCGCGCGCGCGCCGGCATTGAGGAGAACGTGCGGTTCCTCACGCGGGTTCGACAGAACCCCGATCCCCACCTCGCCGCGAGTTTCGGGCTTCACGCCTCATTGACCCTGAGCCCGGAAACCCTGGAGAGGGTCGTCGAGGCCGCTGAAGGGCTGGGGACGGGTTTTCACCTGCACGCGGCTGAGGGGATCGAGGACGTGGAGGACAGCCTCGCCCGCTATGGCAAGCGGGTGATTCATCGTCTTCACCACGCCGGTATCCTGGGGGAACAGACGATCGTCGCCCATGCAGTCCACGTCAACGACGAAGAGATCGACATCCTTGCCGAGACCGGCACCTGGGTCACGCATCAACCGCGCTCGAATATGAATAACGCCGTCGGGTTTGCGCCGGTGGAGCGGATGCTGGATCGGGGCGTCAACGTCGCCTTGGGGAACGACGGATTCAGCAATAACATGGTTGCAGAGATGAAGATGACCTACCTGGGCCACAAGCTGGCGCAGGGTGATCCCCGTGCGATGCCTGCAGACCGGGTCTTCGATCTGGCCTACGCCGCTAACGCCCAGCTAAGCCGCGTCTTCTGGCCTGACGTACGATTGGGCGAGATCGCTCCCGGCGCTGCGGCCGATCTGATCCTGCTGGACTACAAACCGACCACGCCGTTGAACGCGGCCAATCTCCCGTGGCACATCATCTTCGGGTACGAGGCATCCGCTATCACCGCAACGGTCAGCGGGGGACAAGTATTGATGCGCGACCGGGAGATATTGACGCTCGACGAGGACGCGATCACCGACCGGGCCCAGCGACTGGCCCGGGATCTATGGGAGCGCGCAGCATGAGCAGAGCACAAACGGTGCGGACGCGGGACGAGGATCCTCTGAAAAGGGCATCCATACCGGACCGCGGGCATCCTGCCCGCCCGGAGCGGCATATAGCAGTCGACTCCATTGATACAAAGATAATCTATGATAAAATATAGAGAAATGCGGATCGATCTCTTTACCCTATTCCCGGCGATGTTTTTTGGCCCGCTCCAGGAAAGTATCCTGAAGCGAGCCCAGCAGCAGGGCCTACTCGACGTCCGTATCCACCAGATCCGGGATTACGCGATAGACCGCCACCAGATGACCGATGACGTGCCGTACGGCGGGGGTCATGGGATGGTGATGAAGCCGGAACCGATCTTTCATGCGGTCCGGTCGGTCCTGGGTGAATCTACGAGCCCGGTCATCCTGCTCACACCCCAGGGACGCAGGCTGACGCAGAAACGGGTCACGGAGCTGGCGCAGCATCCGAGGTTAGCGCTGGTCTGCGGACATTATGAGGGCGTCGACGAACGGGTTCGCCAGCACCTGATCACTGACGAAATCTCAATTGGGGATTACGTTCTGACCGGGGGAGAACTCGGCGCGATGGTCCTGATCGATGCCGTGGCCCGGTTTGTGCCCGGGGTCCTGGGGGCGGAGAGGGGTGCACAACAGGACTCTTTCGCAACCGGATTGCTGGAGGGCCCTCAGTATACCCGTCCTTCGACATATGCGGGATGGGATGTACCGGACGTCCTGTTATCAGGTCATCACGCAGCGATCGCGCGTTGGAAGCGGACGATGGCTCTGCGTAGAACGCTGGCCCGCAGACCGGACCTGATCGACCGTGCCGCGCTCGCAGAGGAAGACCGGCTGGCGTTGGACCAATTTTCGCAGGATTCAAATGAACCCGATGAGACTGACTGAGGTATTCATATATAGAAGCTGCGATACAGGTGGGGGCACCGGAGACCCGGATGCCGCGGCGGCACAGAGCCGTGGGCGTGAATCCCGGCTCCTCTGCGAGTTGCAGACAGGAAACCTGGACGCACTGGGTCAGCTGTTTAGGGAACATCGCAATCTGGTCTATCGGACGGCCCTGGGTATCACCCACGACGAGCGCGCAGCCGAGGATATTTTGCAGGAATGTTTCGTACGGCTGCATAGGTATGCCGATTCGGTGGATCCCGAGAGACCGTTGAAGCCCTGGCTGTACCGCGTGACGGTCAACTTGGCCTATGACTGGTCCAAAAATCGGGTACACCAATCGATAGACGATATCCTGGAGTGGCTTTCGGGGATGCCGGCGGCTTTCCCAAGCCCCGACCGACGCACAGAGCGTGGGGAGACGTCTCGGATGGTTAAAGAGGTCATCGCTAATCTCCCCACCACGCACCGCGCGGTGGTTATGTTGTTTTACGTGGAGAATCTATCCATTGAGGAGATTGCGGAAGTCTTGAACCTCCCAACCGGCACAGTCAAATCACGCCTCTACTATGCGCGGATCCAATTGCGCGAAGCGCTTATCCGTCGGCAGCGCATCGTGCCTGAGGTTACCTATGAATTCACGTAGATCCGACCCGTTCATTGACGGCATAGACAACGTAATCCGGCAAGCGCTACAGCCAATTGGCGAAGCTGAGGCGCCCGGAGGGGTCTGGCAGCGCATTGTTATGGAGCTTGACAATCCACAGCCACGCCGCCGGGGACTTTTATGCTGGCTCAGAGCCCTGGAGACCTTCTCGATGGCCCCGCTGACCCGACGCTACTGCATCGGCCCTTACGGACGGTGCCTGGCCTACCCCTTTCCCGAAATTATCGCGGTCCAGTTCAGGGGACAGCACATCGCATCCTAGAGCAAGGAACCAAAGTAGATATCCACTCAAACAATGCATAGAAACACAGAAACGCTTTAGTTATTTATGATCAGATCCATAATAGATAGAGGTCAGGGACAAGCCTGGTCGTGTCTAGTGAGGTGTGACCTTGACTTTTAGAACTTTGTCCCTAAAATGAACATATTGAATCGGTCCCCGCTTGCTATAGGTGCTTGGTATAGGCGCCTATTTAATAGGCGTACCTGTTTGCAGGCGTACCTGTAGCCATCATAAGGGTGCACCGTACCGATAATGCTTGGTCCCTGAAAAGGCTGCGAGCAAAAGGAGGTGGACGACGACGCGAATACGGCTTAACCATCATCAAATTGACAGAATCAAGCAGTTTGCTGAAAGTCTCAAGATCCAATCCTTTTCTGAAGGAGGAGAAAACAATGAGTAAGAGATTAATGGTTGTTCTCGGGGCCATCGTGGCGTTAGGCCTTGCGTTGAGCGCCTGTGCAACGCCCACCCCCGAGACCATTGTCGAGACCGTCGAGGTTGAAAAGACCGTCGAGGTCGAGAAGATCGTAGAGAAGACCGTTGAGGTCGAGAAGATCGTAGAGAAGACCGTCGAGGTCGAGGTCACAGCGGAGCCCGTTGACCGCCAGGGTGCGTGGCTGGACTCGGTCATCATCTCCGAGGAGCCCTCATCTGACTCCGCCGTCACCCGGCTCGAAGCCGGTGACATCGATGTGTATGCCTATAACATCGCAGAGCCGGACATCGCGGACCGCGTTTTCGGATCCGACAGTCTCGAGTATCAGACATCGTATGGTAACTACAACGAGATTACCTTCAACCCCGCCGGACCCGAGCTCGAGGACGGCAGCCTGAATCCCTTCGCCGTGCCGGCGATCCGTGAGGCCATGAACTGGCTGATCGATCGCAGCTACATCGCGCAGGAGATCAGCGGTGGGTTGGCCCGCCCCCGGTTCGTGCCCATCAACTACGCTTCGAAAGACTCCGCCGTCCTGGCTGCAGAGATCTCGGCGATCGAGCTGAAGTACGCGCACGATCCTGAAATGGCTGACGGCGTCATCACCGAGGAGATGGAGAACCTGGGCGCCGAAAAGGTCGACGGCATCTGGCAGTACAACGGCGAGCCCGTCGAACTGATCGCGCTGATCCGCACCGAGGATGAGCGGCTGGAGATCGGTGACTACGTCTCCAACGTGCTCGAGGACATCGGATTCACCGTCACCCGCGACTACAAGACCTCCGCCGAGGCCTCCCCCTGCTGGATCAGCTCCGACCCGATGGGCGGCTGCTTCAACTTCTACACCGGTGGTTGGGTGTCAACGGCGATCAGCCGCGATTCGGCTGGTGACTTCCAGTTCTTCTACACGCCTGACGGTCTGCCCTTCCCGCTGTGGGGCGCCTATACCCCCACCGATGAGTTCTATCAACTGTCCACCGATCTGGCTAACACCAACTTCAATACGCTCGAAGAGCGCCGTGAGATGATGGCTGAGGCGCTGGATATGGCACTGCAGGACTCGGTGCGCATCTGGCTCAAGGACGACGTGGGGGTTGCCCCGCACGCGGATAACATCTCCCTCGCCAGCGACCTCTCCGGTTCGATCTATGGCTCGCAGCTCTGGGGCCAGACCATCAAATACGATGACCGGGTTGGCGGCGCGATGAACATCGCGATGCCCAGCATTATGACCGAGCCTTGGAACCCCATCGCCGGCACCAACTGGGTCTACGACATGATGCCCATCCGCGGTATGCAGTCCCAGGCCGTCGTGCCCGATCCCTATACCGGCGTGCAATTGCCGATGCGGCTCGAGAGCGCTGAGGTCACCGTCAAAGAGGGCCTGCCCGTTGCGTCGAACCTTGATTGGGCGAGCCTGGAGTTCGCCGATGAGATTGTGGTTCCTGAGGACGCGTGGGCCGACTGGGATGCAGAAACCCAGACCTTTATCACCGCCGGTGAGCGCTTCACCGAGACGGAAACCGCACAGAGCAAGGTCGTGATGTATTACGAAGAGGACTTCTTCGACAAGGTGCAGTGGCACGATGGCAGCCCCTTCACCATCGGCGACTTCGTGATGTTCATGATTATGCAGTTTGACCGTGCGAAGGAAGCCAGCCCGATCTATGACGAGGCCTACGTACCTGACTTCAACTCGTGGATGGCCGCCTTCAAAGGTTGGCGCATCGTCTCCGAGGATCCGTTCGTCATCGAGTACTACACCGACGCCTACGCGCTCGACACCGAGAACAACGTGTCGGACTTCCGGGCCGCGCACCCCTCCGACTACGGCAACGGAGCTTCCGCACCGTGGCACACCGTGCTGCTGGGCTGGATGGCCGAGGCTAATGGTGAGGCCGCATTCTCCAGCGCCAAGGCGGATAACCTTGAGGTTGAGTGGATGAGCTACATCGCCGGGCCGACGCTGGATATCCTTAAGGCCAATCTGGATCAGGCCCAAGAGGAAGGGTTGATCCCCTACGAGCCGACCCTGGGCGACTACATCACCGCCGACGAGGCCGAGACCCGCTACACGAACATGCAGGAATGGCACCGCCGTTACAATCACTTCTGGGTTTCCACCGGCCCCTTCTTCCTGCAGAAGGCCTTCCCCGTCGAAGGTACGCTGATTCTGCAGCATAATGATGCGTATCCCGATATGGCGACGCGCTGGAGCCAGTTCACAGCCGCGCCCATTCCGGAAGTCACGGTTGACGGCCCCGGTAACGTCAGCATTGGCGATGAGGCCGTCTTCGACATCTTTGTCGACTTCGAGGGCGAACCCTATCCCAATGAGGACATCGACATGGTCAAGTTCCTGGTCTTCGATGCCACCGGCCAACTCGTGTTCACAGAGGATGCCGAGATCGCCGGAGACGGCTACTTCCAGGCCGTGCTCAGCGGGGATATGACGAACGAGCTCGAGTCCGGATCCAACCAATTGGCCGCAATCGTGGTATCCAAGCGCGCCCTGGTGCCCATCCGCGAGACGATCGACTTCGTCACCCAGTAGCAGTAAGATAGTACGAATCACTGCTGCGCAAGTGGACAGCAGCGTTACACGAGCAACGACGAGTGGGGGCGAGTGATACTCGCCCCCACTTCTTAAGAGTAAGAATCCTAGCTTTCAGCGAAAAATCACGCTATTGAGCAGATTTTCCCTTTTTGAGAGTATCCGGGCTGAACCGGGTGAGTGATTATTTCAGATGTTCGACACGATGGGTTAGAATTAGAAAGTGAGAGTAACTATGAGCGACACAGCAGTCAGTATGGGAACGGAGACCGCACCGAGAAAGAAAAAATCGGCCGGTTCCGGCGCCTTCGCCCGGGTGGCCCGATATACGGCCGTGAGAATCGTGATGCTCTTCTTCACCGTTCTGATCGGCATCTATCTCGCCGTCCTCGTCGCCAACATGGGCGGTTACGTGGATGAGATACGGCGTGGGGCCATTCGCGAGCAGGTCTCGGTCGCCATCTTTGCCGACCAGAGCCCGGAGGTCCGCCAGATGTCATCGACGGAGAAAAAGGAGCTCATCGAAGAGCGCGTCGCCCTGGAGGTCCAACGCTTGGGCCTGGATCGACCGTTCATTATCCGGAGTTTTGCCTTTCTCAAGGATGCGATGACCCTCAATCTCGGGTTCGCGGAGCAGATGGTCAGCGACAGCGGTTCGAAGAGCGTCCGGCTGATCCTCCTGGAGCGGCTTCCGCCGACCCTGGTCCTATGGGGGGCCGCGAACCTGTTCCTCTTTTTCATGAGTCTCTTCGTGGGTCTCTATCTCTCCAGAAAGTACGGGAGCCTCTTGGACCGGCTGACCGTCGCCCTCGCACCGACATCTTCGGCGCCGGCGTGGTTCTACGGAATATTCCTGATTTTGATCTTCGCAGCCGTGTTCCGAATTTTGCCCTTTGGAGGGATGGTCGACGCCCCCCCTCCAGAATCCAAGCTGATGTATCTCTTGAATTTGGGCGAACACCTTATTCTGCCTGTGTCCGCCATCATTATCAGCTCAATCTTTTTGCAGGCATACAACTTTCGCACGTTCTTCTTGATTTATTCACGAGAGGACTACGTCGATATGGCCAAGGCCAAAGGGTTGCCCGACAGGGAAATTGAGCGGCGCTATATCCTCCGCCCGACCCTGCCCACCATCATCACTCAATTCGCCCTCCTGCTGATCGCGCTCTGGACGGGCGCGACGATCCTGGAGACCGTCTTCAACTGGCCGGGATTGGGCCGGGCGCTTTATCAAGCGATCGGGCTGTATGACACGCCGGTGATTGTGGGCTCGCAGGTGATCTATGCGTATCTCCTGGCCCTCACAGTCTTTCTCCTGGATTTCATATACGCGCTGGTCGATCCCAGAGTCAGGGTTGGAGGAGGAGGTAGACGAGCATGAAAAATTTACGCGAACTTACACGGTATCCGGCCGCCATCGTGGGCCTGTTTATGATCCTGGTTTTGATCGTCGTCGCTGCTTACGCGATGATTTCTACCCCCTACAGCGAAGCGGTCAGGCTTTGGCGTGGGGGCGAGGATATCTGGTATAACACACCCAAAAAGGCGGCGCCGGTATGGACGAACCTCTTTAGAGATGAGAACCTTCCCGCCACAATCACCCGGAAAAGCACGAGTGATTCGATTGAAAAGACCCGGGAACCGATCGACGAAGAGTTGGCGCAGATCACGTTTGACTACACGTTTGACTATTCGTATACGACCTTCCCGCGCGAGATCTCCCTCTTCTTCGACACACAATACGTGGAGAAGGCACCGTTCGTCGAGCTGCTCTGGCTCACGCCCGACGGGCGCGAGATTCGCGTCGCGAATATGGCGGCGGAGAGTTCGCTGTCCTACCGCCTCTCCCAGGACACCACACTCCAGCGCAAGCTGCCGCGCACCATAGGATTCGATCTCCCACCCGACACCTCAACGCACGAAGCGCTCTTCGCGGACCCCAACGCGGAAGAGCTGAGAGCACTACCGGGCCAATATACGCTCAGAGCCATTGCAACCGTCTTTGAGCCGGAGTCAGACGTCGATGCCGAACTCGTTATCTTTGGACAGGTACACGGTATAGCCGGCACCGATCACCGCCGCCGGGATATCACGGTCGCGCTCCTCTGGGGCACGCCGGTCGCCCTGGCGTTTGGCCTGTTGGCGGCCCTCGGCACCAGCGCCACCACAATGATCATCGCCGGCGTGGGAACGTGGTACGGTGGGTGGATTGACGCGCTGATCCAGCGGATCACCGAGGTCAACCTCATCCTGCCCGTGCTCCCCATCCTCATTATGATCGGTACGTTCTACTCAAAGAGCCTCTGGCTCATGCTGGGCGTCATCATCCTTCTGAACATTTTTGGGGGTGGGATCAAGACCTATCGTGCGATCTTCCTCCAGGTGAAAGAGTCGCCCTACATCGAGGCCGCGCAGGCTTACGGTGCGACCGATGCGCGGATCATCTTCAGCTATCTCGTCCCGCGTATCGTCCCGACGCTAATCCCCAATCTGGTCACACTGGTGCCGGCCTACGTCTTCTTGGAAGCCGCCCTCGCAGTTCTGGGCCTGGGTGATCCCGTAATGCCGACGTGGGGCAAGATTATCAGCGATGCCCGGGTCAACGGCGCGCTCTACCAGGGAAACTATTACTGGATGTTGGAGCCGTCGATCCTGCTGATGCTGACCGGACTGGCATTTTCTCTCTTGGGCTTCGCCCTCGACCGCGTTTTCAATCCAAGATTGAGAGGTAGGTAGCATTTATGTCAAACAATAACACGCTATTGGACATCCGGGATCTTCGTCTCTACTTCCGGACGACCCAGGGGGTCGTCCAGGCGGTCGACAACGTCGATCTGAAGCTCGAAAAGAACGAGGCGATCGTGATCCTCGGTGAATCCGGCTGCGGGAAGACGTCGCTGTCGAAAGCGGTCCTGCGCCTGCTGCCCCAAAACGTAGACACGTATTCAGGCCATATCTATCTGGAAGGCGAAGATACGATGGAGATGGGCAATGAGGAGTTCCGGCGCCAGATCCGATGGTACAAGATGTCCCTGGTGCCCCAGGCCGCGATGAACGCACTCAATCCGGTGCTCAAGGTTGGAGAACAGGTCGCAGAGCCGCTGATTGCCCACCACCTCGCAGAAAAGGATGAAGCGCTGGATCAAGCCGCGCAGATGTTCGAGCAGGTCGGTGTGCCGGTCGATTTCCTGGAGCGTTACGCCTTCGAATTGAGCGGCGGGATGCGCCAGCGCGTCGCCCTGGCGATGGCCTTGATCACCGCGCCCCCCCTGGTCTTCCTGGACGAGCCCACGTCCGCCCTGGACGTCCTGACCCAGGCGAACATCTTCAACGTGCTCAAACGCATCAAACAGGAATTGGCCGTGAGTTTCATTCTTATCACCCACGATATCGCCACGTCAAGCGAGCTTGCGGATAAAGTGGCGGTGATGTATGCGGGTCAGATCGTCGAGGTAAACCACGCCCGAAATTTCTTCTCCAACCCCCTGCATCCCTATTCCAAGATGCTGATGGCAAGCGTGCCCAAACTCAAGGTCGATCAGGAGCCCACGTTTATCACAGGTCACCCACCCAGCCTGCTTGGCCCACCCACGGGGTGCCGGTTCGCCGATCGCTGCCCTTCAGCTTTTGAACGGTGCTCGGAAGAACCTCCGATGTTTCTGGTGGACGGGCAGCAGGTCAAATGCTGGCTGTATGCGGAAGAGGGAGTCTAGCTATGTCAGTTGAATTCAACGAACAACCGCGAGATGAAGCAGTGGCAACGATGCCCGGGGCCAAGGGATCGTCGCATCCGCTGATTTCGATACAGAATTTACACGTCTGGTTTGAGCTTAAACGCTGGGGGTTCCTCCACGCCGGGTACGTCCAGGCCGTGGACGGCGTCAACTTCGATCTCCACCGGGGCGAGGCCATTGGCGTCGTAGGGGAGAGCGGATGCGGAAAGACCACCCTGATGAAGACCATCCTGGGGCTCTATGAGCCCATCAAGGGCAAGGTTGTCTTCAGCGGTGATGACCTGAGCGACCTGACCACCGGCGATATGCAGTCCTACCGCTCGGAGGTCGGCTACGTCCAGCAGGATCCCTATGGGGCTCTGCCGCCCTTTATGAGCGTCGAACGCATCCTGGCCGAGCCGATGATCGTCGCCGGCATCAAAAACCGGGCAGAGCAGGAACAACGGATCCGTCAGGTCATGACCGAGGTCAAGATGACACCGGTCGATGACTTCCTGACCAAGTTCCCGCATATGCTCAGCGGCGGTCAACAGCAGCGGGTCGTCATCGCCCGGGCGATGATGCTGGAGCCCCGGCTCATCGTGGCCGATGAGCCGGTCTCGATGCTCGATGCGTCGGTCCGGGTGGAGATTCTGAGGCTCCTGCAGGGGTTGCAAGCCTCGCACAACCTTTCGGTCATCTACATCACCCACGACCTCTCGACCGTCCGTTACTTCTCCGACAAGATCTTTGTGATGTATGCGGGCAAGTTAGTCGAACGCGCCGACGTGGAAGAGATTCTACAAAACCCGCTCCATCCCTACACCCAGGCGCTTCTCCTGGCAACCCCCGACCCGGACTATCAGAACGCACTCACGTACAAAGAGGTGCCTTCGGGCGAGCCCCCCAGTCTGGTGAACCCGCCTACGGGCTGCCGATTCCATCCGCGCTGTCCGAAGAAAATCGAGGGCCTCTGCGAGGTTGAGATACCCCCGGATTTCGAACCGGAGCCCGAACACTACGTTGCCTGCTGGCTCTATAAATAAATGGTACTTTGGCGGCCGGCTTAGTTTTTTCGCTCGGCCCCGCACTCAGACCGGCACTCGCCTCTACCCTCCAACGGAACCGGAGAAGTGGGCAAGTGCCGGTCGAACTCTATTAAATCTATGAGAGGTGTCCGATGAAACCTCAAAATCCTTGGAAATTGATCGGTATTGGCTTTGTCCTGGTACTGCTGGGATTCGTTCTGCCGGTCTTGATGGTCATTGATGTCATCCAGACCAGCCTGCTGCTGAGCCTGCTGTCACACGGAGCTTCGGTCAGTGGTCTCATTCTTGGTCTGGTGGGGACGATCATGGCCCGCAATATCGGAGGTGATTGACGCTTTTCGCACCCGCCCTATTGAACTCCCGTTAGCCCCTGCTGCGCCCCCCCTACCGGTGTGACCCATTGATAAAACGTAGGAGGAAGAACGATGAAGGAAAATCAGTCCATTCACAGTCTGAGCATAATCATCTTTGCAATCGGCGCCCTTCTGGGCATTGCGCTTATCGCCATCACGG
>CAYMAQ010000075.1:0-15243 GCA_964388385.1 uncultured Anaerolineales bacterium | reverse complement strand
GGCGGCGGCTGATTCGGTGACGACAAAGCTGGCGACTTACGCGGCTGCGGCATGGGATGGCCCGGTCTATCTCAGCTTCACGCGCGATCCGGTTCCTTTGCTCTTTGATGCGCACTATCCGTTCGAGATTGGGCGTGCCGTCGTCGTCCGGGAGGGCTCCGACGCGACGATCGTGGCCCTTCGAGACATGGTCTCGCAGGCTCTGGTAGCCGCCACGGCTCTTGCAGAACAGGGCGTTGAAGTCAGGGTTATCGACTGTCATACGCTGAAGCCGCTGGATGTTGAGACGATTCTGGCTGCGGCCCGTGAGACAGGGGCGATTGTGACCGCAGAGAGTAACGTGATCTTTGGTGGGTTGGGGAGCGCGGTCGCCGAGGTTCTGGTGGAGCACGAGCCGGTACCGATGTATCGGATCGGTGTGCGGGACACCTTCACGGAATCGGGGCCTTATCTGGATCTTCTCGAGAAGTATGGTATGTCGTCCCAGCATATTGTCGGGGCTGTGGAGAAGGTCATTGCGCGTAAGAATCACGCGGCGCGTAAGAATCACTGATGGGCACGGAACAAACGCATAGAAGGCGATACGCAAGCAGTCAGAAATAGGAGGGTGATGCGATATGAAACCTAAAGTTTATGTGACTCGAATGGTTCCAGAGGTAGGATTGGAAAAGGTCCAAGCGGCCTGTGATGCGGAGATTTGGGAGGGGGCACTCCCCGTCCCTCGAGAGGTTTTGCTTGAGAAGGTCGCAGAGGTGGAGGGGCTTTATTGTTTGCTGACCGACCGTGTAGATGCTGCGCTGCTGGACGTTTCACCGAACTTGAAAGTGGTCAGCAACTACGCGGTGGGTTACAACAACATTGACGTGGAGGCTTGTACGACACGAGGCATCCCTGTCGGTAACACACCGGGCGTGCTGACCGATACGACGGCCGACTTCGCGTTTACCCTGCTTACGGCAGCGGCTCGCCGGGTTGTCGAGGGTGTGGATTATGTAATTGGGGGGAAGTGGAAGACTTGGGGCCCGAAGCTCCTGTTGGGTCAGGATATCCATGGATCCACGCTGGGGATCGTGGGTTTTGGTAGGATCGGTCAGGCGGTGGCTAAGCGCGCGAGCGGATTCGACATGCGTGTGATCTACTACGATCCCTATGTCGAAGAGGCTCCGGTGGGCATTGACGCAGAGTCCGTGGATCTGGAGATGCTGTTATCCACATCGGATTTTGTCTCGGTGCATGTACCGCTTACTGAGGCCACGCATCATCTCTTGAGCACAGAAGAGTTGGCCCAAATGAAGTCGACTGCGATCCTGGTCAACACTGCACGCGGGCCGGTGGTCGATCCCGATGCCCTGCTTCATGCATTAAAGGAAGGGCAGCTAGCAGCCGCGGCGCTTGACGTCACCGAACCCGAACCGATCCCTTCAGACCACCCATTGTTAGCGTTGCCCAACTGTATCGTCACGCCGCACATCGCAAGTGCCAGTGTTGCGACACGGGGCAAGATGGCGACGATCGCAGCCGATAACCTGCTTGCAGGCCTACAAGGGGAGCGTCTACCGCACTGCGTGAATCCCGAGGTTTACAACGAGGGTTGATCTCATTTTGTTCGTTGTCTCTCATCCCTGAGCACTCGAGCTCGGGGATGAGATTTTTGGTTGAAATGTGATTCTCTACCGGCTTAGCTGTTCTTGACTTCGGGTTCTGTTCCTTCTAGAATCAAGATAATCTATCTTTGATTCGAGATTTTTCGAATTGCGGTTTGTTATTATCTGTCATTGTTTGGTCTAAGCACGTCAGGGTGGACGTGCGGAAAGGGCGTACTCATGGATATCTTTATGAAGTGTGGTGAATACACGGTCGCCGATGATGCGCGGGATGCCGGCATTTATCCTTATTTCATCCCCTTGACGAATAACGAGGGAACTGAAGCGGTTATTGGCGATCATCATCTTATTATGATCGGTTCCAATAACTACCTGGGTCTGACGGTGCATCCGAAGGTGCGCCAAGCCGCGATGGATGCGGTCGAGACATTCGGGACCAGTTGTACGGGATCACGTTTTCTCAACGGCACCCTGGAGCTTCACCTGGAGCTGGAGAAGCGCCTGGCTGCGTGGGTAGATAAAGAACGGGCGCTCGTTTTCAGCACGGGTTATCAAGTCAATGTGGGGACGATCTCCGCGGTGGTCGGACGCGGTGACTTTGTCATCACTGACAAGGAGGATCATGCCAGTATCATCGATGGATGCCGTCTCTCCTATGGTCGGATGAAGCGTTATCCTCACAACGACCTGGATGCCCTGGAACAGGTGTTGGCTTCACTGCCGGAGGATCGAGGCAAGCTGGTGGTTGTCGACGGGCTCTTCAGTATGGGTGGGGACGTCGCACCGCTTCCCGATCTGATCCCGATCTGTCAAAAATATGAGGCCCGCTTGATGGTTGATGATGCTCATTCAATTGGGGTTTTGGGCGGTGGACACGGCACCGCGGCCGAGTTCGGCGTCACCGATGGGGTTGATTTGATTATGGGCACGTTCAGTAAGTCTTTTGCGTCACTGGGCGGCTTCATCGCGGGTGATGAGGACGTGGTCGATTACATTCAACACCACGCGCGCTCCCTTATCTTCAGTGCAAGTATTCCGCCGGCCAACGCGGCCGCGGCGATGGCGTCACTGGAAATTATGCACGAGGAACCCGAGCGCATCGAGCGGCTGATCGAGATCGGTGAGTTTATGCGGACCCGCTATCGCGAGATGGGATTCAATATCGGTGGAAGCGAGACCCCGATCATCCCCATTATCATCGGTGACGATGACCGGACGCTGCGGTTCTGGAAGGCGCTCTTCGATGCAGGCGTCTATACGAATCCGGTGCTCTCTCCCGCCGTACCTCCGGGTCTCCAGCTTCTAAGGACGAGCTATATGGCCACCCATACTGATGAGCAACTGGGCAAAGTGCTGGCGACGTTCGAGAAGGTCGGCAAGGCCCTTGACGTCATATAAGCATGTTTTGAGGACGGGCCTCTAGAGCTGTGCCAACGCCCACGCGGCGTGTTCCCGAACCATCTCGCTGGGATGATGTTTCGTGGCTCGGAGGAGATGTCCGCGAGCGGCAGCGTCTCCGAGGTTACCCAAGACGACGGCGGCGTTCCGTGCGAGGCCCTCAGGCGTTGCGCGCCATATAGGTGTGTGCCGGTAGCGCATCTCGAAGGTGTGAGCATCGATCATCAATGCGTCGAGCAGTGGGACCGTCGCTTGATCTGGGATGGGCCGCTCTCTCTCTGTCTGGAGCGGCCCGCGATTCCAGGGGCACACCTCCTGGCAGATGTCACAGCCGAAGACCTGATTCCCCAGCGAGGGCCGAAATTCTTCAGGGATCGGTCCACGGTTTTCGATGGTGAGGTACGAGAGGCACCGCCGCGCATCCAAAACGCCCGGTGAGACCAGGGCTCCGGTGGGACATGCCTCCAGACACCGAGTGCAGCTTCCGCATGACGGTCGCACATACGAGGGGGCCGGATTTATCAGAGGGATATCCAGAAGCGCCGTACCGAGGAACAGGTAGGATCCCAGTTTAGGATGGATCAGGTTGGTGTTTTTTCCGATCCAACCCAGGCCAGCGGATTGAGCCCAGGCTCTTTCGAGGACAGGTCCGGTGTCGACGTAGGTGCGCGCGGGCTTGGAACCCGGCCTTCCCTCGATCAGCTCTCCGACCAGTTCCTCGAGTTGGTGAAGCAGCCACCGGTGGTAGTCTTCGCCCCACGCATAACGGGAAATATGACCGTGGAGCGGGGGTAAAGCAGGACGGGAGCCGCTGGCGTAGGGTGCCGCGACCACGAGGACAGTTTGGGTTTCCGGCATAATGTTTCTAGGGTCTTTACGTCGGTGGATTGCATCAGGTCGAGAGAGATAACGCATATCGGCTGCGTATCCTCGATCGATCCATACGCGATACTCTTTCCAAGATGGGGTAGGGCCGACCGGCACCGCACTGGCTAATGCCAGCCCGATGCGGTCGGCCTTCTCCTGCAGCGTTTCAAGTTCGATTGTCACCGGCGAATGGTTGTTTCGGAGAACACGCCGATCCCTGACCTCACTCGCCGAGCGTGAACATCACCTGGGTTTCCTCATCCCCCTCGGATTCTACAACGTTGAGGGTGAGGGTCTCTCCATCTTTCGTCCAGGTGGTGCTAGCCATCCCCTCGATCGACATCGCACTTCCCTCGACCTGGCTCCAACCGGCGTTTTCCAGGGCGTCGACATAAAAGCCGTGAACTGTTTCGACGTCATCCTCGACGGTGAAGGTCGTCATCACGCCAAATGTAGTCAGGCCTTCGGCATCCGGATAAAGAGACACACCTTCCGGCAGCCCGCCTGATGCCGCATCTGTCGGGGGTTCGATGGCGATATCGGCGTTGATATCATAGATCTCCTGGGTCAGTTTACCCGTTATAGCTTCACTGTCAGACGTTCCCTTGATCTCAACTTCGAATCGGACGACGAAGCTCGGCAGATTGTTCTCATCGGCGATCCATACGTGGGCGGTCCCATCGCTGATGTCATCAGGCCCCTGTTCGCCTAAGAGTGAGAGCCAGTTCTGATTGTAGGATGCACGGTAATGTCTTGCCTGAACGCCGTTGACGTTTTCCTTGCCAACGTATTCGTAGTCCTCATCCTCAACGTCGTCGATCCAGTCCGATCCTGTCATCAAACCCGACCCGAATTCGTCGGCTATATCGCCGGTCGTATCGGACGTAGATTGCATCCATTCTTCCCCGTAACGGATCCAGACTTGATTTTCGATCTGGATGTATTCGATGGAATCGCCTCCGGACTCGATGAGAAAACGTTGAGCCTCGGGCTGGCGTGTCGCCGACTGCTCCATCGTCAACGCGTCTGTGGAACCATCGGCTTTCTCCAGACTCCAGCCGAATCGCATACGATACGAGTCCAATTGAGATAAAGCATCTTCCTCGACGTCAGGCAGAGCCTCTTCACGCTCATCCCCTTCAGTCGAATCTGTCTCGGAGACTACCTCATCCTGGGTATCGGAGGATTCCGAATCTGAGGATTCTGAATCGGAGGATTCCGGCATCATCTTCTCTACCGTAGCGACGACCTCAGCTCCTTTCTCGTACTCCCCTTGGAGTCTTTCCGTGACCTGTCCGATAAGCCCGCAGCTTACGGACACTACTGCCAATGCAACGATGATGATCTTTAACCCGTGTTTCGGCATTACTCTCTCCTTACGTGGATAGTATTTGACAAACTGCGTCTGAGCAATCACATTGTAACACAGTTCTTACTTATGAGGATACTTCTCGTTCAGACCCCCCTCGATTGCGGACCTCGTTGTGTCCTTTCTGGACAAAGGGATGACCGATGGCATAATGGGAGGTGCGAGCCGTGGAGGACGTCGCATTTATGCCTATCCCATCCTGGCTCGTTTCGGTCCGACGTCAGGTATGACGCCTGTGGGATGTCTAAGGATACAGAACCGGAAAAAAAGACTCTAGGGGGAGAATGTATGCTTGATATTGAACGTATCCGAGATCAACCGGAAATGGTGCGTGAGGGAATGCGGAAGCGCAACGAGGACCCCTCGATCGTCGATGAGCTGCTGAAAATCGATTTGAGACGCCGTGAATTGCTTCAAGAGGTCGAGTCGCTTCGCGCGCTGCGCAATCGTGTCTCCAAGCAGATCGGGCGGATGAAAGACCCGGCCGCGCGACAAGCTCGGATCGATGAGATGCGCGAAGTGGGACGTAAAATCTCGACGTTAGAGGATACACTCCGAGATGTCGAGGAGGCTTACGAGACCAAGCAGCTCTGGATTCCCAATGTCCCACACGAAAGCGTACCCGTGGGTCCGGATGAGAGTGCCAACGTCGAGGTCCGTCGTTGGGGAGAGCGGCGCGATTTTGAGGCGGAGGGTTTCGAGCCGATCGCACATTGGGATCTGGGACCGGAGTTGGATATCCTGGATTTTGAACGCGGCGTCAAACTCGCCGGGAGCCGCTTCTATTTGATGAAGGGAGCGGGGGCCCGTTTGCAGCGCGCGTTGATCTTCTGGATGCTGGACGTGCATACGTCAGAGAACGGGTTCACGGAGTACTATCTTCCCTTTGTGGTCAAGCGTCAAATCCTCGTAGGGGCCGGTCAACTGCCTAAATTTGAGAATAATCTTTATCACGATCACGAGGATGATCTCTGGTTACTGCCCACGGCTGAGGTGGCATTAACCAACGTGCACCGTGATGAGATTTTGGATGCGGATCAACTTCCCCTTTATTATGTGGCTTACACGCCCTGTTTCCGGCGAGAAAAGATGAGTGCCGGTCGGGATGTTCGCGGAATCAAGCGAGGGCATCAGTTCGACAAGGTCGAGATGTACAAATTTGTGACACCGGACTCCAGTTACAATGAGCTGGAGTCGATGCTCGAGATGGGTGAGGATCTGCTGCGGCGGTTGGACCTGCCCTATCGAGTGCTGGAACTGTGCACCGGCGATATCGCCTTCGGGGCGACCAAAGGATACGATCTGGAAATCTGGGCGCCGGGTCAGAATGACTGGCTTGAGGTGAGTTCTTGTAGCAACGTCACGGATTTCCAAGCCCGGCGCGCCGACATTCGGTACCGGCCCGAACCGGGGGCAAAACCCGAGTTCGTTCACACGCTGAACGGTTCCGGACTGGCGTTGCCCCGCGTGGTGATTGGAATTCTGGAGACCTACCAGCAGGCGGATGGTTCGGTCGTCGTTCCCGAGGTTCTGCGGCCCTATATGGGTGGCATCGAGGTGATTCGACGGGGAAGCTAACCTGTTCAAGCCTTTCCGCGGTCATGGAAAATAGAAGCGCGGAGGTTCAAAACCTCCGCGCTTTGTACGTTGAGGGGGGAGCCTAACCGACCTGTGGTGGCGGGGGAGGGTTGTAGTTCGTGCCCTGACTGATAGCCTCAGCCGTCCTACGGGTGTTCTCCTCAAGTGCCAGGAGGAGAAAAACACCCTCACCGGCGGCATAGAGTGTGATGGCCAATCCCCCGCCGTAGAGCAGTATGAGGAAGCTGGCGATGATCCCACCCACGATGTTCATTCCCATGGCGGCGCCTCCGAGCTCCCGCTGGATTTGATCCATCATCGTGCCGCCAAGTATGCTCATCAGGCATGCGCCGATCACGAGCAGGATTGTGATGACGCCAACAATGATGCCGAAAACTTTGTAGACCGTACCGACAAACCGCAGGATCTGAAACTTTTTCTCCATCAGCGTTCTCCTTATTCACTCATCTGCCTGGAATCAGAACTATTGCGACGCAGCCTGATAGGCCACGGTTATACCCAGCCTTTAGATTCTCTCTGTCTCCGAGTCTAGCATCCCTCCACCGGTTGTCAATGCATCGATCCCCGCCTGGGGGCTCTGGATTGGGTTTGACAGAACTCTCGCCTATGACTCCAGAGCGATCACTGTGACGTCACGCGCCGGCGCCGACAGGGTGATGGTGTCCTCTTCGATCTCGCATTCACCACCCCAGAGTGTTCGCGCCCCGCCAAAGGGCCCCCACGCATCACTGATCACAAGCCGCACCGGTCGATCCCTTCGAGTCGGATTGGCGACCCAGAGATAGGTGCCTCCCTCTCCGTCGTGGAGGCGGGCTTTGATGAAGCAATCGCTGCTGCGAACATGTGGAGTCCTCCCCGCCCAACCCAGGAGGGAACGGAAGAGATCTGGGGTTGTTCCCGGTCTGTAAGGCGCGGCGTCCGGATGGGGTGGTCGGGCCGCGTGGACGGTGTGACCGTATCCGACCATCGTGCCGATGAGCCGCGTCCGTCCTCTGCCAAAGACGTTGTCGACGACCGCGATCTGACCATTCGCGGGTCCTGCGTTGGCCTCATACCGCCCTGCAACGCTGCCGGTCGTGGGTTGGTAGGCCTGCAGGAAGATACCGCCCTGCACCAGCATACCCTCGACGTTCAGCCGCAGATCGTCCAGGATATCCGGCGTAAACTCGACGTAGGACTCGCGTACGCCGAAGAGGGTATCCAGTCCCATGCCGGGCTGCGTCGGACTGACGTGTCCGACCTCATCGAAGTAGCCGGGACATCCCTCGGCAATCAGGGTGCCACCGGATTCGACCCACGCACGAAGCTTGTTGGCGGTGGCCTGATTGAGCATTACAGGGAAGGGCAGGTAGAGCAGATTGTAGTCCTCGATGTCCTGGATGTGCACCCAGTCAGCCTGGATATTCTCGTCGAAGAACCCCCGATAGGTGCCCTGCATCGACTTGGCGTAGAAGTCTGTTTTTCCCTGCTGGGCGTAGGTAAAGATCTGGGTCTCCGGGACGTACACGATGCCGATATCCCCTCGAACGGGACGGGATTTCCATAATGCCCTCTGAGCGGGATCGGCGACCCATTTTGCGATGTCGCTTGCCACCGCCGATCGCTTGGTCCGCGACCCGTCCATTCCGTAAGGCCCGAACGCCCCGAAGAGCGGGCCGTCTAACAACGGTCGCCATCGCAGATAGAGCAGACCGGTCGCGCCGCCCATAAAGCTGGTCATATCCCAGTAACGGACGTCCTCGGGACGGGCGATGCGCCCCTCGTTTCGAGGCTTGTCGATGACCTGGGACTGCATCCACAGGGGGCCGGCATATGCCTCGGCGTGCCAGAAGGGCTTGCCCTGGGCCGCTGCACGGACCAGATCGACTGCGTGAATCTGCTTCCAGGGCTCATCACCGTGGCGGCTGGAACCCCAGGTGTAACCGTAACTGGCGACCTCACTTGCCGCCCGCCAATCGTCGGCGACGCTGGAGGCCATCCGGGTCAGACTACCGGCTACACCGTGCGCTGTCACCGGGTGATTCGGATCGAGTTCGCGGATCGTCTCCGCTCGCCAGCGCATCAAGCGATATGCGTTATCAATACGGAACTTGAGCCAGTCGAGGGTATCGGGATAGGGACCGAGTTGTCGTGGTGGCACGACATCCTCCCATACCGCGAAACTAGGACGGTGCCATGTTTCCCCTAATCTTTTCAGGTCTTCGTACTGCTCCTTAAGCCAGGTGCGGAATTTCTCCGCTGTGGCAGGGCAGTAGCAGGTGTCGCTTGACTGGTTGCACTCGTTCCAAATGTCGTATCCGCCCAGACCGGGGTGATCCTTATAGCGATTGACGAGGGCTTTTAGGAATTTCTCGGCTGCGGCTCGATAGTCCTCATGATCGAGACAAAGGCCGGGGAAGCCGCCCGTCACACAGCTCCCACTCATACCCCGGGTACGTTTTTGACCCTCCCGGGTCTCCAAGCGCGCGTGATCATAGACCCGATAAGCCCACTCTGGTGCGGAAAGCATCTCAGCGATGATTGTCTTAATGCCGTGCTCTGCGGCAAGGTCGAGCTGTCGATCGTAGTCATCCCAATCATAAACGCCAGGCTTAATCTCAATGGCCGACCAGAGAAACCAGTGGCGAAACAAGGTATGGCCGTCCTCGGCCGCCGTCTGATAATCCCGAGCCCAATCCTCGCGCGGCGGATTGGATTTCCTGAAGTAGACGGCACCGTAAGGAAACGCCGGTAGGGACTTCTTGTTCATCGTCTGCTCCTCATCTGTATGATCTCACCGACTGTGACTGTGCTACGTCGTAGTTTAGCACCGCGACCGGAGGATGCAATCGACGCGGAGCAGATTCTGCATCTTCTGCTGATCGGTGTATCATAGTTATAGAGTGCGGCGACTCGAACACAACTCTGGGCTCATGTCGAGGTTCCGGTGAAGCAATAATCTTGAGGCGTATGAGATCCGCCATTTTGAACGGATAAGGAGGCTGCGATGTATCAGATTACGCGTACGGATCGAGGGCTGAACGTTCTCTTGGGACCTTCGATCGTGATGTCGGACCTCTATCCAGAGGTCGCGCTGGACGACGGCACAAGCATTGCACCCGAGCTGGTGGATGACGAAATTGACAGGGGGCGAGATCGATGGGGGAGCTTTACTCGCCACCGCTTCCTATATGCCGATGCGGAGACATCCTTTTTGCTGACGCTGGGATTTCGCATCTACCCTTCTGTACTCGTCGCCGACGTTAGTTATATGCAAGGTGGGAGCGGCGGCATTGGTCGGCGTCCGCCGGGACTGGCTGCAAGAGACGGCATCCTGATTCACGTCGGTGATCTTGGGAGCCCTGAGGCGCTGATGGCCAATTATCTCTTCAAGGATTGGTGGACGCGGCCGTTCTTTGAGACCGATCTGACTCAGCTTCCAGGACGTACGCAATCTCTGGTATGGAAAGACG
Source organism: uncultured Anaerolineales bacterium (assembly GCA_964388385.1). Taxonomy (GTDB): domain Bacteria; phylum Chloroflexota; class Anaerolineae; order B4-G1; family SLSP01; genus PWVB01. The sequence continues at coordinate 4,954 of CAYMAQ010000075.1, read as the reverse complement.
CGGAGCGGTATCATCATCTCCTCCCCATCTGTGACACGGTGCTCAAGACCGAGTTACAGGGGGGCGATCAGGGACTCGAGATTGCCACAGCGGCCTACGTTGACGGTTATTGCAACGTCTCTGCGATTATCTTTGCCCTCGCCAGCGACGAAGACCCGTTTGTACTCCCAGATCGCACGGCTCTCGCCGGGTTTCGGGCGCTGGGCACGCCGGCGCGGATGCGATGGCACCGGCGATATCCTGAGCCTTTTGAGTACCTGGGTTGGTGCAGTTGGGATGCGTTCTACCGTGAAGTCTCCGCAGATGGCGTGGCTGCCAAGGCTCAGGAACTCAGCGAAAAGGACGTGCCGGTCCGCTGGTTTATCATCGATGATGGATGGCTCAGCACTGACGAGGGACGGCTGACTTCCTTCGAGCCGGATGGGGAACGCTTTCCGGACGGTTTTATCCCCCTGGTCGATACGTTGAAGGAGATGTACGGGCTGCAGTGGCTGGGCGTATGGCACACTCTGTTCGGCTATTGGCAGGGTGTTCATCCTCATAGTGTGTTGTCCCATACGTTCCGTGATGCTCTCCATACAACCCATGCCGGCACGATGATTCCCAGCCCGGAGGTGTCTCGATCCTTCGCTTTCTGGAACACGTGGCATTCGTATCTCCGCAATTCAGGCGTGGATTTCGTCAAGGTCGATTATCAGAGCGGGCTTCCCACGTTTCTAGAGGGGGACGTAGCGATTGGAAAAGCTGCCACGGTTGCGCATCATGCACTGGAAGCCTCGGTGGGAAAGAGCTTCGATCTTAACCTTATCAACTGTATGGGAATGGCGAGTGAGAATCTGTGGCATCGCCCCACCTCCGCCGTGACCCGGAGCAGTGACGATTTCTTCCCGGAGCGGGAAGGCAGTTTCGCTGAGCATGCCCTGCAGAACGCTTACAATGCCTATTATCACGGATCCTTTATGTGGCTGGATTGGGACATGTGGTGGACCCAGCACCCGTATGCCGCAACCCATGCAGTCCTAAGAGCGGTGAGCGGAGGGCCAATCTACATCAGCGATCGGGTCGGCGAAACCGATCCCACACAACTTCACCCGCTGGTCCTATCGGACGGACGCATTCTTCGGGGGGATCGACCGGGCGTCGTCACCGAAGACTGCCTGATGCGAAATCCGAATCACGACTCTATTCCGCTTAAGGTATGGAACACGGTGGGGGATGTCGGGGTGATTGCCGCCGTCAACGCCAATGTCGATGACGTTGAAGTGACCGGCTCGGTCGGGCCGGGGGACGTGCCCGGCCTCTCGGGAGAGCGCTTCGTGATCTTCGAGCATTTCGGTCGACAGGCTCAGTTCGTCCACCGGGACGAACGCCTCTCCGTTTCCCTGGAACCCCAGACGTGCGCGCTCTACCACGTCGTCCCTGCCGTGGGCCCTTTCACCCCTCTCGGGCTCGTCGACCGCTATCTCAGCGCGGCATCGATTGCAGATTGGCTGCAAACCCCAGAACGCACGACGGTTGTGCTGTTGGATGGGGGAACCTTCGGATGGGCTGCCTCCTCTCCGCCAGCGAGCGTAAGGGTCAACGGTATCGAGGTCGCCTGGGAGGTCGATGGAAGTCTCTATACGGTTGAGTGCGAAGCTGTAGGCAGCGCGAACTGGGTTGAGGTTGTGCACGTTGATGAAGCAAGATAGGTAAAGGATAAAGGAGTGAACACGATGGAGATGCGAACCTTTGGTGATACCGGGATGGAGGTCACGACGTTAGGCTATGGCGCTATGGCACTGCGAAATGTGGATAATTCGCAGGCCGAGCGTTTGTTGAACGAGGTGTTAGACGGTGGGATCAATTTCATCGACACCTCGCCCGATTACGGGGCCAGTGAGGATTTGATCGGCACATTCATCTCACACCGCCGGGATGAGTACTTCCTGGCGACGAAGTGCGGTTGCAATGTCCCGCGCGCGGGTGGTGAGGACGCGCCGAACCACATCTGGACCGGCGAACAACTGCGACACAATATCGAGCACAGTCTGCGCAGGTTACAGACCGATTATGTTGACGTGTGGCAGATCCACAGTGCCAATCCCGAGGATCTTGCCGGTACCGACGTCATCGAGACGATGGCGGCAATCCGTGATGAGGGCAAGGTCCGCCACATCGCGGTGAGCATGGCGGGCAGCTCGGAAGGATACGGTTATGTTCAACTGCAAAAGTACCTGGATTGGGAGGCTTTTGAGGCAATCCAAGTATGGTACTCCGCGGTGATTCGTTACAGTGAGCGGGCCATCAGCAAGGCGGCAGCGAAAGGGTGGGGGACCATTATCCGTGGAATCGTGCGTCAACCCTATGATGTGACGCTTGATGAGGGGTTTGAGCGGGCGAACCTGGATGAGCTGCGCGCTTCGGGTGAGAGTCGCATGCGGTTCCTGATTCGATTCGCTATCTCCCATCCGGATCTTCACACCGCCATCATCGGCACCCGCAGCCTGGATCACCTGGCCGAGAATATCGCGGCGGTGGAGGCCGGCCCGCTGGCCGGTGACGTTCTGCTGGAGGCAAGGGAGCGGCTGAGTGAGGCTGGTTTTACCGTTGATATGGCGTGACGGTGAGGGGATCCTTCGGGAAATCAGACAGAGGATTTGGTAATCAAAGGATGAACGACACCCTACAAGGGGGATATGATATGGCATCTATACTCGTTCTCTACCATTCGCAGCAGTCCGGGAATACAGAGAAGATGGCGGAAGCGGTTGCCGAAGGGGCTCGGGCGGCCGGGGCCGAGGTGACGCTGCACAACGCGAACGACGAGCGATTTGACGTCGACCGGTATCGAGGGTTCGATGGGGCGGCCTTCGGGTCTCCCGATTATTACAGCTACATCGCGGGGACCCTGAAGGTCTTTCTCGACGACTGGTTCATGGCCAAGCGTGAGAACGCCACCGGGTTAACCGACAAGCCGATCGCCCTGTTCTACTCTCACGGCGGGGGCGGTGCGGTGATCGGACCGCTTCAGACGCTGTTTGGCAAACTCGGGGAACCGGTGCAGGAGCCGGTCGAATCCCTAGGTGCGCCCTCCGGTGCCGTGTTGGAGGCATGTCGCGATCTCGGGCGCGCCCTGGTCGACGCTGTGAGTTAGCGTCCGATTTCAATCGCCAAGCGAATGCAAGACGTCCAGCGTTCTATTGAGCAGCGCTGGACGTCTTCAATCCGGCTTCACGGATCTTTCCTTTGACAATCACCTCCTCTATGTTATACCTCAACCGTAGACCTATAGCTATCACAACGTTCTGCATCCCACTGTGATGAGCGTGTGTACAAACGTTGAGGTTGATCGAGTCGAGGAGGCGACATAATGTCAAAACGCGCGTTGGTACCGATTGCCCATGGTTCGGAAGAGATTGAAGCGGTGTGCATTATCGATACGCTGCGTCGGGCCGGGACGGAGGTGGTGGTCGCTTCGGTGGAGGACACGCTACAGGTCACGGCCTCGCGGGAGACGAAATTGGTCGCAGACGTGATGATCGAGGACTGCGAGGACGAGATATTCGACCTCATCGCGCTGCCGGGAGGCATGCCGGGCGCCGAGCACCTACGGGATACGAAGGTCCTGATCGATCTCCTCAAGGCGCAGGATGCGGGAGGACGTCTGTTTGGTGCGATCTGCGCGTCTCCCGCTGTGGTTCTGCAGCCTCATGGCCTCTTAAAAAGCCGCAAGGCGACCTGCTTTCCGAGTTTTGCGTCCCAACTGGACAGCAAGGACGCGATCGACGAGCGGGTGGTGGTCGACGACCGCTGTGTGACAAGCCGAGGGCCCGGCACGGCGATCGAGTTCGCGCTTACACTGGTGGCGCTGCTTTATGACGAGGAGACGGCCTTGGAGATCGGCACGCGGATGCAGATGCCGGACGCTTTGATCGGAGCATAGCACGACGTTCAAGGTGCTGGGGGTTACGGACAGGTCGGATTTAGGACGTTGCTTGCTGTTGGACACGCGGGTATGTGACAAGGAGTGTGTGATGAGTGTCTCGCTACGAGATAAATTTTTCGGTTGTATCGCCGGGGTGCACATTGGTTCCGCGATGGCCGCGCCGGTCGAGGGTTGGCCTTACGCGCGTATCGAGGAAGAGTACGGGACCCTGGACGAGTTTTTGTCGTATCATCATTACCAGAACACCACCGATTGGATCCGCGAGCCGGGCACGACGGAGGACGGAGTCGAGCGCCAGAAGCTGATCATCACGGCGATTATGCGGAAGCAGGATCGGATCACCGCGGAGGATCTGCGCGACGTCTGGGTGACGGAGATGAACCCTGACGGCGCGGGGGTGGTCTCCGAACCGTTTGAGGGCGCGCTCCTGGCGATGGCAAAGACGCCGATGCCGGCACGGGATATCGGGCGCTATTGCGATTACGCGGGGCTCGTCTCCTTTGCCCGCTCGTGCCACCCCATCGGCCTGATCAACGCCGGGGACCTGCAGGGGGCGTTGGAGGACGTGCTGGAGGTCGGTCAGGTCTATCAGACGAGCAACAGCCGGGGCCTGCAGTGGGCCTCCGTCACCGGGGTGGCAATCGCGGAGGCAACGAAGCCGGAGGCCACGGTGGACGACGTATTGTCGGCGATCTTCGATGTCTGCGGCACGTTCTCCGACCGCTTTGTGCAGGACGCCGGGGTGGTCGGAGAGATCCGGCGAGCGCTCGATCTGACGGAGGACTGCGCCGACTTCCGAGATCTGCGCGTCGCGTTTGACGAGATGTATTCAGGCGGGGGGATCCCCTACGCTTTCAGTTATGCGAACGAGGTGGTGACCAAGGCTGTCTGCATCTTCCGGATGGTTGAGGGTGATCTCAAGCAGGCGATCGTCTCGGGTGTGAATATGGGGCGGGACACCGACTGTATCACGGCGGTGGCGGCGGGGATCTCAGATCGGAAGAGGGTCGGGTAGGGGAAGAGGGT
>CAYMAQ010000074.1:0-15318 GCA_964388385.1 uncultured Anaerolineales bacterium | reverse complement strand
AATGTTCCTCCCTGTGATGAAATGATAGGGCCTTTTTCAGCCCCCTTCTAACTTAACATACCATAAATCCGTAAACTCAAAAGGTGCACTTTGTTTGCATTGCGTTCGGGTCGCGTTGGGCGGGTTGGGGTTGGGTTGGCGTCGGTACGCCGCACCCTCACGCCTCATTTACCGAAGCGGTACCCGACACCCCGCACGTTGATCACGTACTGGGGATGCGACGGGTCCGGCTCGATCTTCTGCCGCAGTTGATGAATATACCACTTGATGATGTTCCGTGCTTCCCTCAGATTGCTGGGGGAGTAATTGCGCACCACCTCGACCAGTGCCGGGGGCTCGATCACGCTCTCGGCGTTCCTGATCAGGTGCACCAGCAGGTCGAACTCGCTGGGCGTGAGGTCGAGCACCTCTCCATCTCGGGACGCCTGATGCTTGTCGACGTCGACTGTGAATGGCCCGTGCTGAAAGATCGTGTGCTCCTCTTCCATCTGGTGAGCGTGGGCCTTGCGCGCTTCTGCCTCCGCCAGCACTTCCCGCACCGCTTCTCGCAGCTCCTCGGGCGTGAGCGGTTTCAAAAGGTAGCGGTCGACCCCTTCTTCGATCGCGGTCATCGCAGAATCCAGCGAGCCGTGAGCCGTCAAGATGATGACGACGGCTTCGGGCCAACGCCAACGAACCGCTTCAAGCACTCTGAGCCCATCAGCGCTCCCCCCGAGTTTCAGATCCAGCATGACCAGATCAAAACTGCGGTCCCGAAGGATCTCCAGCGCTCCCTCACCACTGGATGCAGTCGTGACATCATGGCCAACTCGCTCGAGGGTCTGTTGGATAAAGAAGCGAATTCCCGCTTCGTCATCGACAACCAACGTTTGTACGTTATTAGCCATAGGCGCTCCTGTTGAGGATGCAATACCTTGCCCTGTCAATCAAAGACAAAGAGAGGAAAGAACGGACTGATGTGATGCGGAGCACTTTGTATCTGAATATTCGCCTGAACCCGGATCCACTCGTATACATACTCATAGAGTATACCGTGTATTGGTAAAATAGGCAAAGTCATATTCGATCTGAATGTTTGCCCACTCGAACGACGTGCAGCCAGGGTTAGTCGGGTCCGGTGGGCGGGCCTCTGCACGGATCAAATTCAAAATTCCGGATCTGTCCACTCGGTCAGCTCGATGTATAATAGGTGTGAAGGGCTATTTACGTTGTTTGCGGGGAGCTGGGTTTTAACTGCGCCGGGTCTTGCCCGGTTGATGTATCGCGGTTATTACCGCGAGTTGTAAGGTTATGGATCGTTTTGTACGGTGGGTCGATGAAGAGTTAGCAAAAGAGGAGGGCCTGCGATGCCTAATGGATATCATGGAAAGATCTTACATGTGGATCTGACGAATGGCACGTTGGACGTTGAGGAACCCGAGGAGCAGTTCTACCGCAAGTATATGGGGGGAAGTGCGATGGGCGGGTACTACCTGCTGAAATATACCCCGGCTCACGCCGATCCCCTGGGTCCCGAGAACACCCTCAGTCTTATGGTGGGTGTGATGACGGGCGCACCGATCTCCGGGCAGTCACGGGTCTCTGCAACGGCTAAATCGCCCGTCAGTGGATTGGCCGATGAATCCACCGCCGGGGGGTTCTGGCCCGCAGAGCTTAAGTTCGCGGGCTTCGATGGCATCGTGATCCGGGGGAGATCCGAATCACCGGTCTATCTCTGGATTCATGATGGGGAGGCTGAGCTCCAAAACGCCGAGCCGCTGTTGGGAAAGTTCACGGCGGACGTGGAGGACCACATCCGCGAAGCGCTGGATGACGACCGCATCCAGGTATTACAGTATGGGTTGGCCGCAGAGCGTGGGATCCGGTACAGTTCGTTGGTCAATAACTCGAATCGCGTCAACGGGCGGGGCGGGATGGGGTTGGTCATGGCCTCCAAGAACCTCAAAGCGGTCGCCGTGCGCGGTCGTCAGCGACCCGAGCTGGCCGATAAAGACGCCTTGATGGAGCTGGCCCGCTGGGGGGCCCAGAACGTCGATGAATCCGGCGTTGCCGGGTTTAAACGCCTGGGAACCTCGGCCCTGGTCCTCTCCCAGTCGCAGACCGGCGGACTGCCCACCCGGAATTGGTCCAGCGGGACGTTTGAGGGTGCGGAGGCGATCAGCGGCGAGCGAATGGCCGAGACAATTCTGCAAGAGGGCGATACGTGCTACGGATGTGCGGTGCGCTGTAAGCGGGTCGTCAAAGTGGAAGAGGGACCGTATCAGGTCGACCCCCGTTACGGAGGACCGGAGTATGAGTCAATCGCGGCCCTGGGTTCCTACTGCGAGGTGGATGACCTGGAGGCCGTGGCGCGGGCTAACCAGCTCTGCAACATGTATGGGATGGACACCATCGCTTGTGGCGGGACGATTGCGTGGGCGATGGACTGTTTCGAACGGGGTCTCCTGACGACAGAGGACACCGGGGGACTGGCACTGACCTTCGGGAATGCTGAGGCAATGGTCCGGATGGTGGAGATGATCGGAGAGCGGGAGGGATTAGGCGAGGTGCTCGGCGAGGGCTCGGTGGCTGCCTCGGAGGCCCTGGGCTTTGGCGAAGATCTCGTGGTCGCTGTGAAGGGGCGTGAGCTTCCGGCCCATATGCCGCAGGTGAAGCGGGATTTGGCGCTTCTCTATGCGGTCAACCCCGGCGGCGCGGATCATACGGTCGACGAGCACAGTACGTCCTATATGCGATTCCCCGAGGGCATGGCGACGTTGGATCTACTCGATCCCCAGCCCTCCAACATTCTCAACGACGAGATGGTTCGCTACGCAGTCTATTCGCAGCGCCTGATCAGTGCGGTCGACAGCGTCAGCCTCTGCAAGTTTGTCTACGGGCCAGCCTGGCAGCTCTATAACGTCCGCCAGTGGATTGACGCGCTGCGGGCAATTACCGGTTGGAACGTGAGCGTTTGGGAGCTGATGAAGGTGGGCGAGCGGCGGCTCAATATGCTGCGGGCGTTCAATGCGCGGGAAGGTGTGGGGATTGAGGCGGATACGCTTCCTCACAAACTGACCGTTCCTCTGCAGGGCGGTGCGACCGATGGCGAAGCCGTCACCGAGGACGAGTTCGAAGAGGCGAGGGCGCTTTATTACGAGATGGTCGGCTGGGATGACGAGGGTTATCCGACCCCGGCGAAATTGAAGGAGCTGGGTCTGGGGCAGATCGTCGAAGGCGTGTGATTTTAACCCAGAGCCCCCCGCTGAAAAGCGGGGGGCTTTTGACGCATGGGTTCGGCGCATGGGCTGGAATAGGGTGCGGCGTTACGCTCAACGCCGCCACTGCCCCTCAAGGGTGCGAGCCTGCAAGCGGCGGCTTAATTCTCGGCAGCGTTCGGGCTGAGCCTCCGCCAGATTGACCTGCTCGTTGGGGTCCTCCTGCAGGTCGTAGAGTTCGTCGCGGTCGTTGAGGTGCTCGACGTATTTGACCTGCCGCGTCCGCAGGCAGCGGAAGTTTCGGATGGCACTGATCGTCTCCGTGCGGTGCTCGGCGCGCTCGCCGGTCAGTACCGGCACCAGGGAGCGGGCGTCGATGTCCTCCTGGGGGGGAAGCCCGACCAGGTCGCAGAGTGTAGGGTTGAGATCGATGAGCTCAACCAGCGCGTCCGACGCGCCCTGCGGGATGCCGGGGCCGGCGACGACGAGCGGAACCCGCAGGGAAGCTTCGTAGGGTACGGACTTCGTATACAATCCGTGGTCGCCGAGCATCTCGCCGTGGTCGCTGGTGTAGACAATCAGGGTGTTCTCCAGCATCCCTCGCGATTCCAAGACATCCATCATTCGACCGATCTGATCGTCGATCAGTTCGATGGCAGCACAGTACTGGCGGCGGGTCGTCGTTATCTCCTCCGGCGTCAATCCCTGGTCTTGGGCTTTCACCCAATGGGGCTTGCCCTCCAGTGTATCGGAAATCGGATCGGGCATAGGGGCGTCACGAAAATGCTCTGCATACTCGGTCGGTGGGTCGAAAGGGTTATGGGGGCCGACGAAGCTCACCAAGTAGTGCCAGGGAAAGTCCGTGGGCACCGATGCCAGCCATTCTGCCGCACGCCTGCCGATGTAAGTGTCCTCGAAGTCTTCTGTCGGCAGGACGGAGTCCCGCCGCGCGTCTCGAATCCATCCCTCGTCGGATCGCGCCTGGTAGTCCTCGTGGAAGGCCTGATAGAGTCCCTTGGATTGGAGGTAGAAGCCGTACGGTCCAAGGGGCGTCGGAGACTTCCCGGCGTGCATCTTGCCCTCGCACTCCTCCGGATGGGTGAATCCCCACGTGTAGACGCAGGGCCGATCCCCGTACCGCCCGTTATACGAATCGGGCTTGGCGAGGTCCAGCTTGCCCACACAGCCCACGCGGTAGCTCTCGTCGCGGAGGCGTTGGTAATAGGTGGTCACCCGCCGGGGCAGATAGGAGGCGTTGTCGAGTGACCCCACCCGGATCGGTTGGAGCCCGGTGGCGAGTGCGATCCGCGCCGGCGCGCAAACGGGAGAGTTGGTCGTGCACTGGGTGAACTGCATACCCCGTTCGGCCAGGCGATCGAGATTGGGCGTCCGGGTAAAGGATGCGCCGGCATAACCCGCGTAATCAAATCGGTGTTGATCTGTCATAATGAAGAGAATATTCGGACGAGCTTCAGTAGCCATCGTTTTGCTCCTTTGGGTTAGGTTGGTCAGGACGGGTGCTGCTTTCCAGGTTCGATACCAGGTGATGGAAAGGGACGTCTGCCACTATAGCTACCAGGGTATCTCACGTTGTCAAATAGAAAGCGCCCGGCAAAGTGCCGGGCGCCCATAGGATGGGGGGGTGCCGGGAAGCGGAAGTTATGGATCGTCAATCTTAAGCCGTGTACACCGGATCCGCCGTCTGTAAGAGGGCCAGTGTCGTCTTGGTCTGCATGTCGTAGGCGGCAATCCAGTCGACCTCCAGCTTGAAAGGTCCAGCCTGGCGGTCGGCGATCATCAATCCGACCTGTTCGATATTCTCAGGTGCGATCGTCGGCATACCCTGGAGTGCGTGCCCCCGATATGTCGCGGCGAAGACTTCAAAAGGCGCCTGGATCTCCATCCATATCCCGGGTTCGGTCTGGAAGTTGATTTCGTAAGTCGGCCCATCGAGCTGATCGTCGGACCGGAGGCACATTCGGTATCGATGTCCGTCCCCGCGCAGGCGTAAGCGCAGGCCTTCGGTGCCTTCCAGGCTGCCGGCCGGGAGCCTGGCGCGAACGGACGCGAAGCCCCCGTGGTTTGCCAGAGAGACCTTCCCGAAGAAAATCGTGGTGTTGCGGTCGGTGGCGGCTACCTGGCTTTGAGATAGCCCGCCCATCACCACGTCGTCCACACTGAACCACCGTCGGCTCTCCTCGATGGCGTTTAAGCCGGCGATGATCTTGGGTCGGATCTGCACGTCACACCTCTCCCTCTCCACCGGTGTTCGGAGCGGCGCTCTCGCCGGCTGCGGGCACAAAGTTGAGCGCGATTGAATTGATGCAGTATCGCAGCCCGGTGGGGTCCGGACCATCCTCAAAAACGTGGCCCAGATGCGAGCCGCAGCGAGCGCACCGCACCTCGGTGCGCACCATCCCCAGCGCGCGATTCTCTTCGGTCTCGATGTAGCGTTCGGAAATCGGGGCCCAATAACTGGGCCATCCCGTGCCCGAGTCATATTTGTGCTCTGAACTGAAAAGCGGATTGCCGCACGCCGCACAGTGATAGCGTCCCTCAGCCTTGGTATTGTAGTATCGTCCGGTGAACGCTCGCTCCGTGCCCTGATCTCGCAGGACATCGTACTGCTCTGGGCTCAGAAGATCTTTCCACGCTTCCTCACTTCGCTCGACCGATGCTGCGGTCCACGCCTCCGGCGCGATCGGCGGCGCTGCATAGCGGGCCTCATCCTTGGCGGTTTCGTCTGGGTTTGGGGTGGGGGCGATCTGACGCACGGGAGCTACACAACCGACAGCGGCACCCGCCGCAAGACTCAATCCTAACGTGAGAAAGGCACGCCGTGTGAGCCCCGATTCCGTTCTCTTGCTGGTTGAATTCTTCATCTTTTGAGCTTCCTCCACTACGAGTGTTTGTACTATTATAGATAACAAAATATAAAAAATCAAGGATATTGTCGGTGGGGAAGTTCTGGTATACTTGAACTGAACGCTTACGGTCAAGGTACTTCAGATCAGTCTTTGAGCGAGAAAGGATGCGATGGACAACAAGATCAAGGCGATGTTGGCGCAAGGGGAACCTGCTGTAGGAACCTGGCATATGATCGGTCATCCGGTGGTTGCAGAGATACTGGCGCAGGCCGGATTCGACTGGATTGCGCTGGATATGGAGCATGGTGTGATGGACTGGCCCCAGGCGCTGGGCCTGATGCAGGCGATCGATGGGCACGGATGTACCCCATTCTGCCGGCTGCCTATCAATCAGCCCGAGCACTATAAATGGGCCCTGGATAGCGGCGCGCAGGGCGTGATCGTGCCGATGATCCGCACGGTCGACGATGCCAGGCAGGCGGTCGCCGCCGCCAAGTACCCGCCTGACGGAATGCGGGGTGTGGGCGTCTGTCGCGTTCACGGATACGGCGCGGATTTCGATGCCTACGTGCGCACGGCAAACGACGAAACCCTGGTCATTTTGCAGATTGAGCACATCGATGCGGTGAACTGCATTGAGCAGATATGCGAGCTGCCCGGCGTCGATGCGGTTTTCATTGGCCCTTACGACCTCTCCGGGACGATGGGGGTGATGGGGCAGGTTCACCATCCTGACGTGGAGGCGGCAGTGCAGCATGTGCTGGATACCGCCCTTGCCCGTGGGGTGACGCCCGGGCTGCTGATCGCGGACCCCGCACCGGGAGAGGTCGCGGGTCGAATCGAGGAGGGCTTTCGGCTCATCTCGATCGGCCTCGACACCTTGATGTTGGTGAACGCCGCGCAGGCACTTACGGTGCAGTGGACGGCTGCGAAGGAGAAAAACGCGAATCATGTCCTATGAAGATGGTTGGGCGGCGATGAATCTGGAGATGCCCCCTCGGGTACCCCGCACAGAGTACTCGGTCACCGAGCACTGGGGTGTGATCGAGGCGGTGACCGGCCTGGAGATTGAGCCCACGAGCCCTGCGGCGCTCAAGAAGCGGGGCGCTTTGGCGCTGATGGATGCCTTCAACTTTGATTTTCGGTGGTCCACGCTTATCGGGGATGGTGAGCTCGACGCGTGCCGGACCGATATGGGCCATGCCGAATACGCGGCGGGTGGGGTCGACCGGCGTGATACGATCTATTGTCCCTTCGAGACCCCCGAGGAGGTGCTGGCGTTCGATCCGTGGAAGGCCTACGGCGAGCGGGATCTCTCCGAACTCACGGCGCGGTTTGAGGCCCATTACCGCCGTCAGCGCGAGGAGACGCCGGATATGGTCAATATGACCGGGGTCTACGTCACTATGGTCTCGGGGCTCATCGCGATCTTCGGATGGGAGATGTTACTCCTGGCAGCCGGCACGGACCCGGAGCGGTTCGGCGCGCTGACCGACCGTTACGCCTCTTGGATTCAGCAGTACTACGATGCGCTGGGTGCGGCGGACGTGCCGGTGGTGATGGTGCACGACGACATCGTCTGGAGCGCGGGCCCCTTTATCTCACCGGCGTGGTACCGGGCGCACGTCTTCCCGAACTACAAACGCCTCTTCGCGCCCCTGCTGGACAGCGGCAAGAAGATCATGTACACGTCGGATGGCGACTATACGACCTTCATCGACGATATCGCGGACTGCGGGGTCCACGGGTTTGTGCTGGAGCCGTTCACCGATATGGCCTATATCGCCGAACAGTACGGCGACACTCACGTGTTTATCGGCAACGCCGACACCCGGGTCCTGCTCAACGGGAGCCGCGAGGCGATCCGCGCCGAGGTCGAGCGCTGTATGGCCATCGGTAAGGCGTGTCCCGGCTTTTTCATGGCGGTGGGCAATCATATCCCGGCAAACACGCCGGTGGAGAGCGTGCTGGCCTACAACGAAATCTACGAGTCGCTCAGCCGCCGTTAGCAACCGGCAGCGGATGCATCGCCCGGAGATCATTCCCGATCTGCCCGAAGCAGATCCTCGATCACACGGCTCACGACCTCGCCCGTGCGCGCCCACGAGAAGCGGGCGAGGTTTTTCGCTCCCGCGGCGACCAGCGAACGGCGCAGGTCGGCGTCGGCGAGCAGCTGCCTGAGCCCCTCGGCGATGGACTCGACGTCCAGGGGATCGACGAGCAGCGCGCCTTCCCCGGCGACCTCGGGCAGGCTGGACGTCCGGCTCGTCAGCAGGGGAACCTCGCACGACTGGGCCTCCAGCACCGGAAATCCGAACCCCTCGTGGAGCGATGGATAGACAAAAGCCCGCGCACCGGAGATCAGGGCTGCCTTATCGTCCTCGGCCACGTACCCGGGGAAGCGAACGTGCCCTTTCATCCCCAACGTTTCCACGATCCGGTGGATAGGCTCGGTCAGCCAGCCCTCCGGGCCGGCGAGCACCAGGGTCAGGTCCGGATACTGGGGAAGGATACGGGCAAAGGCTTCGATCAACCGACCCAGGTTTTTCCGCGGCTGGATGCGTCCCATGAAGAGAAGATAAGGGTCGGGAATCTCATAGGTGCGGCGGACCTGGGCCCGGGCCGCAGGGTCCTGCACCGGATGGAGGGTGCGGTCGAAGCCGGGATAGGCGACGGTTACCTTGGCGGGGGAGATCGGGTATGCCTCGATCACTGCGTTCCGGGTGGCCTTGGAATCGACCAGCACGTGACTCGCCTGGCGCACGTTCCAACGGGTGCTGAGCTCCAGATAGAGGCGCTGGCGCCGGGGATGGGCGCCGGGGAACACCCGGTAGCCGATATCGTGCACCGTCACAAGGGTGCGGCGGGGATGGACAAGGGGCAGCACGTGGGCCGGGACGAAGAGGAGATCGGGTGGATGGGTGAGCATCTCCCACGAGAGCCGCAGATGCGTCCAGAGCCTCGGAAACGGGATCACCCGCAGATCGGCGCCTTCGTCGAATGCCTGTCGGACATCAGACGGGGGCACCTGACGGCAATAGAGCCGTACCGCGCAGGGCTTCAGGCGCGGCAGCAGCGCCCGGATGAGGTGGGTGGAATAGACCTCGGTACCGGTCGGCGCCGTGCTGAGCGCGCGGCTGGCATCGAGGCCCACGACGGGGCGCCGGGATTTGCGCGAGCCGGACATCCGGCCTCCTGTGTGTCTAAAGCGCCGTGTTGACCAGCGGGACCGGGGTCAGGATCAGGATAAAGATCGCAACCACCACCCAACCCAGGATCTTACGCTTGCGGTCAAGCGGCGTGAGATCGTTGAGGGGCGGTGGGTGCTTCGGACCCATCAGGAGCCCCAGCCCACCCCAGATGAGCCAGGAGATGCCGGCCTGGTTGCCCAGCATCGTGAGCACGACACCCCACCCGAAGATCAGAACCAGGAAAGCCCGCGCCACGGTCCAGGCCTTGCGACCCCACATCGCGTAAGCGATGTGACCGCCGTCAAACTGCCCGATAGGGAAGAGGTTGAGCGCCGTGACCAGCAGGCCGGCCCAGGCGGCAAAGGCGATGGAGCCCCCGGGGCTGGGAGGCGAAAGCCAGATGTCCTCGCCGGTCGCCGGATCGGGAAGGATCCGCCCGTGAACGATAAACTTGGCGAGGAGGTAGAGGAGGGAGTTGCCCTCCTGCGTCAAGAACGGCTCGGCACCGGGGGGCACATCCATAAAGGCTTGCGGCCTGCCCACGTACGAGAGCGCCAACCCGATGAAAAGCAGTGGAACCGCGACGATCAGCCCACCCAGCGGACCCGCGACCCCGATATCGAAGAGCGCCTTGCGGCTCTTCATCGGGCCCCGCTGGACGATGACCGCGCCCATGGTCCCCAGGATGCCCAACGGCAGGGGGATGAAGTAGGGTAGGCTGGTCGGAGATCCGTAGCGCCGCCCGACAAAGTAGTGGCTGAGCTCGTGGGCCGTCAGGATACCCATAATCGTGAGGGCAAACGGCCATCCGCGCCAGATCTGCCGCGGATTGGAGATCACGTCCACATTTTCGTGCAGGGCGCCGAGAAAGAGGACGGAGAGCAGGGTGAGGATAAAGAGCACGCCGTTGACCCAGGGACGACCGGTTTTCTCGTGGTCTGCCACCACGGGCATCGCCCGCAGCACGTGCCGCCCCTCCTCCTGGCTGAGAAACGGTGTGTATCCCAGCCGCTCAAAGCGTTGTGTGATCGCCTTGAAGCGTGCGTCGGGATCTCCCGGCGCCAGATGTCCGGCGAATTGGACCGCCGGCTTGGCCTCGTTGGAGAGGCGGGTGGTCTCTGTGATCGCCATCAGCCCGTCGAGGGCAGCCTGCAGGTGTAGGACCTGCGTCGACGCTGTCGAGGGTTCGTACGCGACGGTTTCGGTATTTGTAGACATAAACTCGAGTCCTTAATCCAAAGTGTCCAGCGTGTCAGTTTGCGTATCAGTGGGGTCTGTCCCAGGGTTCGAAGACGACGTCAAGCTGATAATCAGGATCAGGGTCGTCCAGAGCGCAAGGAACAGGGTATCCCCTCTCAGGAATCCGGCGGTGACCACCGGGTTTCCCCGGAGCAGGGTCAGTCCGGTCTCAATCGCCAGATAGGGCGCCAGCGCATAAGCACCGTCGCTGCCCAGGGCGAAGGATCCGCCCGCGGTCAGCAGGGCCGCAATGAGGCCGGCGGTACGCACGGCATAGCGGGGCCGGACGCTCCGCATAAGGTCCGGCGATCCGGTCACCAGCCATTGGAGCCCTCGCGGCGGATGCTGGGCCTCGCGCCCCCACGCACAGCCGGTATGCATGCAACCACTCCACGCCCCGATCGCGACCAGAAGCGCGGCCAGCGAGAGCCAGCTTATCAGAGGCTGGAGGCGGTGCCCCGCGAGCTTCGCCCAGAGCATCATCGCCAGCAAGCCGCCTCCCCAGGCGCTTGCACCGTTGAGCCCTCCCACGCGGCCCAGGCGCAAGATGTCGGTCGGATGCTGTTCGAAGTAGTCCCGGTGGATCCCTACGTATCCCGCACGGCCCGCTGCGACCGCAGCGACCGTGAGAATCCCGACCCACACCGCAAACTCAGGCGGTGCGATATCCTGCTGCGGTGCGGTGATCACAAGCCACAACACGGCGAGCGTGCACGCCCCCACCAGGCGAGCGGTATAGGTATCAACCCACCAGGGTCCCAGTTGCATTATGGAAGCGAGTATAACACGCAGCAAAGCAAATTTCAATGGGAGGCGGCCCGAGCCCCGAAGTCCGGAACGACAAACGCCCCCGGATATCCGGGGGCGTTTGAGATGAACGCTGCGAGATACAACGCGTTACTGGATTTCCACCTTGGCGCCGGCGTCTTCCAGCTTGGCCTTGGCGTCCTCGGCGGCGTCCTTACCGACCGCTTCCAGGACGGGCGCGGGTGCACTCTCGACCAGGTCCTTGGCCTCTTTGAGACCCAGGGGGGTGAGCTGCCGCACGACCTTGATGACGTTGATCTTCTTGGCGCCGAAGTCCTGGAGTACGACGTTAAACTCGGTCTGCTCCTCTTCAGGCTCTTCCTCAGCACCGGCGGCGGCACCGACCATCGCAACGGGAGCGGCTGCGCTGACACCCAGCTTCTCCTCCAGCATATTGACCAATTCCGAAGCTTCCATCAGCGTAAGTTCGCTGATTTCCTCAACCAGTTGTTCCAAATTTGCCATGACTCAAAAACCTCCGTTTTTGTATGTCCTATGAAATGTCTGGATGCAAAATTTTGCACCAGCGCATAGAATTCCCGACTCCAACCTGCCTCGACGATGCGGCGAGTGCTAAGCCGCGGCCTCCGCAGGGGCCCCTTCGGCCTCCTCCAACTTATCCACGTACGCATTGATGACGTTGAGCACCTGACGGATACCGCCTGCCACCACGCCGGCCGTCTGTGTGGCGGGCGCGTTGATGGTGCGCAGCACCGTGGCCAACAGCTCGTCACGGGACGGCAGATCTGCGATCGCCGTTGCATCGTCCGCGGAGATAATTCTCCCCTCAAGGATGCCGCCCAGGATCTCAAACTGCCCGTCGTCGGTCTCGCGAGCGTAGTCGCGGAAGACCTTGGCCAACGGCGGAACGTCCTGATGGGCGAACACGACCGCGATTGGGCCCTCAATGAGTCCCTCGGGCACGTCGTAACCTTCCTCGTTCAACAACAGCCGGAACAGCGTGTTCTTGACGACGAACACCTCGCCTTCCTGATCCCGGATCCGCTGGCGCAACACCTGCATCTGCGGGACCGTGAGCATGTTGTAGTTTGCCATAACCAGTCCGTTGCTTTCAGCCATCTGCTGGCGATATTCCTCCAGTAGTTCTTCTTTACGAGCGCGTGAAATAGCCAACCTTCCTCACCTCCTTCTCGGCTCTCTTTAAGGTCGCACCGTTGGGCGACGCGTGGTCGAGCCACGTTTGAGCCCTCTCGTCTAGCCTCATCCCCATGCAAAAAGTCCTTGCGCCATCCGACGCAAGGACTGTGGGATTCGAACCCCCAAATGGGAGCCGATGGTTGCATCCCCAATCTTGCCTCGGTAGGCTGGTTGATTAAGCACGTGATGTGCACCCACGGTCTTTGGCAGACAGGTTCGACCTATCTATAATAACGTACTCTGTTAAAGGGTCGTGCTTTGTGTGATGTTGCTGAGCCGTCGCCTTTACGCGGCGGATTGCTCCATAGCATAAGCTTCACTGGTATCTACTTTGATACCGGGCCCCATCGTGGCGGCCAACGTGACGCGGTGCAGGTACCCACCCCGCGAAACGGCGGGCGGTCGTGCGCGGCGGACGGCGGTCATCACTGCGGTCATATTGCCCATGAGATCCTCATCCGTGAAGCTGACCTTGCCGATGGGGCAGTGGATATTGCCCGATCGGTCCAGGCGGTACTCGACCCGTCCGGCCTTGGCCTCTTCGATCACCCGGGGGAGGTCGTCCGGCTGGACGACGGTACCGGTTTTCGGCGTAGGCATCAGCCCGCGCGGACCCAGAACTCGGCCCAGGCGCCCGACGTGGCGCATCATCTCCGGTACGGCGATGGCGACGTCAAAGTCGACCCAGCCGTCGGAGATCTTCTGAATGCCCTCATCGCCGCTGATGACGTAATCGGCCCCGGCTTCCTCGGCGAGCTGAGCGGCTTCGCCGGAGGCGAAAACCACGACGCGTACCGGAACGCCCAAGCCGTTGGGCAACCGCACGATACCGCGAATCGACTGATCGGATCGACGGGGGTCCAGGCCGGTGCGAAGGTGAAGCTCGACGGTGCCGTCGAAGTTGGTGTAGCTGGTCTCTTTGACCAGGCTTATCGCCTCGTCGGGGCTGTATTCCCGCGTTCGATCAACCTTTTCCAATGCTTCTAAATACTTTCGACTGCGTCCTGCCATATACATAAACTCCTTGTGGTATTAACGGGGTGGTGCCCCTCCCACTCTCTAATTGGGCCGTTCGTACTGACCCGGGTTACTTTGTGTTCGCTGTCAGGTCCTCGCGGGTCCTCAGTCGCGAATTCGGATGCCCATGCTGCGGGCCGTCCCGGCGACCTGGCGCTCTGCGGCCTCGATGTCGTTCGCGTTCAAGTCGCGCATCTTTTTCTCGGCGATCTCGCGGAGCTGCTCGGACGTGATCGCGCCAACCTTGTCACGGTTCGGCTCAGAGGATCCCTTGGGCACCCCTGCGGCCTTGCGCAGAAGATGAGCCGTCGGCGGGGTCTTGAGCTCGAAAGTGAACGAGGAGTCCTGATAGATCGTGATCTCGGCCGGGATGACATCGCCAGCCATATGGGCGGTCCGAGCATTATATGCTTTGCAGAAGCCCATCAGGTTGATGCCGTGTTGGGCCAACGCGGGGCCGATAGGGGGCGCCGGATTGGCCTTGCCGGCCGGAATCTGTAACTTAACGACTGCTTTAACCTTTTTCTTTGCCATAAAATTTACTCCCTCAATCTGGGTAATATCCCGCGACCCAGTTGTTCATCCTGTTGAATGCCCGGTGCCGCGCGGACGTTTCCTTAGAACAGCGACTCAATGATTTCAGCCCTGATGCTGGCCGTGTTACGTCTTCTCCACCTGCAGGAAGTCCAGCTCTACGGGCGTCTCCCGACCAAAGAACGAGACCAGAACTCGGAGCTTGGCCCGTTCCTCGTCGATCTCGTCGACCACACCGATGAAGTCGGCAAACGGCCCCTCGATGATCCGCACCTTCTGACCGTGCTTGAAGGTGGTCCGGATCTGGGGTGCCGTGGCCTCCATTCGGCGGAGGATGCGCTTGACCGCTTCCGAGCGCAGCGGGGTGGGCCGATCGCCCATACCCACAAAGCCTGTGACGCCCGGGGTGTTGCGCACCACGTACCACGAATCGTCGGTCAGATTCATCTGAACCATGATGTAGCCCGGATAGAGGCAGCGCTCGACCGTGCGGCGCTCCCTATTCTTGAGCTCGATCTCCTCGACTGTGGGGACGACGACCTCGTAAATGAAGTCCTGCATCTGCATAGACTCCACCCGCTGTTGCAGGTTGTGCTGGACCTTGTGCTCGTGGCCCGAGTAGCAGTGGATGATGTACCAGGCACGCTCGTCCTCATCGACTGATTCTTCCTCTTCCTCGAAGGGATCGGGCAAGACGCCGACGTTTTCGATCTCTTCCTCTTCGAAGGTGACCTCCGGCAGCGCCGAAGCCGTCTCCTCTTCCTCTTCAGGTTCCTCTGACTTTTCTAACCCTAGACGCGCTGCGAGTGATTCCGGGGAAAGTTCAAGATCAGGAAGGGACTCAAATTCTTCCTCTTCGTCTTCAATCTCTTCGAGTTCAGTTTCGGGCTGTTTAGTCTCTTCAGCCATAAAAATCAAACCTCTTCCCCTTGACCGATAAAATAAGCAGCGGCAAGCATCGCCACGACGACCAGGATCCCTAACACAATAAAGATCGCACTTCCAGTGACCACCTGACCGAGAAGCCAACCGAAGAAGAAATCCAGAACGCCCAGGAAAATCGCCATGCCAAAAGTGACGACCAGCACGATCTTTGTCATCGACCAGCCCTGTTCCAGGGTGGGCCACCGCACCTTACGCAACTCCGCCCGGGTGGAGCGGAAATAAGCGACGACGGGATTCACGTTGCGCCTTCTCTTCGATTTCGCCACAATGCCTCCAAAGCTTGCTAACATTCCAAGACACCGCCGAGCCGCTGGCGGTGTCTTGTTTATTGTAGGCAGGCGAGGTAGGAATTGAACCCACAAC
>CAYMAQ010000073.1:0-15543 GCA_964388385.1 uncultured Anaerolineales bacterium | reverse complement strand
GAGATCCTCGCGAAGGTCGAGAACATCCTGATCAACCCGAATACCCGCGCCGTCGCGGCCCTCAGTTTCTCGCAGGGCGGACTGCTGAGCCGTGGGACCCGTCTGATTCCCGCCGAGTCGGTCCGCGTCTGGGGGGAGGACGTCATCCTGGTCAGCGGCCCCGAGGTCTTTGTCCAGAAAGAAGACCTAACCGGGTACGATGAATATCTCAGCGTATCCGATCAACTTAAGGGCCGCGACGTGTTCAGCCAGGACGGAAAACGCATCGGGACCCTCAACGATGTATTGATCGACAACCAAGGTCAGCTGGTCGGGTACGACCTCTCCAAGGTTTACATCGAGGGGCCGGTCGCCGACAGCAAACGGATCGGCGTCGAGTCGACCCACGCCCTGGGACCGGACGTCCTGGTCGTGGATCAGGCGCTGCTACCGCAGTAGGAGGGCAAGCGGCAGGTCCCCCTGCCAATCCTATGACCTTCAGTCATCCCCGTATGCGGCGCGAGCGCCGCACGATTGTCGCGATGATCGACATCTATTGCCGCGATCATCACGATACAGAGGGGCTGTGCCCTTCGTGCGAGCGCCTGCAGACCTATGCGCTCCGACGTTTAGCTGCCTGCCCCTACCAGGAGGAGAAACCCGCCTGTGCCCACTGCCCCATCCACTGCTACCGGAGCGAGGAGCGGGAAGAGATCCGGGACGTGATGCGCTACGCCGGCCCACGGATGCTGTGGCACTATCCGTATCTGGCGTTCCGCCACCTCCTGGACCGTCTTCGCAAGCCGAGACCGGTGAAGTCGAAACAGGAGGGAGATCGAGATAAAACCGGAGAGGCGCGCGATCGATGACGTGGGAAGACCTCCGGTCCCCTCTTTTTTCGAGCCTTCTCATCATCCTCTTTACCGCCCTGGGGGTCACGGTCACGCAGTTCTTGCAAAGACGCATCAGGCATCTCGTCAATGCCGTCGAACGGTTGCGTGAAGGCCGCCGCAAACAGATCCTGACCTTGATCGATACGGTCCGGTGGATCGTCGATGCTCTCATCGTCGGGTCGGCCCTGCTGATGCTGCTGAGCACGCTGGGGGTCAACGTGACGCCTATGCTCGCAAGCGTGGGCGTGGCGGGGCTGGCGCTCAGCTTGGGCGCTCAAACCCTCATCAAGGACATCATCGGAGGCGTATTTATCCTGGTGGAAAACTTATACGCGGTCGAGGATATTATCAAGGTGGGGACTGTCTCAGGTGTGGTGGAACGGATCACGCTGCGCAGCACCCACATACGCGATACGATGGGCAGCTTGCATATGATACCCAATGGAGACGTACGCGTCGTCTCCAACCTGACACGCGACTGGTCATTGGCGCGGGTGGATATCGACCTCGATGCCAGCGAGAACCTGGAGCGGGCGATCCGTACGTTTGAAATCCTCGCGACCGAGTTTGCCGGCGACCGTGAAATCGCACCGCATCTGACGTCATCTCCAGAGGTTATCGGTCCCACCAGCCTGAAGAGTTCCGTGGTGACCCTGCACATCTCGGTGCGGACAGAGCCCGGTAAGCAGTGGGACGTCAGCCGCGCCCTGCAGAGACGCATTCTGATCAACCGCGACCCAGAAGAGCTCAAGATGCATCGGGTGGCTATGAGCGTCCCCGGCAGCGATCTCACGTAACGCAGATCCCGTAAAGTCCAAGGTTCCATTCAAATCAAAATCAGGAGGCCCGATCCTATGCCCATCCCAGGCTATTCCATCCGCCGGACCGCCATTCGTCAGGGCTTTGACGGCCGAAGTTTCTGGGCCCAGGCCCGTGCCGGCGTCATCCCAGACCCATCGAAAGAGAAACCACCCACCGTGCTGATGACCGCCCAGCCGGCACTGCGCAGCGGGTCCGACGTCTATTTTGCCCTGAGTGAATGGCGATCCCACGATCTGGGCGAGACGTGGGACGGCCCCTTGTCCCATCCGGTGACGCTGGGCCGCCGTGAAGACCCCGATCGTCCCGGCATCACCGTCGCCATCTGCGACATGACGCCCACGTGGCACGCCGCCACCGGGACGCTCCTCGCCACGGGGCAGACGGTCCGCTACCGGGACGATAACGCCCCGATCGTCGCCCGCCGCCGCGAGACCGCGTACAGCACCTACAGTCCGGAGACCCGATCGTGGACCCGATGGAGAACGCTGGAGATGCCCAACCGCCCGGTGTTCGCGTCCGCCGGGGCCGGATCGACCCAGCGGGTCGACCTGGACGACGGCACGATCCTCCTGCCCATCTATTTCAAGCCGATCTCCGGCGATTGGCACGCCAATCACACTATGACCGTCGTCCGGTGTGCCTTCGACGGTATGCATCTGCGCTACATCGAGCACGGAACCGAGATGACGGTCCCCGAGCCGCGCGGGCTCTGCGAGCCGTCGCTGACCCATTTTCAGGGCCGCTTCTACCTCACGCTCCGCAACGACGTACAGGGTTACGTCGCAACAAGCGAGGACGGACTTCACTTCGAGGAGCCGCGACCGTGGTGTTTCGACGACGGCAAGCCGCTGGGCAACTACAACACCCAGCAGCACTGGGTCCGCCACCGCGACGGGCTCTTCCTCGTCTACACCCGCCGGGGGCTCGATAACGACCACGTCTTCCGCCACCGCGCCCCATTGATGATGGCGGCGGTCGATCCGGAGTCGCTCGTGGTCCGCCGCGAGACCGAGCAGGCACTGATCCCCAACCGGGGCGCCCGCCTGGGCAACTTCGGCGTCTGTCCGGTGACCGAGAACGAGACCTGGGTCGTCGCCGCAGAGTGGATGCAGCCGGAGGGGTGCGAGGCGTACGGCAGTGATAACACCATCTGGGCCGCCCGGATTCTCTGGGATCGCCCCAACGATGGAAAATGAGACCCGGGATATACGGGAAAGATAGGAGGCCCTAACCATGGCCGATATGCTGGTCAAACTCTACGACCTGCCCGACCTGGAACCGGCGCTTGCAGCACTACGCGAAGCGAAAATCCTGGTGCGCGCTGCAACACCGTCGGAACGCCCGACCCTCGCCGCGTGGGTGCGGCAGCACTTCACCGAGTCGTGGGCCATCGGCTGTGAGACCGCATTGACCCGCGACCCGCCCACCCTCTCCATCGCCGTGGAGATCCAGCCGCACGACCCGGATCCAGACGACCCCTACGACCAACCCGAGGAGCTCCTCCTCGGGTTCGCCTGCTACGACGCGGGCGTGCGCGGGATGTTCGGCCCGATGGGCGTCCGCGAAGACTACCGGGATTGCGGCATCGGCACGGCGCTGCTGCTTCACAATCTCCACGAGATGCGCCGGGCACGATACGCGTACGCGGTCATCGGGTGGGCCGGCCCCACCGATTTCTACACGAAGACCGTCGGTGCCACGATCATCGAGGATTCGGCGCCCGGTATCTACCGCGGTCCTCTCGTCCCATCGAACCCATAGATCAAACGATTACTTATGCTATAATGCGCGGAGTCGACAACATACTTGCGTCATAACAAGGCCTTTCAGGAGAGGAATTTTCATGCGATACACGGATGAAAAGCAAGCACCTAACATAATACACGAAGGATCGCCGTAACGATGAACACGATAAATCAAGACACCCCACAGGACCTCCAGCGCCCGCCCACCGACGAGGAGACCGCCTGGCACGCCCTGGAGGTTGATGAGGTCCTGGATATCCTGGATACGGGCACCCACGGGATTTCTGAGGAGGAGGCGAAACAACGTCTAGCCGAGTACGGCCCCAACGATTTCGCGACCGGTGAGAAGGTCAGCAAGCTGGAGATTCTGCTGGCCCAGATCAAGAACCCCCTGGTACTCGTGCTGGTCATGGCCGCTGCGATCTCGCTGGTGGCCGGGAAACAGGCGGATGCCATCGTAATCGCCGTCGTGATTGTCGTCAATACACTCATCGGCTTCTTTCAGGAGTACAAGGCCGAGGAGGCCCTGGAGAAACTGAAGTCCAGGGCGGCACCGGAGGCTGAAGTTATCCGCGACTGTGACGTCGAGGGGAGCCGCCAGTGCGTGGAGATGCGCGTGGACGCCACCCATATCGTACCGGGGGATGTCCTCCTGCTGGACGCAGGGGACAAGGTACCCGCAGATGCCCGGCTCATCAAAGCCGTGAATTTAGAGGTTGATGAGTCGATGTTAACGGGGGAATCCACCTCGGTGAGTAAAGGCTCGGAGCCGCTTCCGGAGGATCTACCCGTCGCGGAGCGGACTAACCTCCTCTATGGAGGCACGATGGTGGTCGAGGGGCGAGGTCGGGCTGTGGTCTTCGCCACGGGATCAGAGACCGAGATGGGTAAGATCGCGACTCTGATCCAGGAAACAGAAAAGGTCGAGTCCCCCCTCCAGCAGAAGACACGCAGTTTGGGACAGAAGTTAGGCCTGCTGGCCCTGGGCGTAGCCATCATCACACTGATCCTCGGCTTCCTTCGAGGCCTTGAATTCGAGGACGTTTTTCTTTTCGCCCTGGCGTCAGCCGTCTCGTCGATCCCGGAGGGGCTGCCCGCCGTGATGACAATCACGCTCGCCGTGGGGGTCAATCGTATGGCCCGCCGGAATGCGATCATCCGAAAGCTCCACGCGGTTGATACGCTGGGCGCAGCCACAGTTATCTGCAGTGACAAGACGGGCACGTTGACGACCAACGAGATGACAGTTCGGGAGATCGTGGTCGGAGACCAACATTTTGAGGTCACAGGCGCCGGCTTCGAGCCCCAGGGCAAATTCCGATCCGACGGCGACATCATCGACCCCACCGCTCACGAGGGCCTCCGCATAGCCCTGCAGGCCGGGGCCTTGTGCAACGACGCCCATCTCATCGAGCATTACAGCCACAACGATAGCGACTACAGGTGGGAGATACGGGGAGACCCCACCGAAGGTGCCCTTGTCGTCGCGGCAGCGAAGGCCGGAAAGCAAAAGGAGACGCTCGAAGATCGGTTCGAGCGCATCGATGAGATCCCGTTCAGCTCAAAGACAAAGTGGATGGCGACGTTTCACCGTACGCCAGAGGGCAAGATATGGGCTTTTGTCAAGGGCGCACCCGAGACCATCCTCGATATGAGCAGCCAATACCGCGAAGGCGGTGCGATTCGAGATATGGGGCGGGAGCCACGGGATCGTTTCGAGCAGGCCAATCACGAGATGGCGGACGAGGCGCTGCGGGTCCTGGGTTTGGCCTACCGCATATTCGACGAAGACGAGGTCAAGAGCTTTAAGGAAAAGCTGCAGAATGGCGGAGACGGACTTATCTTTGTGGGTCTTGTCGGGATGATCGATCCGCCACGTCCCGAGGTGCCGATGGCTGTGCGGCGCTGCCGAAACGCGGGCATTCGGGTGATTATGGCAACCGGCGATCATCAGCGTACAGCTGAGGCTATCGCTCGGGACATCGGCATTCTAGGGGAACATGAGGAATCGCTGGTCGGATCCGACGTCGCGCAGATGGATGACGATGCGCTGGACGAGGCCGTAAAGCAGACCGCGGTCTTTGCGCGGGTGGATCCCGCGCACAAACACCGCATCGTGGAAGCTTTACGACGCAACGGTGAGGTGGTGGCGATGACCGGCGATGGCGTGAATGACGCGCCGGCCCTGCAGGCCGCGGATATCGGCGTAGCCATGGGTATTTCCGGAACCGATGTGACCAAAGAGACCGCAGAGATGGTGCTCACCGATGATAACTTCGCGAGCATCGTCAACGCGATCGAGGAGGGACGGGTCGTCTTCCAGAATGTCCGCAAGGTGGTCAAGTTTCTGCTGGCGACCAACATCGGTGAGGACATCACGCTGCTCAGCGCCCTGGCCTTTATGCCGGGCGCCGGACTGATCATCACACCGGTCCAGATCCTATGGGTGAACCTGGTGACGGATGGAATCCTCGACATCACCCTGGCGCTGGAACCCCAGGAAAGCGATGTGATGGAGGATCCGCCCAGACGGACGGATGCAGGGATCATCAACCGTGAGATCCTCCAGAATATCGCGTACGTCGCCCTGTTTATGGCCGTTGGCACGCTGTGGATTTTCAATCGCGGGGCTCAGGAGGCACAAACCATGGCCTTTACGACGCTGGCGATGTTCCAGGTCTTCAACGCGCTGAACTGCCGCTCGCGGACCAAATCAGTATTTCAACTGGGCTTCTTCGCAAACCGGTATCTGATGGGGGCCATCGCGCTCTCTATTACCCTGCAGGTTGCGGCTATTCGCCTTCCCTTTATGCAGACCGCACTCGGTACGGTTCCATTGACACGCAGCGAGTGGGGATTAATTGCGCTCGTGGCGAGTTCGGTCTTTATCGCAGAAGAGATCCGGAAGATGATCCAGAGGGCGACCGGATAGAACAGCCCAACAGGCCTTGCCCTGAGGGAGAGGTTAGATGAGACACGCAATTTGAGTCCTGCTGCTAAGCACGCTGCTCCAGGGCAGCCTCCGTCTGCATCTCGTGAACGTTGAGCCGATAGAAACTATCGACCGGGCGCCGGTATTTTTCTCCAGAATCCGATAGTGTCCTATTCCATGCCGTAGCGCACCAACGCCGCGTCGAGGATCGCGTTGACAAGATCGGCGTGACCAATGCCCGCAGCCTCAGCCTCAATCACCAGATCGCTGGTGCCCGGCGAGAGCCCGGGCAGCGGATTGATCTCCAGGATCGTCGGGCGCCCACCGTCGGTCTCATCGAGTCGAAAGTCGACCCGGGCCACATCCAGACAGCCCGTGACCCGAAACGTCACCGCCGCGAGGAAGTTCAGCGTGTCCACCTGGTCCTGAGATAGCGGCGCGGGACAGATGTAATCCAACTTGTCGGCCAACTCCACCTTAGCGCGACTGGTATAGATATGCCCTTCTTCCTGGGCGTAAGCGCCCAGTCCGATCTCCAGGGGAGGCAGAAACCGGAGGCCGCGCTCTACCCTGGGCGCCGTCTCATCCTCCGGGGTGCGCCAGGCCACAGGCGGCTGCAGGTTACCCACCATGCCGACCGTCAGGTCGCGCCCCGAGATGAACCGTTCCACCAGCACCGGTTCCTGATACGCCTGGAGCGTCCTCGCCACGCGCGCCCGAAGCTGGCCCTCATCGTGAACCACAGATTCTGGGGTAATCCCCATCCCGGTGCCCTGACCGCTGGGCTTGACGAAAAGCGGAAAGTCAAGCCCGGGATCGAGTGGCTCGCTCGCGCGTTCGAAGACCTGAAAAGCCGGGGTTGGCAGCCCGTGAAAGGTGAGGACCCGCTTGGTCATCGGCTTGTTCAGCGCCAGCGCAAGGGTCAGTACCTTGGAGCCGGTGTAGGGAATGCGCAGCATCTCCAGAAGCGCCGGCACCTGGGCTTCACGGCTGTCACCCACATGCCCCTCGCAGATGTTGAAGCAGATATCCGGCTGCACCTCTCGCAGCCGGTCGCAGAGCGTGACATCCCCCTCCAGGAAGGTTACCCGATGCCCCCGCGTCCTCAGCGCCTCAGCAATCGTGTCAACCGTGTGCTCGGAGTCCAGGTCGGCCCAGTAATCCTCGGGCGCGCCTTCCAGGTACGGTGCATTCTTTTTGAGATTCGCCAATAAAGCCACATGGTACCGGGCCATCACCCCACCTCCATCGTGTCAGGCGGGGTAATCCCCACCCGCTGCCACTGAATGCGAGTCAGGCGCTGATGGACGCCCTCGAAACCCTCGGGCGCAATGGTGAGACGGTTGCCCGCCAGCAACGCTGCGATTCCCTCCTGCCCATCGTCGTCGCTCCGGTTCCGGCACGCGGAGCATGTAGTTGCATCGTGCGGCTGGTAATCTTCTGATTCGGTGTAACTGCTGAGAAATCCCTCGTAGTTGCGGAGCACGACCCGCCGGTCGGATTGACTGATCAGATAATGGGGCATCACGGGGATCTTTCCCCCACCGCCCGGCGCGTCGATCACGTAGGTCGGGACGGCGAAGCCGGAGGTGTGCCCGCGCAGCGCCTCGATGATCTCCAGGCCCTTCGCGATGGGGGTGCGGAAGTGACCGGTCCCCGGCACCATATCACATTGATACAGGTAATAAGGTCGCACCCGCACCTTGACCAGCGCCTGAACTAGTTCGGTCATCACGTTAGGACAATCGTTGATCCCGGCTAAAAGTACGGATTGACATCCCAGCGGGAGGCCGGCATCGGCCAACTGCGCGCATGCGTGAGCGACCTCCGGCGTGATCTCCCGAGCGTGATTGACGTGAATATTCATCCATAGAGGATGATACCGCCGCAGCATCGACACGAGCTCCTCATCGACCCGCTGTGGAAGAAACACAGGCACCCGAGTGCCGATGCGGATAATCTCCACATGCGGGATCGCGCGCAGGCGGCGAAGCAGGCCCTCAAGCACGCGGATCGAAAGGATCAGAGGATCCCCCCCGGAGATCAGAACGTCCCGAATCTGCGGGGTATTCGCGATATAGTCGATCTGCGCTTCATAGTCCGTCGAGTCAAACTGGGCTCGTGGATCTCCCACGATGCGACTGCGGGTGCAGTAGCGGCAGTAGCTGGCACATTGGGTGGTAACCAGCATCAGCACGCGATCCGGATAGCGGTGTACGAGACCGGGTACCGGCGAGTGGGCTTCTTCATTCAGAGAATCCGTGATCACTCCGGGCCGGAACCCCCGCAACTCGCGTCCGGTTGGAATCACCTGACGGCGGATGGGACAGGATGGGTCCGTTGGATCCATAAGGGAGGCAAAATAGGGCGTGATGGCAAGTCGGAAGCGTTTTTGCGCACTTACGCCCTCCTCCTCCTCGGGCGTGAGGTCAATGACTTGACGCAATTCGTCAACCGTGCTGAGACGATGGCGCAGTTGCCAGCGCCAATCGTTCCACGTTTGATCTGAAATCCCAGCCCAGATTTTTAGCCTGGCTGGTGATGAAGAAACACGGACAGGGTCTGTTCCAGAGTGACTAGGATTGGGCATCGCACCCTCCTTAAAATGAACGCAGCAGCCACGTCACATGACTACTCAAAATCTCGGCTGGCGTACGAGAAAATAAGAGCGAACTGCTAACCCTCACTTCTGCCGCTTCACCGATTGGACCAATCTATATGTACGCAAATCGGAGGTTAAAGTTGCAGAGATTCCCTGCCAAAGCATTACTCCCGGCGGATTGATGTCCACCGGGAGTCTGAAAACGAAGAGCGCACGAGATATTCCAGGCAGCTAGACCTCCACCCCGAAGAGATTCCGCACCACCAACCCGATCAGGAAGCTCACGGCCGACACGCCCAGCGACAATCCGGCCATCTCCACAAACCGCCGCCGGAACGGTTCGTCCTGCGCCACCGCGACGTAGAAATTGAACGCCGCGATGATCACGACACCTACGGTCAGGGCGATCAGCAGGCAGACGAAGTAGTTCGCCAGCAGCAGATAGGGCAGCACCAACAGGGTCACCGTCACCACGTAGGTAAACCCGGTGTAAAGGGCGGCCTTGGTCGGGCTCTTGGCCGTCCCCTCCGACTTCGTCGAGAGGTACTCCGATGCGCCCATGGAGAGCGAGGCCGCGATCCCCGTAATCGATGCGCTGAGCGCGATCAACGTCGTGTCCTGCAGGGCCAGCGTCAACCCCGCCAGCGCGCCGGTCAACTCCACCAACGCATCGCTCAACCCCAGCACGATCGACCCGGTGTAGCGTAGCAGCTCCTCATCCAACATATCGAGGAGCGCCTCCTCGTGGGCGTTCTCATCCCGCAGGATCGCTTCGGCCTTGGGAATCTCCTCAATCAACGCGTCGTAGTGCTCCTGGGCGCCCTCCTCACCCTGCTCCAGCAATTTGAGCGCGAAGGTGAATCCCAGCAGGCGCCCGATCAACGTGTAGCGCCAGACGTCAATCCGGCGCGGCTCCACGTCCTCACCGGTGACCTCCTTCCACTCACGGTAGTGCCGGCGCTCATCCTCCGCGATCTCCTTGAGCACATTCCGGTTTTCCTCGCCCTCGATGGTGTCAGCCAGCCGGGAATAGATGTGATACTCGGTGATCTCATTCTCCTGAAACTGCAGCAGCTTCTTTCGCAAGACCGAACTCATCGACATAGCTTAACTCCCCCGAGCTTCTGATGGAGGCCCGTAATCCGAATTCGGCTGCGGGATCTTTGCCTCGACGCGCGCGCGCCACGTCGAGAGCATACCACGCAGTCGCGCGGTCACCTCAGGCTCCTCCTCGCTGAGATCGTGCGCTTCCCCAATATCCTCCCGCAGATTATACAGCTCGACGTGCCCATCCTCGAAGAACTCGATCAGCTTGTAATCACCGGCCCGCACCGACGAACCGGGCGTGCCGCCCTGGTTACCGTAATGCGGATAGTGCCAGTAAATCGCTTCGCGATCGAGAGTTTCCCCGCCCTTGAGCAGAGGGACCAGGCTCACCCCATCGGTGTGCTGCATAGGTCGCAGGTCCAGGCCCGCCATCTCCAGCATCGTCGGATAGAAGTCCGGGCTGGTCACCGGGACCGCGCACGCGCTTCCGGGCTCGACCACGCCGGGCCACTTGACGAGTAAGGGCTCCCGCGTGCCGCCCTCGTACATCCATCCCTTGCCCTCAGCCAAGGGCGCATTGCAGGTCGGCGACCCCTCCGCCGTTGCCAACCCGCCGTTGTCCGAGGTAAAGATGATCACCGTATCGTCGGCGCAACCGGCACGGTCCAGCGCATCCAACAGCCGTCCGATATTGGTGTCAACGCTCTCCACCATCGCCGCGTAGACCGGGTCGGATTGGATCAGCCGCCGAATGATGCGCTTATCGGCTTTATGTTCGCAGGGGAAGAAGTCCCCGACCTCGAAGGGCTCGACCTCGTCCAAACCCATCTGGTGAGCCTTGGCCTGGTACTTTTCAATCAAGGCGTCCTGGGCCTGGATCGGAATATGCACGGAATAGTACCACAGGTTGAGGAAGAACGGGGTTTCGTCCTCGTTGGACTCGATCAACGAGATCGCCCGATCGGTCAGGTAATCGGTCAGATACGTGCCGGATGGCTCGTTCTCCAGCCCGGGGATATCCCACGGACTGAAATATCCGTTCATCGGCATACCCCAGTGACATCCTCCCACATTGACGTCAAAGCCCTGCTTTTCAGGATAGTAAGGAGGATTGCCCAGATGCCACTTGCCCACGTGCCACGTGGTGTATCCGGCGTCGCCCAACGCCTCCGCCAGATTGGTCTCCTCCAGCGGCAGGTGATCGATGTAGGGTGCGTCGATCAGCTTGCCCTTCGTGTGCCCTCCGATATAGTTCGTCACGCCCACGTGAGCGGGATACTTTCCGCTCAACACGCTGGCCCGGGTCGGCGAGCAGACCGGGCAGGCCGCGTAGGCGTCGGTAAAGCGCATACTCTCCGAGGCCAGCCGGTCCAGGTTGGGCGTCTCGTAAAACTCGCTGCCGTAGCAGACGAGGTCCTTCCACCCCATGTCATCCATCAGGATAAAGACGAAGTTCGGTCGTTTCGTCGACATTCAATCTCCTATCTGCGCCACGCCTCTCCGAATATGGCGCGCTATCGATCTCCGCTGCGTGCCCTTAAGGCGCCAGGAATTTCACGCAGACCGGCATGGAGACCTCCGTCTCCTCCCCGGTTGGCGTCAGCTTGCCGGTCTCCCCGTCGATCCGGAACGCGACAACGTTGCCGGAGTCCTGGTTCGCCGCCAGCAGGAGCGTCCCGGTCGGATCGATCCCGAAATTGCGCGGGGTCTTACCCCCGGTCGCGGTATGCTCAACGTACCGGAGCGTCCCGTCGGCGGCATCAATGGCGTAAACGACCAGGCTGTCGTGGCCCCGATTTGAACCGTAGAGGAACCGACCCGAGGGTGCGACGTGGATGTCGGCGGTCGTGTTACTGCCCTCAAAGTCATCGGGCAGCGTCGGCACCGTCTGCAGCCGCTCCAGCGTCCCGCTGACCGGATCGTAGGCCAGCGCGGTGATGGTATTACCCATCTCGTTGATCAAGTAAGCGTACCGCCCATTGGGATGGAAGGTGAAGTGCCTGGGACCCGCGCCCCCTTCCTCCTTGTAGAACGGCACCTTATTGGGGATCAACTTGCCGGGCACCTCGTCGATGCGGTAGCTCATCAACCGGTCGGTTCCCAGATCGGCGATAAACGCAAACCGGTTCGCCGCGTCCAGTGTGACGGAATGCGCGTGGGGGGCCTGCTGGCGCTGTGGGTTCGGCCCGGACCCCTCGAACGCAACCGTGTCCGAGGCCGGCTCCAGGCTCCCGTCCTGCTGGATCGGAAAGACCGACGCGGTGCCGCTCCCGTAATTCGCCACATAGGCAAACGTCCCCTCGCGGTTGACGGTGACGTGGCACGGCGCCGTCCCGTGCGTGGGCTGCTGATTAAGCAGCGTCAGCGTCCCGGTGTCGATATCCAGCGCAAAGGCACTGATGGCCCCCGTCGCCCCGTCCTCCCACTCCCCCACCTCATTGACGGCATACAGGTACTGCTTGCTGGGATGGATCGCCAGAAAGGAAGGGTTCTCGACGTCCGTCGCCGTTGCTAGATGGCTCAGCGCCCCTGTCTCGGAATCGAGCTCAAAAACGCAAATTCCCTCACTCTCTTTACGCGTGTACGTTCCGACAAAAACTAGCGTCCTATTCGTCTCTGGCATGGTTTCAGCCTCCTCCGTGCTCTGTGGCGTTGCAGTTAAGGTTGGTCTCGCTTCTTGTTCTCGGGTTGCCGTGGCAGTGTGCGTGGGTGTGGTCGGTTCCCCTGTCGGTGGCAACGTAGCGACGAGGGGCGTGGCGTTGGGCACAGTTGTCGTTGCCTCTGGATCCACTGCCGTTGGCCCGCCGCATCCCAATAGGGCACCGAGGAACAAACCCATCGCCAGCATAAGGGAACGGGACGATACCCCTAGCCGGAAACCAGATATGGGCATTAACCCGCCGTCGCTCCATCCACCGGCTCGTCGACGCCGTAGGAGAGCAATTCCGCGCCACAGGCGTGGCAGTGACGTTCGTACCAGCTGAAGGGCGCACCACACATCGGGCACGACCAGCGCCGAGCTTGCGCTTGCAGCCAAACGTCAGCGCCCACACTGGCAATTTCCCTAAGGGTCGCGAGCACGCCTATGTGATGCTTCCGTCCATCGTGCTGAAATTGAAGCAACGCCTCGCAGGGAAGCTCCGGGCACTCACCGCAGTGTAAAACCCCACGCGCTTCCGCACATGCTCGAAGTTCGCACGTCGCGCAGTTGGCGTGGGCATAAAGCCGGCCCGACCAGCATCCTTCACAGATATACCCCTCCAGCGGTCGGCCACCCCGAGCCTCATCCGCCAGGAGATGCGCGCCATCCGGCTGACCGGCCCGGTAGTGATAGCAGGCACCGCAGTAGAGCCCGCATACCGCGAGCCGTGTCCTATCCGGCACGTGTCCCTTATCGTGCCCCATCGCCCCCCTCACGCACCGGCGTCAGTCGCCGGCCTCCAGCATATGCCGATACGCGACGACTGCTGCCCCAACCGGCCCGGCCTCATCCCCCAGCGCCGAAGGCACGATCCGCACCTTCTCCGCGTCCTCCTGCTGCATGAAGTACGTGCGCGCAATCCGGGCGATCGGGTCGATGAACGACCGGCCCAGCCGCTCCACGATGCCGCCCCCGAAGACAATCACCTGCGGATCGAGGATGTTCACCAGATTGGCCGTGAGCAGCCCGAGGTGAAACTGCGCCGTCTCAAGCGTCTCGGCCATCAGCGCATCGCCGGCTTCGAGGGCGTCCTCAATGACGCTGCTGGTCAGCTTCCGCTTGCCCTTCTCCTCCATAATCTCCGGGACGATGCTCTCCCGGCCCCGCTCCATCTGCTCTTCGATCATCTTCATCATCGCGGTCTTACTCGCGTACGCCTCGACACACCCCTCGCGACCGCATCCGCACATCCGTCCGTAGGGATTCACCACGGTATGACCGATCTCCCCGGCGGATCCCCGCCATCCCTGATGAGGTTTGCCATCGATGATAATCCCGCCGCCGATGCCGGTCCCCACCCAGATGCCGACCATATCCAGCACACCCTGCCCGGCACCGTAAACATACTCACCGACGACGCCGATGTTGACGTCGTTATCCACCACCACCGGGAGTCCCAGCCGGTCCTGAAGCATCTCGCCCAGCGGCACATCGGCCCAACCCAGATTGGGCGCGTCGTGAACCACACCGGTTGACATATCGATGGCCCCGGGGGCGCCGATGCAGAGCGCCTGATAATCCTCAGGGTCCGTATCCAGCTTGTCGCAGGCCTTGCGGACGGTTTTCTCAATCCGGTCGATCACGGTCTCGACGCCTTTATACGCCTTCGTCTTTTTCTTTTTGGAGGCCAGGATCTCTCCATCCCGCACCACGGCCGCTTCGACGTTAGTTCCGCCGAGATCGACGCCGATAAATGTCGACGTTTGCTTTGTCATAGGGTTATCCTCTTTGCTCAACGCACACCCAGACACTGCTTCTTCTTAAGGGCTGAAATCGCAATAACTTCCATGTCTGGGATGCTCTCAATACCGCTTTCAGCTTGATTTCGCGGAAGTTATTGGATAGCCAATCCTAAGTTTAGACGTTATCCGGCGATCCGCAAGTTGGCGCAGGACACCGGGGATAGCCCACTCACTCCCGTGGGAGCGCCTACTCCCGCGCGAGGTAGCGATCCACCATCGTTCTGAACCCCGACCGATCGCTCCACATATAGGGATACTCAACGTAGGGGTGGTTGGACGTGCTCGCCAAATAGATCGTGCAGTCCGGGATCAAGTTACTGAGCCGCGCATACTCCCTGGCGATGCCCGGCGTCCGGGGATCCTCCTGGTGCCCGGTGAGCAGCACCGGACAGGCAATCGCGTTCAGGATCGAGTCGGCTACCGCGTCATGGTACAAACGCGCTAAGGTCCCTTACTACGGATCGCCTCCCGGACGTCCGCGTTGAGAACCAGGGATTCGAGATCGAAGTACACCCAGGGCGTTCCGTCGTCCAACCACGTGATCATCCCGAGTGTGAAGGTGGAGTGCCCATCGACCGTCGACCAATCGCGTGCCTCGTCGATCCACAGCGTTTTGTCGCCGGCGCCCGTGCCCTTATACCGCATCGCCGTCATCAACTGTGGCATTCCGCTCTCGGGATCGAATCGCACGACGAGCCGCTGCTCCTCACCCCCGAACGGCACGACCAGGATCGCAGTAACTGCGTCCACCGGCTCCCAACGCACCCGATCGTCGGTGAGCAAGATCGTCGGAAGCCAGAATGACTCGGCCCACAAGCCCAGGTTCGCGCCCTGATCGATCTCGTCCCCCTCCTCCACACCGAAGGGCAGTTCCATCCGTCCGCTGCCCTCAAGGTAATATTCATTAACCGTCAGCAACGGCAGCCCGAAGAAGGTCGCCTCAATATAGTGACGATATCCCTGCCCCGCATCGTGGATAAACCGCCAGCGCGCGGGAAACCAGATGCCGTTGATCCGCATCCTCGCCCGCCCGGTGAGCAC
The DNA here is from genome assembly GCA_964388385.1 of uncultured Anaerolineales bacterium. Taxonomy (GTDB): domain Bacteria; phylum Chloroflexota; class Anaerolineae; order B4-G1; family SLSP01; genus PWVB01. The sequence goes on along the minus strand of CAYMAQ010000073.1, from coordinate 39 downwards.
CGCCGACTCGATCACCGGCACCGTATCGCCGTAGATCTC
>CAYMAQ010000072.1:0-15603 GCA_964388385.1 uncultured Anaerolineales bacterium | reverse complement strand
GACGGTGCCGCCCGTCTCACGATACGTCCGGAGCACCCGCCGGGCCTCCGCCCGACGCACGTCCCGGATGACCTCAATGGGGGGCAGGGGGGGGCGGTGTTCCAGCTTCGCGGCCCATTGGTGGGGCAGGGGGCCCTCGTGAAATCCGGTCAGGGACTCGACGTCCTCGTGGTTGGCGCCGATGATCACACGGCGTAATCCGCTCCACCAGAGGATCCCGTAGCACTGGATGCAGGGCTGGGCGCTGGTGACCAGCTCCATCGCCGGAAGTCCTGGCGCACTGAGATCGTGGGTTCGAAGGGATTGTTGGGCGACCGCGATCGCGACGGCCTCCGCGTGGGCCAGGGAGCTTCGGCTGGGTACGACCTGATTGACACCGGGCGCGATCAGCCGACCGGATTCGATCTCGAAGACAGCCGCGCCGAAGGGTCCGCCCCCTTCGCGGATATTGCGTTCGGCGAGGCGAATCACCAGGTCCATCCGGGCCTCTACGTTCGCGTAGGTAAGCGTGGGATTGCCGACTTCCTCAACAATCCACGTGGGACATTGAAGCTTAGCAGTTGGGTACATGTATAGGTTCCTAGTTGTCTATGCGTGTTGATGAACTGTGACGGAGGGGCCCTCGAAAGAAACCGAGGTGGACGGCCTCCCCATACGCCGGGTTTGATGCTCGTATTATAGAGTCAGCCTTTCTCTTGACAAAGAGCGATAGCCATGTATAATCATCCTCGTTCGGGATGACATGAGCGTTCACATTGCATGAACACGCCGAAGTGGCGGAACAGGCAGACGCGCTGCGTTCAGGGCGCAGTGACCCTTGCGGTCATGTGGGTTCAACTCCCACCTTCGGCACTTTAAATCCCCGGTGATATACTCACCGGGGATTTTCTGTTTCCGGTCCGCGTCTTTCGTCAATCGGTCCTGGATCTGTATAATAGCGGAAACCTGGGGATGATGGCGATATTCAGATGGATGAGGTGGGGGAGGATAGCACGGTGGAGATGATCGATTTGCGAAGTGATACGGTCACGCGTCCGACTGCGGTGATGCGTGAGGCGATGGCCGAAGCTGACGTGGGGGACGACGTCTACGGGGAGGATCCGACGGTCAACCGCCTGCAGAGGATGGCTGCCGATCGACTGGGGATGGAGGCCGCGCTGCTGGTGCCCAGCGGGACGATGGGCAACCTGGCGTCGTTGCTGGCGCACTGCGGGCGCGGCGACGAGGTCATCCTCGGCGACAAGAGCCATACCTTTCTCTACGAGCAGGGGGGGATGGCGGCGTTGGGCGGGATCATGCCCCATACGGTGCCCAACCAGCCCGACGGGACGATGGCCCTGGATGATATTGAGGGGGCGATTCGCGGCGACGACGCGCATTTTCCGCGCACCCGGCTGGTCTGTTTGGAGAATACCCACAATGCGTGCCATGGGTCCCCAATCCCCGCGGAGACAATGATCGCGGTGGCCGATCTCGCCCACGCAAACGGGCTTCGGGTTCACGTTGACGGCGCCCGGCTTTTCAACGCCGCCGTGGCTTTGGATGTGCCCGCGAGCAAGCTGGTGGCGCCCGTGGACTCGGTGACCTTCTGCCTCTCAAAAGGGCTGTCGGCGCCTGTCGGGGCCATAATTTGCGGCACCGAGGCCTTCATCGCGGAGGTGCACCGGGCCCGCAAGGCTCTGGGCGGCGGGATGCGCCAGGCCGGGATCATCGCGGCCGCCGGGGTTGTCGCGCTGGAGCAGATGGTGGACCGGCTGGCGGACGATCACGTTCGCGCCCAGGCGTTGGCGGCGGGCTTTGCGGAGACCCCCGGTCTGGAGGTGGGGCCGGTACACACCAATATCTTCTACTTCTCACTCTCGGATACGTGCCCGCTGACGGGCCCCGAGGTGGCTGCCGGCTTGAGGGCACGCGGTGTGCTCCTTCCCAACCGGACGGCACGGGGTTTCCGCGCGGTGACGCACTGCTGGATTGACGATGCCGCTGTTGAGAAGGCGTTGAAGGCGATGCGTGAGGTGATGGCGGACGCGGGATAGCGTGACTTCAGAAAATGGCTATGCGGACGTTCCCCGGGGCGCAGACCAGACCGCGACCAGGGTGGTGAGCGGCACAGCGATAAGCAGGCCGGTGCTGCCTACCAGCGTGTGGACGATCTCCTCGGCGATCAGCTCCCGGTTGATGGTCAGGTACCAGGGCTCCGGATAGAGAAAGAAGAGGATCAGGAGGGGCAGCGCGGTGCTGGCGTAGGCCAGCACCAGGGTGTTGACCATCGAGGCCAGGTGGATCACTCCGACCTTCATCCCGCTTCGGAAGAGATCGCGCCGGGTCAAAGCCCGCTCGCCGGTCGTGGGCGCCGCGGCGGCAGCCAGCTCAAAGACGGTGACTGCCTGGGCGAGCACGACGTCGTCGAGCACGCCGGCGGCCCCGATGATCATCCCCGCCAGGAGAAGTCCCCGCATCTCGACGCCGATGCCGGCGGCCTGGAGGAACATCGTCTCCTCTGAGCCGAACCCGGTGAGAAACGCGACCCGGGTCCAGGTCACCGAGAGTAACCCGGTCAGCCCCAGACTGATGAGCAGGCTCAGGAGGCAGACGTGGGCGGTGGTGTTCCATCCTTGGATCAGGTAGAGGGTCACACCGAGAAGGAGCCCTGTGCCCGTCAGGCTGATCAGGACGGCATTGCGGTGCGCCAGGATCTGAGGAAGTATGAACCCGCCGATGAGCAGACCGCTCAGGATCAGACCGATCAGGGCGCGGAGCCCCTGCCACCGCCCGATGACCAGGATCAGCACGACGAACGCGCCCGCGATAAGGGCCAGCGGCAGAAGCCGGACGTGATCCGCGACCTGGTAGAAACGCTCTCCCTCGGGCCCTTCTGAGATCATCACCAGGGCCCGATTGCCCTCGCGAAACCGCACCGCCCGCAGGGTCGGTCCCATCCCATTATAGGTGACCGTGATCTCCTTCCCCGCGTAGGGTCCTTGGCTGAGGATCTTCAGCTTGAGCCGTTGATTGACCATCGTCAGGCCCGAGGCATCCTCCGAGGATGCCTCACTCACGACGTCCACGACGCGGGCCCGGACGGTCTCCTCGAGCGATGCCGCCTGTGGGTCGTATGGAATCGGGGGGCTCGTCAGGTGCAGGGCCAGGGTCACGGTCAGGAGCGCGGCGAGACTGAGCACCGCGAATCCTTCAAGCAGATAGCGCTTGGTTCTGGCGCGCTTTCGGGTGGGTGCGCCCGATGGATCTGCAGCCTCTGAATGGGTCATCACGACATCTCCGTTCTTGGTGGGATACGAAATCTGCATAGATGTGAGTCTGGGGTATAATAAACGAAGGTGACGCAAAGTTCAACGTAAGATCATAGGAGGGTCAGATGGATGAATTGGTGACGTTGGTTCAGGAGAAAGCCGGATTGCCGGAGGACAAGGCGAAGCAGGCGGTCAATGTCGTGATCGATTTCCTCAAGGATCGGCTTCCCGGCCCCATTGCTGCCCAGGTGGACGCTGCGTTGAAGAATGAGGCGGTGATGGACCAGGCGGCGGACGTGCTGGGCAAGGGCGCGGATAAGCTCGGCGGGCTTCTTGGTAAAAAATAGCTCGGACCCTGTCAGTTCGCGGATCCATCCGAACGAGCTGACGGATCGATTCGCCAGGGAGGTCGGCTTACCCGCCTCCCTGGCGGGACTCGTGCTGGAGACCGCGCGGGACGTGATCGAGGCGGAGTATCCTCACTTGGTCGATAAGGTGGATGCTCTCTTTGCCGACGAGGCCCGTGCGAATGAGGTGATCCGGTGGGTTGCGAAGTTAGCCGCCGGTGCGCGCCCTCGTGCAGATGTCCTGGATGCCGGAGATGAAGCATACGTTTCCTCGGAGCTTAGCCGGAGACGATCTCGTTAAGCCCCTCTATCAGAATGCTTACCTCTTCGGGAACGACTCGGCCGATTTTGTTTTCTAACCGAGCCGTTGACAGCGTCTTGATCTGGCTGATTTTCACCCAGGATTGTTTTGGAAGGTTACCGCTCCTCAGTTCGTAGGTGAGTGGAAAGCCAGCCCGTTGAGGCCGACTCGTGGTCGCCATCGCAATCACCGTGCCTGATCGCTCGTTGAAGACCTCGTGGCTGACGATCACCATAGGGCGAATTTCTGCCTGCTCGTGCCCCTGGACCGGATTGAGATTCGCCCAATAGACATCACCCCTTAATAGTCTGGCCATTCCGAGAGATCTCCAGTCAAGCCTTCATCCGCCAGCGCTTGCTCAAAATCAGGATCTAGTTTTGCTGATTCCTCGGCTAACCTGGATCGCTCAAGTTTCGCCAGCCTTTCCCTGACGGCTTCTTCTACGGCACTGCTTCGGCTGGAATACTTGCCTTCTGTCACCATCCGGTCGAGTCTCGTCAACAAATCTCTTTCGTGGGTTACGGCCACTTTTTCTTTCGGCATCGCTCTCACCTCCGGTATGATATTTTATCATACTTTTTGACCGAGATGCAAATTTATAACCACGCCCACATCGCCCATAGGATGAGCATCGCCATGCCCAGGAGCAGGCGGACGACGACGGACGTTCCCCAACCGAAGATCATGCTCTTCGTCGCGGCCCACGCCCGTTCGCTGTCCTTCTGGCGGGCGTATTCCGTCAAGAAGAGGGCCAGCAGGGTGATGGGGATGCCCAGCAGCGGGGTCAGGAAAAGGCTTCCGAAGGTGCCGGCGACAAAGGCGACGAACAGCGAGCTCCATCGCGCACCGGCTTTGCGGGCGCCCCCCAGCATCAGGAGGTTGTCGGCCAGGAGCGCGAGGATGGTCAGCAGGGTGATCGCGGTGAAGTAGAGGGCTCCGCCTATTTCGAAGCCGGTGAGAAGACCGTAGAGGAAGATAAAGGCCCACATCACCGCCGGGGCGGGAAAGGCCGGGATGACCATCGCGGCCCATGACACCAGCAGGATGATCAGGGTACCGATGCGCAGGGTTTGATTGAGCCACAGGGTCATACGTGGCGCCTCCTCGTCAGTTGGGTATTTTTGAATGCTCTCTGCGATCTCTGCAAAATCTGCGGTGAAAATGCCTTAGTCCGGGAGAATCATCCATAAGCATTGAGAGTGGGTCCGCGGACCTGGATGCTACCCTCCGGCCATAAGGTGCACGACGCGGACGTCCGCGTCGTCGGGCAACTCGACCTCGTCATAGGTGTCGTGGGCGACGAGGTCGCCGTTGAGGGTCACCACGACGTGGGGATAGGTGTATGTCATCGCGTCGAGCAGGTCCTGGACGGTCATATGCGCTTGCCACTCGACGCGTTCGCGATGATTGACAGTGATCACGCGCGATCGTCCCCCTTCTCAAGGTGCGGTTCGACGACCGCCAGCAACGCCGGGTAGTCGATGCCCAGGGCCCGCAGGGTCTCCGGCGTCGGAACGCCCTGTGACGTCCAGCCGCGCCGCGCGTAGACGGCGTCGATAAGCTTCTCGTACTGCTCCAGCCGGTGGGCCCGTTGGGCTGCCAGTTTCTCCTCGAGGGTCATTGTCCCGGGATCGAGGTTCAGCCAGTCGCGCAGCTGGGCGTCGTATCGCGCCCGCCGCGATTCATACTCCTCGGCGGTCACGGGGCCGGCGGAGCGATACGGGATCGCGTCGTGGTCGCGCAGACCGTAGCCCAGCCGAATGTTGAAGACCCGCTGGAGGTTGTAGACCCGTTCCGACATCGCGATCAGGTCGTCGTCGGTCACGTCGCGCCCGGTGACGCCCTTGAAGATCTCGACGTAATTCTGGACGTGGTGCGGGATCTTCTGTGGCTCGTCGGCCTCGGCGTTCTTGGGATCGACGACGTCGTTCCACGGCAGCTTGCAGAAGCCGCAGAGGCCGAACCACGTGCGCCACATAGGGAAGTAGTGAAGCGCCTCTGCCTTGTCCTCAAAGGTCGGAAGCTGGTTGTTGACCTGGTCCATAAAGATGAGCCACGCTTCATCGTGCTGCGGGCCCTTGTTGGTTAGGCCGTAGCCGCCCTGTTGGGCCAGGGACTCTTTCGTGACGTACTCGGAATACTCCAGTCCCTTGGCCTCCATCCCGATATCCTGCAGGAATTGGGGGTCGGCGCCGAAGTGCTCGATGAAGGTGTGCTTCATCGCTCGAATGCCCTGCCCCAGGATGGCCCCAAAGCTCTCGCCGCGGGCGATCTCGTGAAGGACTGCCAGCATCGCGTCGGCGTTGCCGAAGTGGAGCGCGTGTCCGCCGGTCTTTTCCTGATCGAGGACGCCCGCCTCGTAGCACTCCATCGCAAAGGCCATCGCGGTGCCGAAGGAGATGGTGTCGATGCCGTAGGTGTCACAGTAGAGGTTCGCTTCCAGGATGGGGCCGGGCTCGAAGATGCCGCAGTTGGAGCCTATGGCAGCGATCGTCTCGTATTCAGGTCCGTCGACGATCGCACAGCCCCCGGCGTAGGGGCCGGTCTGGATGGTGTAGTTGTCGACAGCGTGGGCGCACGCCACGGTGCAGCCGTACCAGCAGCCGTCGGGCAGATTCTGTGTGTAGCGCGCCTCCCAGACGTCGCCGTTGATCTTGGGCGTTTCCGGGTGGGAGCCGTATTTGAAGTTCATCACGGGCAGCAGGTCGTAGTCATCCATAATCTGCACCAGATACGACGTGCCCCGGTTGCGCATGCGGTTTTGCTTGGGGTCCCAGGTTGCGACCTCGCGGTGCATATCGGTGCCTACCTCGATGATGCGGTCGAGGTCGGCGGGGTGGTTGGCATCGCCGGCGAAGGGCGGGGTGTGCACAATGACCGCCTTGATGCGCTTGTCGCGCAGGACGGTGCCGAGACCGCCGCGCCCGGCCTGCTTATAGCGCAGGTCCTTGCGCTTGCGGTCGTAGAGGCTGAAGTTCATGCAGCCCATGGCGGCGTGCTCCGCGCCGCGCCCGGCGGAGATGAAGGCCAGGTGCGCGCGTTCCTTCTCGTCGGCGGTGAAGTGATCGTTGATCCAGGGGCCCAGCACGTGGGTGTCGGTGGGGCAGCCCTCCGGCGCCGCCAGGATCCGGATGCGGCCCTGGGGGCCGTCGATCTCGACGAAGACGTCGTCGACGCCGTCCCATTCGGTGGCCTTGCCCTGGATCTCGATAGCGTCCCAGCCGGCGAACTTGAGGTACGGGCCGAAGTGCCCGCCCGCATTGCTGTCGATCACGATATTCGTCAGCGGAGAGATCGTGGCGGCGATCGACTTGCCCGATCCAGGATACTGGGTGATTCCCCCGCAGGGACCGGAGGCGATCACGATCTCGTTCTCCGGATCGTCCCATTGCGTATCATCGTTGACACCGTGCCAGAGCAGCCAGAGATCGAAGCCCCGCCCACCGATGAACGTCGCTTTCATCTCCTCGGTGACCGGGCGCCCCTCGATCTCGCCGGTGCCGACGTTGACGTAGAGGGTCTGTCCGGTATACCCTCGGTCGATTTCGACGGGATCGTAGGTGAACTCGCTAAGGATGCGGAAATCCGATGATTGAGTCATGTTTCCTCCGTATTGTCCCTCTCTTCAATTCTATTATAGTGGGATGCGGAGGGAGGTCCAATGAAAGAATGTCCTTCGATCCGGCGTCAGGTCTCCTGCCGGCGCCGGATGCCCTGGATGATCTATGCGCAGCGCGCCGTGTTGGTGTGGGGGGCGTTCGCTGTGCGTATCCTGACCGTGCAGGTGCAGGGGCTCTGGCGCGACGAGGTCGATCAGTGGCGCTTTGCCCTGCAGCCCTTTCAGGATATCCTGCGGAACTTCACGCGGGCCGGATGGAACGGCCCGCTCTATTCGCCGTTGCTGCGGGGATGGATTGCGTTGGCGGGCGACTCCGTCTTCGCGATGCGGGCTCTCTCCGTCTTCTGGGGTGTGCTGATCGTCCCCCTGATCGTCGTGCTGGCTCACCGTATGTCCGGCAGGCGGCGCGTGGGGATGGTCGGGGGGCTGCTGGTCGCGACGTCTCCTGTCTTCGTCTGGTACGCGCAGGAGATCAAAATGTACAGCTGGGTGCCGATGCTGGCCCTGCTGGCACTCTATGCCGCTGACCGGGCCAGTGCGGCGGCGCATGGCATGGGGTGGGGGGTCACGTGGATGGCTGTGACGACGGCCTTCTACAGTCACATCCTGGCGGCGCTGCTCATTCCGGTGCTGATCCTCTGGTTTTTCCTCCATCCGGCGCGTCACCACCGGGCGTGGGTCGGCGGGCTGATTGTCCTTTTCGGCCTGACCGCCCCTTATCTTCCGCTGGTGGCCTGGCAGGGACGGTTGGCGTTCCAGGTGCGCGAGACCGGGTTTCCCGACCGCACCCTGTCTGAGATGATCGCCGAGTTGGCCACCCAATGGGGGTGGGGGATTACCCAGGGCCGTTGGGATAGCGCGGAGGTGGGGTCGCTTCTTGCCATTCTCGGGGTCTGCACGGTGTCGCTGTTGGGCCTGGCGGTCGTGATCTGGCGCGGTCGTTTCCGACGGGCCGGACAGCTCGGCGCCTGGCTGGCGCTGCCGTTACTCGCGGTCTGGCTTGTCTCGTCGCGTGGATCGATCTTTACGGCGCGCTATCTTCTTTGGTCGGCTCCGGCTTTCATCTTGGGGATTGCGTTAGGAATCGACGGGATCGCGTCAAGATCGCGCGGGTTGGGGGCTGGTCTGCTGGCGCTCATCCTCGTTCTGCAGGGCCACGGTGTGCTGGCTCAGATGACCCGTCCGATCAAGCCTGAATTTGAGGCCGTGGTGGAGATCGTCGAGGCGCGCCGTGACGACCGCGAGGTACTGATCTTCCAGATTCCGTACAACCACCACGTCTATGCGTTTTACGCGGATGAGCCGCTCGATCCCTGGGTCGATGCGCCCTATACTAACTGGCGTGAGACGGGTAGCGCGGACTACGTGGAGGGGATGCCCTACGTCGACGCTGAGATGCGGGATCGGGTGGGTGGGGCACCGGGCGTCTGGTTGATCTACAGCGAGGTGGCGCTGTGGGATGAGCGTGAGCTCGTCAAGCAATGGTTGGAGGTGAATCTCGAACGGGTGGGCGTCTGGCACGTCCCCGGAGTGTCAGTCTTTCACTACCGGCGGTGAGGGCCCGGATCATTGGCGTCGATAACAAAAACCACCCCCGGGGTTGATCCGGGGGTGGTGAATGGGCTGGGCACCCGTTTGGCAGCCTAGGGAATGCAGAGGGTATCGCCGGCGAAGATCAGGTTGAGATTGTTGATGTCGTTGGCCCGGGCGATGGCCCAGATGCTTACCCCGTACTTCATCCCGATGATAGTCAGGTTTTCGCCGTAGACCACCTTGTGATAGTACCGGCATCCAGGGGCAGGAGGCGGCGGCGTGCCGCCGCCGGGATCGAACTGGCGGCTTGCCGTCGGTCCGGGCGGAACCGGTGACCATGTCGCATAGGGAATACCGAGCTTGGTACCCACGTAGATCTTACTCGGGTTCACGATGCCGTTGCACGAGGCGATTGCGCTCGGCTTGGTTGCATAGGCGCGTCCGATAGAATAGATTGTCTCCCCGGCTCGGACCATGTGGTAGCCCTGAAAATCGCACGACGCGGGCGGCGGCGTGGTCGTTGCGGTCGTGGTGGGGGAGGGGGTCGTGGTCGCGGTCGTCGTTTCGGTCGGAGTGGGGGTTGGGGTATCGCCTTCGTCCTCCACGGTGAGGCTTCCGCTCTCCGTCGATACCGGGATCTGGGCGCCGTTGGCGTCGGACATCAGGACGCTGTCCAGGGTTACGTTGGCCGTCCCCGCCGCTTTGCCCCGGAACGTAATCGAGGCCAGCGTGCCGCTGCCGCTCACCGGGGTATTCGGTGACATCTGCGCGATGCCGAAGTCGATCTTGCCTGCCGCGTTGTCCGCCTCATTCTTCGCGACGAAGTCGGCGACGAGGAAGTCTCCGATATTGACCTGCACGCCGTCCTTATCGGGGTCCGCGTCGATGACTTCGAGCTTGTCGGCGTCGAACGAGATGTGGAATTCGGCGCCGGCCAGGTTGGTGATGTCCGCGACGTAGACCTGGAGCACGGCGGTCTGCCCGACGTCGACGTTGGTCGCTGCCGGAACGATCCTGACTTTAGCATCCGCGGCCAGGGCCGGAGAGCTTGGAGGTGCGAAAAGCGTCCCCAGAAGTGTGAAGAGTGTGATGATGGCGAGCGTTGTTCTACGTTTCATAGGGTTCTCCTCTTCTGATTATTGACCTATCTGTACGTGATTACCATCCGAGAGGGCCGTAGCGGCCGAAGTTACCCGCAGCGATCGTGAGGTCGAAGATGTTGACCGTGCCATCGTTGTTGATGTCGGTCGGCTCCGCGGGGCCCCATCCTGTGGTGCCGTAACGATTGATGATGGAAACGATGTCCAGGATATTGACGTTGTTGTCACTGTTGACGTCTCCCCCTAACAGCGTGGTCGTGCCGAGGTCGACGGTGCCGCCCACGACGTAGACGTTGCTCTTCTGGGCCTTAAGATAGCCGTTGTACAACGCTTGGACCAGATAGGTGCCGCCGAGGGGCACGTTGAGGATAAAGGAGCCGTCCGCTGCCGTGGTGGTGTTGCCGACAACGCCCCCGCTGGCATTGTAAGCGATGACGTCGACACCGGCGTGGTTGGTGCGGGTGCCCTGACGCTTGACGAAGCCTTCGATAAACCCGGGCTCCACGACCATAATGGCCGGAACGGTCGTGCTGTTGATGGGCACGTCGTTGCCGTCGATGTCGGCCAGGACCGTATCGGCGGTGACGGCCAGCCCCGCATCGCCCATGGCCAGACCGGCCCACGTGATGGTGGCGACCTTTCCCGTCCGGTTCGTGACGGGCGATCCGGTGTGGCTCAGCGCCAGGTGCACGCAATCCCCGCCGCTCGGGCAGGTGGTCACCTCGTTCTCGGCTACCACGACGGATCCTCCGAAGAAATCGGTTTGGACCTCGACCTGCACGCCGTTTGAGGGGTTGTCATCCGCATCATCGACGGCGAGAACCGTGGAGTCGAACTGCAGCCACAGGTCGATGCCCATAATCCCGAGGGGTGGCGTGGTATTGTTCTCAATCGAGACACTGACATCGGTCTGAAAGGTGCCCCCGATGACCGGCGCGCCATCACTTACGTCACTGACGATGACGGAAGTGTAATAGTTTGGCGCTGCGGCCAGCACCACTTGAGGGAGCAGCCCGACAATGAGTGCTACGGCTACAAGCAATTTCCAATGTTTCGTCTTCATCCTGTCATCCTCCTAAGATACTGTGTTTGACTTTCGCCGAGAGCAATGGACCAAGGGTTGAGTAGATCTGCGCCTCTTTACTATCTTCATTGTATCGTGAGATATCGTGACGGCAGTTACAAAGAGATTACAGAACAGTAACCGTCGTTCGCGGCGTACGATGGCTCATCGACGAGGACGGCTATTCACGCCTGGCCCAAGCTTGGGAGGATAGAGCGCTGGGTTCGTAGGCATACGAGACCGCTAGTAGCACCTGACCTCTGCTGGCGTCTTGGAACGGGCTGTGTTGATGCTCCCTGAACAACGATCATTGTATAATGATCCGGAGAATACGCAAATTCTAATTTCAGATCGCACAGATGGACACAATAGATATTATGTTCTATTCAAGGGCGATTTTTAGGATGAACTGCTTGCCATTTTTGCCTAGTTGAGTAGAATGAGTGCCTGAGGTCAAGGGGAGAGAAAAGATATGCCGGTAACCTATGGAACGTTACGCGAACGACTCAATAAGTCTGCGACCCAGCTCGAAGCGCAGTTGGCGGACGTGCAAGCTGCCGTCCGTGAGGATGGGGTGGGATACAGTAATCATATGGCAGATTCGGGAAGTGAGGTCTTCGAGCAAGAGCGGGACGTCTCCGTCGCGCAGCGTTTGAAGATGGCGTACGAGGATGTGCGGCGGGCGCTGGAGAAGTTCGAGGATGGCACGTATGGGATCTGTGAATCGTGCGGTGGGATCATCGAACTGGCGCGCTTGGAGGCGATCCCCGAGGCCCGTTATTGTATTGCGTGCAAGTCGCGTCGAGAGATGAGTCGGTGAAATGGGGGCGTGCGCTTGAGTAAACGATCACGCAACCGTTGGATCCTCATTGGATGCGCGGTCGCTGTCCTGATTTTGGATCAGATTACCAAAGCCTGGGTGGTTGCCAATCTCCCCCTCTATACCCCCGTCGATCTGGTGGACTGGTTGGCCCCCATACTCTCTCTGACCTGGGTGAAGAATACCGGGGTGGCTTTCGGTCTCTTTCCTCAATTGGGTGGGTTCTTTGTCATACTCCAGACCCTGGTCATTGTGGGCATTCTTATCTATCAGCGGACCCTTCCTCCTGATGAGCTGTGGTTGCATCTTTCCCTGGGCTTGGTGGTCGGGGGCGCGTTGGGCAATCTCCTGGACCGGATCACCCGGGGCTACGTGGTCGATTTTTTTGACGTCAACTTTTGGCCGCTCCACACATGGCCGGTTTTTAATATTGCAGATTCAGCGATTGTTGTGGGGGTTATTATTTTATTTATTGACTCTTTTTTTGAGGAACAGCGAGAGAAAGATCGAAAGGAAGTGATGGCGGATGTCTGAGGATCAGAGGTCTGAAGATCGTCGTACGATTACAGCCGAGAGCGACACACGTCTCGATCAACTGCTTGCCCGGACGTGGGATCGTCTCAGCCGCCAGGATATCGATGAGATGATCCGCAAAGGCCGGGTGCTCATCAATGGGAGCCAGGCTTTGAAACTGGGTCAGCGGATTGAGGCCGGCGATACGCTGGCCGTCACGCTGCCGGAGCCGGAGGAAACGGAGGAATTGCGCGCGCCCGCGGTCTCTTTGGACGTGCTGTACGAGGACGACTATCTCCTGGTGGTGAATAAGCCGGCGGGCATCGCGATGAAGCGGACGCGATATATCGATCCGTCGGGCCTCGTGCTGCCTGAGCTGCTGGGCAACCGCTATGCGGGCAGCGCCCACGTGGGTGGGGCGGATCGCGCGGGGATCGTGACCCGGTTGGATCCCGCGGTCTCCGGCCTTGTGGTCGCGGCCCGGGACGGGGAGACCTACCGCGAATTGCGGCGCTCGATCAAACGCGAGCGCATGGAGCGGGTTTTTTCGGGCCTGATCGAGGGGTACCTCGAAGGGGAGCATACGATCGACGAACCTATCGGCAATGTGAAACACCAACGATCGCGGCTGCGGGTCTCCCGTACGGGCCGGCCGGCTGAGACGTACGTCCGGGCGCAGCGTCACTACCGGATGGGCGAGGACGCGTTTACCCTTGTTTACGTGCGTCCTGATTCATCGCGGCTGCATCAGATTCGTGTTCATCTTTCCTGGTATGGATTTCCCCTCGTCGGGGACTACAAATACGGGGCACGGGCGCGAAATGTGCTGACGACCGATCGGATTTTCCTGCATCTCAGCCTGGTTGAGTTTCCCCATCCGAGGATCGAGGACGAGTTTGTGCACGTCGAATCCGTCCTGCCGACCGAATTGCAGTCGGCGATTGGGTTTTTGCGCCGTCCGAAGTATTCGTGAGGCCCTTCATCGGCCGGAGTTTCCCGGGGTGTCACGAAAACGTTGAGTGTTTTCTATCCGAATCTATAACCACTGAGTTGTTATTCCTAAGAACGAGAGGGAGTTGAGGATGCGAGAACTTAATATCGCGGTTGTCCAGATGGAACCGGAGTTGGCCAAAATGCAGGACAACGTTGGGAAGATGTCGGAGTATATCTCCCGAATTGCCACCGAACAACCGGTGGACATGATTGTCTTCCCGGAGTTGTCCGTCACAGGCTATGAGGGCGGGCAGCGGTTTGCCGAGATGGCCCAGAAGATACCGGGGGCCGTTACCAATATCCTCGGACAGCGCGCGACCGAATTTGGGATCTATCTTGTCATCGGGATGGCGGTCAAGGGTGACGTGGAGACGGTGCTTTATAATAGCACGGTCCTGATCGCGCCGGACGGTGAGGTCGAGGGTGAGTACCGCAAACTTCACCTGCCTGCCGAGGAGCGGTTGGTCTTCCGCCCTGGATATCGCATCCAACCCTTCGAGACGGAGTTCGGCATGGTGGGGATGATGGCCGGGTGGGATCTTGCGTTCCCGGAGGCGGCCCGAAGCCTGATGCTCCAGGGCGCGGAGATTCTTGTCGTGCCCGCTGCCTGGCAGGCCAAGAGCGCGGATATGTGGCGGACGCTTCTGGTCTCGCGGGCCTATGAGAACGATATCTTTGTGGCTGCCGCCAACCGCGTGGGCGAGGAGCCCTCTTACGTTTTCGCGGGGCAGAGCGCGGTACTTGCGCCTAACGGCGAAGTGTTGGCGGCGCTCGAGGAGCCCGAAGAGGGATATCTCGTGGTGCGGATCGATCTCGACGAACTTCGGCGGCGCCGTGAGGATACGCAGATTATGTTGGCCCGGCAGCCGAGTGCGTATCGCCCGGTCGTGAAGAAGTACTGAGAGCCGATTTGCGAGGTCGGCCTCGGTATGGAAACGGAGTCCCAAGATAAGGGACTCCGTTTTGCGTACCGGGCGCGGATCTTTTACTATAAGCTCCGCTCGTAGATCCGATACGTGCGGTAGTGCTTTCCTCTCATGTGCTTGGCGGTTTGGCGCATCGGTGTGTTGCTCTCCAAAACCCAGGAGTACTCCACCTTGTCGTATGTTTTGGTGGCGCGCAGGAGCGTCTCGACCGCTATGAGAGCATGGAGTCCCTGCCCGCGGTACTCCTCGATGACGCCGCCGGCAAACGCTCGCAGTGTCGTCACCGCGCCCCGGATCTTCCACCAATACGCGAGTTTGAGCATCGTCCACCATTCAGGTACGCCCGGCCGGGGATAGGCCCGGTGGAGCGCCTGGTTGAGGTCGGGAAGCGGGAGGCCCGCCGCGATGGGGTGCCCGTCCTTGAAGGCGAAGAAGACGGTCTCCGGATCGACAATGGGGACGAGTTCCTCGATCTCGTGCTCCAGCTCGGCGTCGGTGAGGGGGACGAAGCCCCAGTTCTTGGACCAGGCCTGATTGTATACCTGTTTGAAGAACTCGCCGTCGCGCTTGATCTCCTTTATCTCGATGTTGCGAACCTCGACCTCCGTCCGTTCGCGGACCCGGTTGGCGATGCGCAGCACCTTGGGGTTGAAGCCGCTTCCGTCCGGTTGGATCCCGCTGATATCCGCCAGGTAAGCGTAGAGATCTTGCGCCTTGGTGTAACCGGATCCCTCGACCAGATCGATGTAGTAGCGGGGATTGTAGGTGAGCATAATGACCGGCGGCCCGTTCCAGCCGTCAACCAGCAGGCCGCACTCCTCGTTGGTCGAGAAGTTCATGGGACCTTGGATCGTGTCCATTCCCTCATCTCGAACGAAAGCCTCGGCGGTTCGAAGCAGGGCCTCGGCGGCCTCCCGATCCTGTAGGACCTCGAAGAGTCCAAAAAACCCGGTCCGATCGTTCCAGTATTCGTTGTGCCGGTGATTGACGATCCCGGCGATGGTTCCCACGATCCGTCCGTTGCGCTTCGCGGTGAAGTACCGGACCTTCGCGTGTTGGTGAAAAGGATGTCCCTCCGGATCGAGAAAATACTCGCGTTCCGATATCAACGGGGGGACCCAGTACGGATCGCCTCGA
>CAYMAQ010000071.1:0-15636 GCA_964388385.1 uncultured Anaerolineales bacterium | reverse complement strand
TCCTAACCACCCCCTCGAGGGGGAGGGACTGGCGTTCCCCTCCCTGGCGGGAGGGGTTAGGGGAGGGGGAAATCACGCCCTACTCACCTGACTAAACGGTTGCCAGAATCCGTTGGCCCTGTGGAGACGCAGAAGCGTTTCAGTTATTCATCACCCAATCCATCATCCGCGACGTCACCCGTTCTTACGCAGTTCGGCCCCCTGATCGATCAGGGTTCTCTGCAGGGCTTGGACGTCAAGAGCCTTGGGGGAGACCTGCATCTGGGCCGAGAGCGCGCCTGCCCCCCCCGCCGCCTGCCCAATCGCCATCATGGGAACCATCGCCCGGTGGGATTCGTAGGGCTCCTGTTCGCTGGAGATGCACCGCCCGGCGACGAGGAGATGGTCCACGCCCTGGGGCACGAGACACCGATAGGGGATGTCATACCCCTCGTGATCCAGATAACGGCGATACCCGTAGGAATGGATCACGGGACACGAGCTGATCGCGACGACGTCGTCAAAGCGCCGGCCCTCGATCGCGTCCTCGGCGGTCAAGGTGTAGTGACCCTCGATGAAGCGCGTCTGCCGGATGCCCAACAGCGGCGGCGTCTCCAACACGCGTGCATCCCCAAGCTCGGGATGCGCCGTCTTCTTCTTTTCAAAGTCGGAGTAGATCCGCAGCCGGGCCTCGATCTCCCCGCGCGACAGATCCTCGGCGTTGACGCCGTTGAGCGGGCCGACGCCCGGGCCCCAGACCACCGCATGATCGCCGAAATCACAGTTGAAGATCCCCGCTGGGCGGCTCGACCCAAACCCAATCCGGTACATCAGCGTATCATTCAAACGCGAGGCCTCGTTACCCTTGACCTGCCAGAAGGGCGCGCCGGCCCGCGCGGCTACGTCGCCGTCGCCGGTCGCATCAATGACGACCTTGGCCATCAAGGCCTGCCGCCCCGACTTGTTCTCAACCACCGCACCCCGGATTCGACCCTCCTCCACGAGACTGTCGGCAAACCACGTGTGAAAGAGCAGATCCACACCGGCTCTGACGCTCAGTTCAAGCGTGACGTACTTGAACAGCTCCGTGTCGATGGCATAGCTGTATTCCAGCTGCCCGGGCAGCGTTGGATAGGGCTTTTGGGGATAGGGGCTCTGTCCCAGCCCACCCAGATCTTTGAGACGCAGCACGATCTCCTCGGCAATCCCGCGCACGGTCTGTGTGCTGTCAGGCTCCACCTGGTTGCGAAACCCGTTGATGCAGGCCATCAACGAGGCGGTTGCCGTGCCGCCCAGATATCCAAATCTCTCGACCAGGACCGTCCGTGCGCCCTCGCGGGCGGAGGCAATCGCGGCAGCCACACCCGCCGGGCCGCCCCCGACCACCAATACGTCGACGTCGCGGACCACGGGCAGATCTCTTGCAGGCTCTCGATACGTTCTCATCCTCACTCCTTTATTCTCACCAGACTACGCCTATGGAGCATACGTGCAGCTGCCGTACGTCTCGGCAAGGCGCACCATCGTCCGATAGTTCGCCATTACACGGGCGTTGATCTCCCGTCCGTAGGGACATGCCGAGGGCATCAGGACAAAACCGCGCCCGGCACCCGTGGTTCCTTCTTCCAAGGCCCGGTGCACCCGCCGCTCAAATACGTCCGTCGGAAGATTCTCGATCTCCGAAGCCTCCAGGTTACCGAACAACACCATCTGATCGCCGTATTCGCGCCGCACGTCGATCAGCGCGACGTCCCCCTGCGGTGGGGGCTCAATGGGGTCCAGCCCGTCCACCCCCATCCCCGCGATGTAGGGCAGTATGCGCGCCAAACGCCCGTGGGAATGGAGCCGCGCGTAGCCGCCGTAGCGCTGAATGGTATCGACGATAGGCTGCGTATAGCGCACCTCGTACGCTTCGTACAACGAGGGCGGCAGAAAGGGCTCCGACGCATACTCGGACCCGACGATCCGCCAGAGATGGCCTGGAAACTCACGGGCGACGACCTCCACCCGCGCATAAAGGGGACGCGCGAGCTTTTGCAGGAGCCGGTGAAAGAGCGCCGGCTCGGTCAGCGCGACCACGGTATAGCCCTCCATCGAAAAGAGACCGGCTGCCGCACACAACGGATCGTGGGTATCGACCATCACAATGCCGGCGTCACCCAATGCGCACTCTGCGGACTTGAGCGTCTGAATGCCGACCTCATACGCGAAGACCTCGTCGGGTAATTCAAGATAGGCACGGACATCCTCGGCATCCTTGAGCAGGGGCTCGATCGTCCACGTCGTCGCCACGTCGCGATCCCGCCGGGTGAGTGATGACAGATCGCGACCGCCTGCGTGCCACGTCTCCCGGGTAAACCGCGATCCGCGGCTGACCCACGTCTGCACGTGACGAAATTCGTCGCGGGGATTGTCCGGCGTGGGCGTCAATTCGGGCGCCACCATCCGAATGATATCCGTCTCCTCCTCGGCGAACTGGAGCATTTCCCGCCAACCGGGCCCTTGGAAGACGTTGAATGGATCGGGGTCGTCGGGATCCGGTGTCCACCCCCCGATTTCATAGAAATTGACGGCGGGACGGTCAACCGGTTTCCCACGCAGTGTGGCGATCAGACGTTCTCGTCGGGTCATCATTACTGTCTGTTGTACTAGGAAATCGGGGATTCGTCAAAAAGCCCCCGGCTCCGGGGGCTTTTTGCTGCGAACAGCGTGGAAAAAAGGGTCAGTCCTGCGTATCTCTCCGCCGACCGGCAAGGTCGGCCATCGCCTGACCCACGTAGAGGAAGCCCCCGACCAGACCGGCGACCGCGGCGACGGCCCAGACCCCCAGTGTCCACGCCGCCGTCTGGGTCTCCGAGACCGCCACGGACGCCATAAGCGGCTGGGCGACCCAATCCCTGGCTCCCAATCCCCCCACCGAAATCGGGACGAGCAGCGTGAGCGAGAGCAGGGGAACGACGATAAAGAAAAAGGGCAGCCCAACCTCGATCCCGACCGAGAGCGCGCACAGCCAGTAGACGATAACGTTGATCACGTTGAAGAGCGTCGAAGCGAGCAGCGCAATCCCCACCGCCCGCCATCCCGCCCCGGTCACCGCTGCATAAACCTGGGCAAGAGGCCCCTCCCCGACCAGGGAGAGCCCCCCCGGCAAGCTCGAGGTCAGCCGGCGCAGGAATCGACCCTCCAGGATCAACCCGCCCCCGATCAAGCCCCCCACCGAGATCGCCAAAAACGTCCAGCGCAGCCAGGGCACGAGATCGCGGGCGAACGGCAGCACCACCAATCCCATCGCCATCAGGGAGAGCAATCCCGTCATCCGGTCCACCAGCACGGTCCCCACCGAGGCAGACCGCTCCTCCTCCTGGGCCAGCTCGACCACGCGCACCACGTCGCCGCCAAAACCGGAGGGCAGGAACGTGTTGAAGAACCCCCCCACCAGGTAGAGCTTCAAGAGGGTCCAGAATCCCGGGTGAATACCAAGCCCCTGGAGCAGCGCCCGCCACCGGTAGGCCCGAACGACGAGCCCCCCCATAAAGAGCACCCACGCCAGGAGGAGCAGACCGAGCCTCGCGTTCAGCAGGGCAGACAGGATCGACTGCCCACCCACTTCGCGAAACAACAGGGCAAGCGCAGCCAGGCTGAGCAGGATCCGGATGCCGTTGCCGATCAGCGATTGTCGCTTCATCCAACCCGTCCTGTCACAAGGATTTTTCCGGCTCTACACACAACCGCCACCCATCCGTGCGTAATCATGAGACATCGACCCCTCCTCGGCGATAGGCGCGATCGTTAGCTTCCCTGTGGTGTGGCGTTCGCAGCCCTTATTACCATTCGATCCCTGACACGGCGGGTTCGCTATCCAGAGGGGGAACGGCTTCCGCACCGACCAGCGGCTCCACGCGGAAATACTCGTGCAGGAACCGTGCGCCGTTATACTCGTTGGTTGAGCTGAAAATCCCATAATAAGGATCGTTGATATACCGGGTGTCGGGAATCCACTGCAGATACCGGCCGTTGCCGTAGATGCCGAATCCGTTGTCATAGACTCGAATCTCCCACGTCTGCCAACCTGTGGGGTCGCTGGTATCGAAGTAGGCGTATCCCCAATCCCGATCGCCCTCACCCTTGCCGCGCTCGGAGTGATAATCAACCCGCTTCACCTGGTATTTGAAATAGCCTCCAAAGATCACATTGAGCCGGTAATAATGGGAGAAGCAGCCATCCGAAGCTTGCGCGTTCACCCGCTCGACGTGACAGAACGTGCCCTCGTTGCCGCCGAAGACCATCCCAAAGGACGTCAAATTGGCCAGGTGCAGAATCCTGGACTGTAGCGTGAGTTTGTAGGGCGGCTCAGGGGCTTCCTGCAGCGGGGAGAAAATCCCGAAGTCAAACCGGTCCTCCACACCGGTGTAGAACCTGCCGGCATGATACCAGGATTCCATCATATCAAGATCGGGGGCGCTGGTTCGACGCACGGTCCAACCGGTCTGGGGATAATCGAAGTCGTCGCGCCGGCTGAGGAGCAAGGCGGACTCGGCATTGCTCCATGGGCCCTCGCCCCACGGCGTATGCGCTCTCACCCGGTAGTAGAAATGTCCCATCGTGCCCCATGGCTTCTGCGCCATGCTAAAGGGCACCGAAGTGGTCAAAACGTGATAATGCGTCACGTCGGCAAACCCTGAATCGGAGGACTCCTGAAGGGTATACGACATCACGGGAGCCGTGGAGATCGACAAAGGCTCGTACCATTGAAGGGCATAAGCGCGGTCCCAGATGGGGTTATCGATGTCCTCAAGCACCGGGGTCGGAGGCAAGGGCGGCCAGTTTGCCATCACAATGGGAAAGTAGAAGACGGGTTCGAGGTCCGGTGCGTCAGCCTCGTCAATGCCCAAGGATTCCGAGAGAATCCTCCCTGAATTCGCGGTCCGCAAGGGATCGCTCGCAAGAACTATATCGGCCGAAAACGCCAGCGCCCATCCCAGAAATACGAGCGAGATCAAGAAGCGGTTAGAGTAACAGAGTATGTGCTTGGTCCTCATAACTCCCTCAGGATTGACAAGATCGATAATACAACAAGAACCCACGCGCAAGCTTGAGGCCTGCGCGTGGGTTTGAGAATTAGGTGCTACTGGCTCTCCACTCGGAACCAATCCCACTTCGTCGCGACGCCGCCGAGTTCGTCGAGCGACGCCATAAAGGTACCGAAGTACGGGTCATCAATATACCGATGATCGGTGATCGAGGCCTTGTGATCGCCGTTGAAGTAGATCTTGATATTGTTGGTAGCGTCATCGGTCACTCGAATCTCCCACTCATTCCAACCCGTCGAGTTATAGTCACCGCTGATATCACTCCAGGTGACAAGCTCTTTTCCGTCTCCCGCACCGCCTCCTGCATCACCCGCGTGATAATCGATCCGTTTCACCTGCCACTTGAAGTTCCCGGCAGACTGGTTCCACGTGATCAGGATACGATAGTAGTGATTCAAACAACCCTTGGGACTATGACGATCCGCCGGACACGGCGTTCCGTCGTTGCCGCCGAAGATAATCCCCCACGTCATCCCGGTCTTCGCCGCATACGGGCCGCGATCGTCATTCGGAATGTCCTCGTTGTCGACGATGTCGACCCGGGTTTTGAGTGTATAGGGCACAGCCGGCGCGGTGTCCATCGGGGAGAGGATCGAGAAATCCGCCCGCCCCCAGACCAGATGGTAAAGCGCGCCGTCCTTCACGATCGGCGCAGGCAAATCCCATGGGTCCTCGATCGCGTCGTCGCTGCGTTTAATCGACCAACCCTCTCGATCGCCCTGGGTATTGAAGTTGTAGACGTGTCCGGTCGAGACAACGACCTTGACGGGATCGCTCCACGCACCGTAGAGATCCCAATCCCAGTTCGTGTTCACGCCTCGAATCCGATACCAATAGGTACCGTCAGGCTGATCGAGGAAATCTTTGCTGTTAACCCCACTGCCCAGGTTGAAGATCTCCGGATTATCGAAAGACGAGTTATCATCCTCCTGCAGCTCGAACCCCGTGACCGGGGCGTCCGGATGACTGCCGTAGGTCCATCCCACCGTGTAATCGTTGCCGTTACCCGGCGGATCCAACACGGTCAAGGAAGCCGGCTTGTAGGGAATCGGCGGCCACCGCTTAAAGACGACGGGGAAGTAGGTGTAGAAGATCGCGTTGCTCACCGTCACCGTGATGGTGTCCGTATTCCAACCGCCGCCACCGGCGTAGTAAGCCCGCGCCATCAGCGGCGTGGGAACTTCGTCCTTGCGATCCGGCCCCAGTTCCCAGTCGTACGACCAATCCCACCAGCCCCCTGTATTCTCGGTTATGGTATCAACAGCGTGCCACGTCGCGCCACCGTCCGTGCTCACCGAAACCATCACGCTTGCATTCAAAGTCACGTCCGGCGTCTGTTGCAGGGTTGTGTTCGCCACGCTGGCATCGGTGACCTCGACCGTCTGTACGTTGCTCCAGCGACTTGGGTGCGCTGCGCTATCATACGCAGCTACGCGATAGGCATAGGTCCCGTTGCTCTTTCCGAAGATAAACTGGCTGGTATCAGGGGCAGAGATCCCGTAGTCCTGCGGGTTCTCAAAGGTGCCATCAGCAGATTCCTGCAACACGTAGTTGGCTGCCCCTTCAACTGCGCTCCAGTTCACCGAGTACGTGCCGTCATTGTCAAGATTCTCGATGGGGTTGAGCACAGGAGGGTTGGGGAAGGGCGGCGGATCGAACTCCACCCAGGCCCGACCCGTCATCTCGACGATATCGCCCGGTTGATCCCGGATCACCGACCCGCTGTCCGGATCGTAGATCTGGACCGAAGGGGGACGGCTTACGGTAAACGTCGCCGGGTTGGTCGGGAAGATATCCATCGGATCGCTGATCGTGGCGGTGTTCGTGATGATCTCACCGGATGCCACGGTATCGGTCAAAGTCGCAAAGAGACTCAAGGTTACAACCGAATTTGGAGAGAAATCACGGATATCAATGACAAACTCGTGGGTAGAGGTTATCACAACATCGAGTACGTCTGGATTGACTTGATGAGAATCGTACGTCAAGCGAGGATCCAGTGTGTCTGTCACCACAACTCTGTCAAGCTGTGAACCACTGCTGTTGCTTAACACGATGCTGTAAGCCACTGTTCCGCCCGGCGGCACCTCGTTGACGTCCGAGGCTTTATACGACCCTCCCTGCAGGGGGGACGCCGCTGCCCGCACCGGGAAAGCACCGGTACTCCATAGCAGAAGCCCTACCAGCACGCCAACGATCATCGTGGCGCTCAGCAGAGCAACGTAAAACCTGCGCATATGTTTACGAAACATCGTTCGCTCCTTTTTTACTTGAGGGATAGAACAACCAGATTCCAAAAGCCGGTCGCCGCTATCCGATCCCCTCACTGGAAACTATGAGGGTTGAAACAACAACGCCATCCACACGTTCCCCAACCCAACAGACGCTGCACTGACACACAGAGAAGTGACCGACACACACAAACACTGAGAAACACGATCGAATATCCACATCAAAGGATCCTACCCACGACATCTATGAGTTTACCTGAAGTTCCCGGTCAAACCAACTCTATACACAAGTTACGGGTGACCACGCCCCCTGGCATCATACCCTAAATTCCCGAAAGGTTCAGGGACCCACCTCGATCTCGCCTAACCGCAGTGTATCGGTGACCGAACCGGTGACCGGCAAGCGCTCCAGCGTCAGCAGATCGTACATCCCGACCCGAATTTCGAGCGTCCCTTCGGGTATCGAACGATCGATGAGGATACGATGCGGGTCGCGAATAATCTCGCCCGATTCCCACAGGCTGGTCGGTGCGTGGTCGCAGGCGGGTGCCCCGTCATCCTGCGCCACAAGTTTACCATCTGCCATCAAATGGACAAAAACCTGATAGTTACGGTGGGGCGAGCGGAGCGCTTCCCAGAAGAGCGTGACGGTTAAGTGCTCGCCCTCGGTGACCTCGACGTCCAACAGATCATAGCCCAGCAAGCGCGCGACCGATCCGAAGTCAACCCCCGCTGGATGGGTACCTCCATAGGTCGAAGGAAGCTGCGCCCGCGCGGTCGCCGAGGCGTCATACCGCCGGTCGTATTCAAAAGCCTGCAGCACCCACGGCGGCTCAGGCGCCGGAGGGCGCCCATAGATGGCGATCTTGGCATCCGTGCCGACGAGGAGGGTCCCCCACCGCACGTAGTCACGCTGCAATTCCGTCCAGTCGATCGCAACTTCATCCTGAACCCGCTCGGCGACGATATAAAAGTCGGGATTCGGGCAAAGTGTCCGTTCTCCCTGCCGCACGTACCAGGTTGTGATCTCGGGCTCCTCGTTACTCGCATACGCGCCCTCAAGCGTGCCGTCCGCAAAGAGCGCGTCCACAGCCTTCCATCCTGCGCGATAGGGAAACCCGAAGTGGCCATAGAGGGGCAGCGCGTCGTCGGGAAAGGGCACGGGATACAGCGGATGGCGGCTCTCAGGCCACGTGCGCTTATACTCGGGGGTGTGGCCCAGAAATGCCACCATCATATAGCCGGCGGAGAGTCCGTACCACAGCCCCATCACGGCAAAAGCGCAGGAACGCCAGGGATGCGGTCGGTGGCGCACGCGTTCCCCCACCCACGCCAGGGTTCCAGAGGCCAGAATCGCCGCCCCCGGATAGAAGGTATAGACGTGCGTCCGCGGATCGATCACCACGAACGCGTAGAAAAGGAACGGCACGGCAAAGTTAAGCCAGGCGGCTGGAGTTCCCACGCGCAGAAGGGCCGCCCCCATGACGAGCAGACCCAGCCCTACAACGTAGACCAGCGCGTTGTAAAAGACGCTCATCCGCCATACGCTGCCCAGGCTGTTATGAACCCACGCATTCCCACCCAGACGCCCCGCCGTCAAATACGCAAATGTCCGGTCGAACATAGGGTTGAGCACGAAGGGAAGGTAGAAGCTGCCGAGGATCAACACACCGACCCCGACGCCGATCGCCGACACACGAAGGCGCCTGGGCGACAGCGGTCGTTTTACGATGAGGTACCGACCAAGCAGCCACAATCCCGCCGGGCCGATGAGCACCGCGTCATAATGGGCCAACAATCCGTAAGCTGCAAAGGCCGCGCCGAGCAAAACGCCTCGATGCCGCCGCTGCTCCACGGCCTTCGTCAGCCACAGAAGGGCCAGGCAGCCCATCGCGACGACGACGTTCTGGTACTGCACGATGCGCGAGAAGGCCACCAGAAAGCCGCTGATCCCTGCCAGCATCCCGGCAAGCGTCCCGGCCCGATCGCCCAACCACTCCGCGGCCAACAGCGCAACGGCGACGACAGCGAGGCAACCGACAACCACGAAGGGCAGACGCACCTGCCACTCGGAGGTCGTCCCGGTCAAAGCCCAGAGCGACATAGGGATGAGTACCTCCACCGGGCCTTTCTGGTGCAGGAAGAGTTCCGCGTCATCCCCCTCCAGCGCCTGAGCGGCCCGCGACATAATCACGGCCTCATCACCTTGAAATTCACTGTAGGAGAGATTAGGCAGCCGGACGAACGAGGCGACGACCAAAATCACGAGCACACCGCGGGCAAATTCGGGGCGCGGTCGAATATCCTCATCCTCGATACCTGGCAGGAGAAGGGGAAGCACAGACCCTAACGCGTAAGCCGCCCGCGACCCCATGCGGGGAAATGGGCCCGGAAGATAATGAAGCCCCAGGGTCAGCAGGCCACTCACGACAAAGGCCAATCCCAACCCGCTGGCAAGGCGGGTCGTCCGATCGCCCGGCAGCGCGCGCGACCAACTCAGGGCCGGCAGCAGCCAGAGCAACGCCCATGCGGCGAGGTAGCCGACGACCGTCGGCGCGGGCACCCAGGTCAGCAATATCATCAGCCCTGCTGCCAATCCGAAAGGGGCCAGCGTTTTCAACAAACGATGGTGCCCGGATTCAAATCTCACGGCGCCTCCACCTTATGGTGCCTCCACCTCATAAAGATAGACCGAGTACCCGATGCGGGCGTCGGGCTTCCGGGCTCGAAAATACCCGAAGAATCGCTTATCCACCAGGGGCAATTCTACCAGATTGGAGATGCTGATCACGTAGAGCCCGGGTTCCGGGTCGTCGACGTCAAAGGTCGGTTCCTCGAACCAGCGGTTGAAGTGATGGGGCAGTCCCGGCAGGGGTTCGTAGTCGATACCGTAATGCTCGGGGTAGCTGCTGCCGAACCAGCTCAGATGGATCGGTTCGGCCGAGTCCCTCTCTGCGAGATGATCCGCCAACCGCTTGAGATCCTGTCCCCAGTCGATGTTCGAATCCGCGACGATCCGCCATCCCTGCGTCGGCCCCCCGCCCAACGGGTTGAAGTAGGCCAGAAAATGCGGCGCGATCCGGAGCGTGGAAGCGGCCGTCCACAGGAGGAGGATCGCCGTCACGTACCGGAGGGCGGTCCGTCCCCGGATGTCGACAGGTAAACGGGTAACGCTCCGTGCAATCCAGATATACAGGAACGGCAGCATCGGAAGCAGGTGGCGGTACCCGAGGTTGAGTGAGCTCCGCAGCACCATCAGTCCGTAAAGCCCCACAGGAAGAAGCAGAAACGCCGCGACCGGCTCCCGGGGCGCGACCAGCGTGATCCCCGAGGCGATGAGGAGGAGGATCAACACGGGGACGGGCGTCTTCACCACGAACGTGATCGGGAAATAGAGGGGCCAGCCGCCGACGCGCGTCTCACCCAGCAGATAGGATGTCCGCCCACCATCCACGTTGGAGAGCACACGTTGAAGCCCCTGCCAATACGTGGCCATCGGTACCGCAGGTCCCCCTTCATCGATCGGCGCAACCTGGAAAGCGTACGACGCCCACAACACGAGAAGTCCGATCGCAGTGATGATCGCGTACCGACCCACACGCTGCCCGATGCGGAGAGAGAACGCACCGAGGCCCTCTCCCTCTTCCCGGGGGATGCGTGAAAGGGTGAAGAGAAGGCCGTAGGCCCCCCAGAAAAGGGGCGCCGAGCTCTTGCTGGCTAGCATCAGGCCGGTCGCCACTCCGGCCCAGACAATCGACCTCACGCCCGGACGACGGGAGGCATGCCAGACCGCATAGGCAGCCAGGGTCGCTGTCACGGTGATCCCCAGGTCAGTAGTCGCCAGATTGCCGTGGGCGAGGATATTCGGATCGAGCGCGGTGAGTGCCACCGCAACCGACGCGGCATAGGCGCCGCCGATCTCCCCCGCCCACCGTCCGATCAGGGCGATGAGCAAGACTGTCAAGGCGGCGACGGGCCACCGGCCCAGGAAGACCATCAGATCCGGCTGATCGTTGGCGTGCCAGAGAAAGCGGTCGGCAAACCGATACCAATCCGCCGACGCCCAGGCAGGGTCGTCCAGCGGCAGCGCAAAGCGCCCCCCAAGCGGAAGCGCCTCCAGAACGTTGATCAGCGGGGGGTGCTCGATGCTCAACCGAGGATCTCCCGTTTGAAGCAGGGCATACCCCCGAGCCAGGTGATTCTGCTCGTCCATCGTCGGGGACTGCAAGCGGGCGTTGGCCATCAGAAAACCAAAGGCAGCCAGCACGAAGAGCACGTGGAGTCCCCGGTGAATGCCGGCATCTCTTTCAGTCAATGTCAACGGTTTCCAATTCATAGTAGGTAGAACCCTCTAACAGCGGGTAGGGGTCGAGCGTCTCCTGGTCGTAGAGTCCAATGCGAACCGTGTACCGGCCCGGCGGCAGATCATCCGGAAGACGCAGCACGTGTCTCTGCAGGATCAGATCGCCCGCCCGCCAGAACCGGGAGGGGCAGTCGAGGCCGTCGTGCTGGGCGCGAATGACGCCGTCGACGTCCGCGAGGTGAACGAAGGTCTTTAACGCGGACGGCGTTTCTTTCCCCGCCCGCCAACCCGAGGTTAACGTGACCGGCGCTCCGGCAGCAAATTGCTCCAAGGCCGACCTCTGCACCTCGAGCAGCCACACGCCGCCGGTAAACTCAAGGCCCAGTCCCTCAGGGCTGTCTCCACGCATCTCCAGGGGATAGGCCGTAAAGCTCTGTGCGGTCAGCCGTTCGCCTGTTCCCCAGCGCGCCGCAATCATGTCCGCCAGATTCGGGTCCAAAGGCGTGACCGAGGGAACCGCGAGCCATCCTCCGTCCCCCGGTACCAGGACTCCCCCGCCCACGCCGAGTGGGCTCCCGGGATCGCACCATCGGGAACGCAGATCCTGTCGTACGAGCATCAACCGCAGACTCGGTTCGTCCATAGACGTCGCAGATAACCCTCCCACCGTCACGTCCCGGAGCTCCGGTTTCGCATCCAGCCAGTCCGCCAGGTTCCGAAGATCCGTCTGCCAGACGAACTGCGTCTCCGGGACCGCCGGCCAACGCACGAAGTAATCCCAACCCGTCCACCCCAAATTGACAAACGCAGCCGCTCCTATCACGACCCTTCCAGCCGCCACGAACCCAGAACCCCGCGCTCCCAGGCGATCAAACAGCCAGTCTGCACCCACCGCCGGAAGGATCATAACCGCGGGCATCGCGCCCAGGGTGCGCACGAAGTTAGGTGCCTCTATCGTGACCAACGAAGGGATCATCATCGCCCCCAACCAGACGAGCACCAGGGCGTACCTCGCATCCCGCAGCCGGACCAAGGCAACGACGAGGCCGAGGTAAAAGAGCCCGGCCCAGATCGGCTCGGGAAAGACAGGTCGATCAGGCATATTATTCCGCACGGTGTCATCCCCCCGCACGGCAAACATCCCCAGGACGCGCGGCACGTTCGCCAACACAGGTCGAAAATCCCCCTGCCGCAGCGCGTTCAGCGGGGCGTTCACCTCATAGACGCGCGTTTGAATCGAATGGTTCCGACTCACGGTGATGATCAGGGGAAGAGCGATCAGAATCCCTGTCAGGCATACAAGGACAAGCCTGCGCCAGCGCCGCAGCAATCGTCGGCGATCCACGAGAAGCAGGGCCCCGATCCAGCCCCCAAGCAGCAGGGGGATGCCCCGAGAGGCCGAGTAGGTATAGGCGGTAAGCCCCAACCAGAGTCCCGCGCCCAGGGTTCGCCGATAACCGGATTCCGATCCCGCGTACGCGGCCCACAGCGCATCCAACCCCAGAGAGAGCGTCAGGGGCAGCAGCATACCCCGCAGCCCCACGCGGCTCCAGAAGACAGGCCACAACATCCAACCCAATCCCACAGCGGCGATCACGGCGGGCCGCGGCCCGAACAGGCGCCGGGTCAAGCGAATGCCGGCGGCAACCGTCAACACGCCTATCGACGCCGAGACAAATCGCAGCGCCAGCACATTTCGCCCCAACAGGGTGAGCGACCCCGCGACCAGGTACAGAAAAAGCGGTTCCTGCCCGTAGGCTTCCTCGAAAAAGAGCGCGTGGTGTCCGTCGAGAATTCGATCCGCGATGAGGACTTCAGCGACCTCGTCATGTTCGATGCCCGGCGGCACGTCGACCAGTCCCCCATAGCGCAGCGCGGCGGTCAGCAGTAGAATCAGCAGGAGGAGACCGGTTCTCCCGATCGATCGTGGATGGCGCAGGGAATCAGTCAAGGATGACCTCCACCACCCGCGTGTCGGCCTGTTCGGGCATGCAGACGGTCGTGATACAATTATGCAGGTCGCGGTCAGTGACCGCAAGAACCTTGAGATAGGTATCGGTCAGGCCGACCCAGCGCCCTTGACGGTCTCGGGTCTGCCAGAGCACCGGAAGGCGCCGCCCCGTGAAGCGGGCCCGATACGACCGTGCGAGCCGCCCCCCCAGCGCCCGAAGCTCGCGCGACCGTGAATCCTTTACCTGCGCGGGAACCCTGTTCGGGAGCCGAGCTGCGGGAGTGCCGGACCGTTCGGAGAAGGGAAAGACGTGGAGCCGGCTGAAGCCCACCTGCTCGACAAAGGCCAGGGTCGCGTCGAAATCCGCATGGGTCGCACCGGGAAATCCTACGATCACGTCGGTGGTTATCGCCATATCGGGGGCGATCGTGCGCGCGGACTCGACCAGATTGGCGAAGGTATCCGTGTCGATGGGCCGGCCCATCCGCCGTAGCACCTCATCGGAGCCCGATTGGAGGGGAAGGTGCAGATGCCGGCAGACGCGCCGATCGTCGAGATAAGTCAGCAGCGCATCGTCGACGTCCCAAGGCTCCACGGAGGACAACCGAAGCCGAGGCAGTGCAGTCTCGTTTAGGATTGCACCGACCAGGGCCGCCAATCCGCCGGAGTAGGGGCGATCCTGACCGTAAGCGCCCAGACAGACCCCGGTGAGAACGACCTCCTGCGCACCCCACGCGACTAATTGCGCCACCGATCGGACGACGTCGTCCATGGGAAGACTGCGTGCCGGGCCGCGAAGCTCGCGGGTGATACAATAGGTGCAGTGTTGATCGCATCCGAACTGCACGCCCAGATGAGCCCGAGTGTGGCCCCATCGACCGGGGAACCAGGGAGCGGGTGAGGTTGGAGAGCCGAGGATCAGCGAGGCCGTCCGGGGTTTATCCTCGTTGGAAACGATCCGCGCGACGCCCGGCATCGAGGCGACATCTTCCGGTTCCTGCATCGCCCAGCACCCGGTCACCACAATATCCGCGTCGGGATTATCGCGGTAAAATTGCCGCACGGCGTGCCGGCTTTTGCGCGAAGCCCGCGCCGTCACAGCACAGGAGTTGAGAACCACCAGATCCGCCTCTGCCGGGGTTGTCACAACCTGGCAGTCACTGCCCTCAAAATGCCGCGCGATCTGCTCCAACTCGGCGGCGTTCAGACGACATCCCAGCGACTCAAGATAAACGCGCACGCCCCTCCAATTTCCTCAAGGGGGGGAAACGGTGTAATCGTCGAACCACACCGTCGTGCTGCCACGCCGGGAGGTGCCCACAGCCATACCGACGTCCCCGCGCTTAAGGGTATCGTCCTCAACCCGCGCGATCTGCTCGCCGTTGACGTAGAGTGTCAACGTCACCCCCTCACACGTCGCCAACAAGCGATTGGGCGACCCATCGGTACGGATGGCGGGCGAGCGCAGCATCGCCGCGCCGTGCAGAGGTACGAGCGCTTCCTCATTCTGCTGCAGGAAAATCCCATAGTAGCCGTCAGCACTGATGGCAAAGTAATAGCTCTGCCCCTTACGATAGCGGCAGAGCACGCCGTAGTGGTTATCCATCTCCCCGGAAGACTGGGTGACGGTTTCAATTTCAACCTGCTCGTAGGTGCGTCCCGCCGTCGCCCACACAAACCAACGCGGCACGTCAATTTGAATCAGATAGCGGCCCTGCTGGTAGCCCCGAACATACGTCTCGTGAGAGGCAGCCCCCCAACCGCTGCCCGGGTCCGAGAAATCATCGACAAAGGATCCTGAAGCCCTGAGGCATCCCGACAACACCACACATCCTAACGTGAACAGGAAAAGGCGTGCCTTGTGCCATCTGCTGTGCCGTGATCCCATCACAGTCTCCAATCACCCTGATCATGCGGACGTTATGATTGTGGGGGGGATGCGCACCCTGACCCACGATACATCTCATTATACCGTAGGGGTATCCCGTGACAAAAGCCAACGCTAGCGCAGATATAGGGCAGCGAACGTGCCTTGCTCTCAGAAGAAGTTATGGTAGAATCAGGAGTGATCGAGAGAGACAA
>CAYMAQ010000070.1:10939-15787 GCA_964388385.1 uncultured Anaerolineales bacterium | reverse complement strand
ACATGAAGTAGATGGCTGTGCTGATGTTGAAGACCGCCCAGGTGATATCTACCAGACCCCACGTTGTTAACTCGGCAATCCGGTTGGCATCCGATGTGACACGGGAGATGATCCACCCGACCGGTGTCTTATCGAAGTATGAAAAAGATAACGTCTGGAGGTGGTCGAAAAGCCTCTTACGAAGATCGTATTGGACGCGCTCTCCCAGAACGCCGGCCAGGTAGATAAATCCGAAAACTGTCGCAGCCTGAACCACGGCAAGTCCTCCGTAGATCGTGATCAGATGCCTGAGCATCTGGCCATCGCCCGGGATAATGGCCTCATCCAGGATTCGTTTGCTAAGGTACGTGAAGTAGGAGTCCAGAGCCGATGTCCCGGCGATCATAATCACGAAGCCCAAAACCCAATACCAGTATGGTTTCAACTGCGCAAGCATGCGCAACACGATGCGCCCGTTGAACTCAGTTGTGAAATCTTGTTCTTCAAATCTTGTTGACATAGCTGAGCTCCTTACCTTCTACGAGCCTACCTGAGCCGCTGCAATCTTCGATTTGCTTTCCCTCTGCGCATCATCTCGTCCTATTTCATCCATGACTTCATCCTCGATACGGGACTGAATATCGTAGATTCTCTGGTAGAGACCCGGCTGATGGATCAGGTCAGCGTGGGATCCGGACTGCACAATATGTCCTTTATCAAGCACCAAAATGAGATCCGCATGCATAATGGTTTGGATGCGATGCGCGATGATAAATGTGGTTCGATCAGTCATCAGTCTTTCCAGGGCTTGCCTGATCTCCATTTCGGTCTCCGTATCCACCGAGGATGTAGCGTCATCTAGGATGAGGATACGAGGATCGCGCAGTAACGTACGAGCAATCGCAACACGCTGACGCTGGCCACCGGATAACGTTACTCCCTTTTCGCCTACGACCGTGTTGTATTGCTCTGGAAATGTAAGGATGATATCATGAATGGCTGCAGATCTAGCGGCTTCCTCAATATCATCTTGCGTTAGCTCGCGCTTGACACCGTAGGCGATGTTGTCGCGGATACTCCGTGAGAACAGGAAAGGTTCCTGTTCGACAATGCCGATGTGCTTACGCAGATGCTGTCGGGGATACTCGGTGAGTTCCCGACCATCGAGCAGAATGCGCCCCTCCTGATAGTCGTAGAACCTCAGAAGGAGGTTAACCACGCTCGATTTTCCCGATCCGGTCGATCCAAGAAGCGCGACAATCTGACCGGATTTACAGGAGAACGTGACATCGTGCAGAACCGGCACTGTGTCCGGCACTTCGTCTGTACCGTCTTCTTTCTCCTCGTCCTGAGGATCCACCAATACCGATCGCGGCTCATAGGCGAAGTCGACGTGCTCAAATGCGACCGCGCCTTCGATCGACCTTGTTGAATCGACAGCGCCTGTTGTGATGTCTTCGCGCTCCTCCCGCACGATGTCCATCACCCGGCGATAGGAGACCAGGCCTGTTGAAACCTGGACGATGAGCCGCCCGAGATTGCGTAAAGGCCAGACAATCCAAACGATCATTCCTGTCGCTGCGACGTATGTTCCGATGCTGATCTCGCCTTGAATGGCCATCATCGCACCCACAAACATCGAAAGCAGCATCTGTGCCGAGCAAAGCGTATCCGAGAACGGCCAGTAAAGCGAATGCATAATCAGAAGGCGCTTGCCCAACCGATAGCGTTTTACATTCTCCTTTTCAAATTTGTCGATCTCAAAGGCTTGGCGCGCGAAAGCTCGAACGACTCTCATACCGTTGAGGTTTTCTTGCAGAACTGTGGAGACTTCGGCTTCCTGCTCTTGATATGCTTTATAAGCTTTGGACACCTTGCCGAAGAAGAAATAGGAAAGTGCCACGACTAAAGGCATAACTATGACTGAAGTCAATGCGAGACGCTGACTCATCTGCAAAAGCATCGTGAAGTTGACGACGAACAAGGCCAGAATCCGACCAATCCCCAGCGCCTGCTCCGCGTAGAAGCGGCGCAGTGCATCGACGTCGGAGGTGGACCGCTGGATCATCTCGCCTGTTTTTGCATAGTCGTGAAAAGAGAATGGCAGGCGTTGAATGTGATCGTATAGGTAGTCGCGAAGACGTAACGCTATGCTCTCGGCTGCCTTTGCGGACCAGGTGCCCCTCAAGAAGGCGAAAAGGCCCTCAATGGCGGCTAAACCCACAAAAGCCGCAGCCACGGCGGGCAGACGGTCCAGGTGTTGTTCTGCCCCAAAGACGTTGTCGATGGCATACTGTACGACCCGGTAGTAAAGGGTGCGCATAAGCGCACCGGCCGCGACGGCAATCAGAGCACCCAGATAGATCCCACGGAACCCGCGCATCAGGCGCCACAGTCCCGTCAGACGCTTGTCGGGTATTGTTTTCTTCAGATCCATCGCAATGGTACATATCAGTTTTTGTGAATCGTTAGTTTGAGACATAGTGTCTCCTTGTTGACTCAAGGCCTGTGGCTAATGAATGGACCAGCAGGCAGCACCTAGATCTTCACAGACATAGCAAACGAGCGGGTATGCAGTTCCCTTTGAACTCTACGCACAGTTACTGTGCGCTGGGTGATCTGACCCGCTCGCGAGTGAGACTTACTTGCCTGTTCGAAAGATCGTCGTGAGTCGAGAAAGGTCCGGATTCAAACCCGGATTGTTATCTCACGACGATCCGACTAAACGGGTGGCGTCTCTCCCGCGAGGTGAGTCGCACATAGAAGTTCTTCGACGCCGTTATCGACGTGGTCGAGCACGATAATCCGTTGGATTTTGATGCGCATAGGTGCCTCCCTGAACACTTTTTTGGGTCGTAGGCTTTCTCCAAAAACGCTACAATCATACCACACTTTAACATCTGTGCAACTTGTCGCATTTTGTTTTTCGTGGGGGGACAGGTTAGGGTCTCTCTAAAAGGTTAAATTCGAATCGGCGTTGTCCGACGAGGTTGCTTTTTCTCTATCTCAAATGCGATATACTGTTCTCATCCTTATGGCAGACGCTGTGGGTTAGCGAAGGAAAGGGAAAGTCGTATGGTAAATTCATCAGCACCAACGGTGAAGTTAAAACGGAATCGGGAGGCCCCGGTCCAGCGGAGACACCCCTGGATCTTTTCCGGCAGTGTTGCCGGCGTATCTGGAGACCTGGACCCGGGGACGCTCGTCGCGGTAAAGAGCGATCAAGGAGAGTTTCTGGCTTGGGGACACTACAGTCCTCATTCGAAGATCAGAGTACGCTTAGTGTCCTGGGATGAGCGCGCGGATCCGGAATCGCCCTCTTTTTGGCTCGAACGTCTGCAAAGGGCACTATCGATGCGTAAGAACCTCATCGCCGATGAGGCGACGACGGCTTATCGCATTGTTCATGCTGAATCAGATGGGATACCCGGTCTATTCGTGGATCGCTATGGAGATGTCCTCATTGTCCAGTATTTGACCGCGGGGAGCACCGCGCGTCAGGATCTGTTCAATGCTCTATTGTGGGATTTGATCGAGCCTAAAAGCCTTTACGATCGCAGCGACGTGGATATCTTAGAGCGAGAGCGGCTTGAGCCACATACAGGTTTGCTTCAAGGTCCCCCACCCCCGGAGACCATCGAGGTCATGGAGAACGGACTTCGGTTTCTGGTCGACGTGCAGACAGGACACAAGAGCGGTTTTTATCTGGATCAACGCGACAACCGTGCGGAGCTTCGCAGGGTTGTCGACCGACTCCACCGGGCGCAGGAAGCACCCTCACTGCTTAATGTCTTCGCATATACGGGCGGATTTGGGGTCTACGGACTTGCTGGTGGCGCTGCAAACGTTGTGAATCTCGATACGTCCGAACAGGCTCTCACCTTGGGCCGCCGGAACTTTGAGATCAACGGCTGTGATCTTGATAAGACTGAGGATATTGTAGGCGATGCTTTTGAAGAACTTCGCACTTTTCGCGATCAGGGTCGCCGGTTCGATGTCATCGTCCTCGATCCGCCGAAGTTTGCGTTCACCCGTCGGGATATCCAAGGTGCATCTCGCGGGTATAAAGATATCAACCTGCAGGCTTTGCATCTTCTTAAGCCGGGAGGGATTCTGATGACTTTCTCCTGTTCCGGTGTCGTCTCTGCCGAACTCTTTCAGAAGATTCTGTTTGGCGCTGCCTTGGACGCAGGTCGTTCTGTTCAGATTCTGAAACGGTTGAGCCAGGGTGCTGACCATCCTGTAGCCCTTACCTTTCCCGAGGGGGCTTACCTTAAAGGCTTGCTTCTGAGAGTCATGCGCTAAGCACGCTGTTCATCGGCAATTCGGTGTTTCGTGAAGATCTCGCCGATTCAGCCGAAAAGGCGCTGCATTGATCACGTCCGGGCTGCTAATATCTAAAATCAAGGAGTTATCGCATGCGCTTTTTCAAGATCATCGCTAAAGCCGCGGTCTCATTCTACGAGGAGCTTTTCTTCTTTTTTCTTATGGGCTTGATTTACGTTGTCTGTTTCTTACCTGCTGTCATAAGTCCTTTTTTAGCACTGACTGGTGCTGTGGATTTGGTCTATGCTCTTTTTTTCTTGCTTATAATACCAAGTTCCTTTGCACTAGCTGGGATCTATCGTATTTCGCAGCGGGCGGTAAGGGGGAAAGCGGTCAAGTGGCGGATTGTTTGGGTGGGCGTGAAGGAGTTCGGTCTCCGGGCTTTATTCGTCTTTTTTTTGGTCTTTCTTGGTTATGCTATTCTTGGTTTAAATTTCCTGTTCTACCTTTTCCCACCGGAGAATCTATCATTTCTTGGAAATATCGGTATGTGGATCACGCCGCTGTGGATTCTCTTGATTTTGTTATGGAGCGGTGTGGCCT
>CAYMAQ010000070.1:0-10839 GCA_964388385.1 uncultured Anaerolineales bacterium | reverse complement strand
ATGTGGATCACGCCGCTGTGGATTCTCTTGATTTTGTTATGGAGCGGTGTGGCCTTTTATGTTACAGCTTTCCTCGTTGAGCTTAGAGAACCTAAGATGCTCAGCATCTTTAGGAACAGCCTGTTTCTGACGATCTTGCATCCTGTACAAACCTTACTCTTCCTGATCGTGTCAATCTTAGTGTTGGTTATTTCGGCACTTCTTCCTGTTCTGTTAACGGTGAGTCCAGCCTTTATCGCAACGCTTTCGGTCACCGCGGTACGTACGCTGGTGACCGATTTGAAGGAGAAGGTGGAGGAAGAAGAGGCTGAAGCGGAGGAGTCACAAGAGAAGACAGATCCAAAGAGCTAACTGTGGACCCTCCTGTCGATTTTTCATAGTTCTGAAGGGGAAGAGGCGTTAGAATCAGGATCTCCCTGTTTCCCGTTGCCTCGCTGCCTCAAACAGCATAATGGCACCGGCGATCGCAGCATTGAGGGATTCCACCCCGGTTGCCATTGGAATCCTCACGCATTCGGCTCTAGCCCGCGTCTCCGCTCCGGCACCAAATGCCTCTCCACCGACGACCAGTGTCGTCGGCTTTCGCCAGTCGACTCTATCGTAGGTGATTCCCTCCCCGGCCTCTGCGAGCAGGATTTGATCCTCGCCCACTTGGTGCCAGATCGATGTCCAATCTAATTTCTGACAAGGTACGTGAAAGTGTGCGCCCATACCCGCCCGAACAACCTTAGGATTGGTCGGATCGACGGTGCCCGGGGGAATCAATATTTGTTCTACGCCGGCAGCCCAGGCTGTCCGAAGCATCGTGCCCACGTTTCCCGGGTCTCGGACTTGATCGGGGATAAGCGTGAACGTTGCGCGGGAAGTCACCTGCAGATCTGGGATGGTTGTCACCGCTAGAATACCCTGAGGCGTCATAGTGTCGGACATCGCTTGCATGAGATCCTCTGGCACCAAGGCGCAGCGGTCGTCGTCGCAGGCCTGTTCCACGACCTCTCTCGTCTCGTCGTTGGTGACAAAATTCTGGGTAAGGAAGAGGTCGATGACCGGAAAGCTGGACGCAATCAGTTCTTCCACGAGCCGCATTCCTTCGACCACCATCAATCCTTCACGCAAACGACGGCGGGTGCTGCGCTGGAGCGCTTGCACCCGCCGCACTCGATCGTTGCTCGAGCTCGTGATTTCAATCATTCAAAACTATCAAGGACTTGGGGATGTCGGAACTAAGGGATCCGGATGACCTGTCCCACGTAAATCAATGAGGGGTTATCAATCCCATTGTAACGGGCCAGATAATACTGATCATAGTTGTAACGTAAGGCAATGCGGAACAGGTTATCACCCGGCTGCACGACGTACGTTTTCTCACCGGGTTTTGGCGCGGGAGGCGTCGTCCCCGATGGAATGGTTAATGTCTGTCCGACATAAATCAAGGACGGGTTCGTAATATTATTGGCCTGAGAGACCGCTTCCACGGTCGTTCCATATCTCAGCGCGATGCGGAACAGATTCTCACCGGGTTGCACAACGTGCGTTCCCGGTGTAGTTGTGACCTGAGTGGGTTCCGGGGTCGCAGTTTCTTCCGCTTCTGTGATTTCCCCGGTCTCAGTGGGCTCGACGGTAGGCTCCGGTGTTTCCTCCTCCGTGGGTTCTTCTGTGGCGGTGGGCTCCTCCGTCGGCTCCGTCGTTTCCTCGGCCTCCTCCGTTTCGTCCGCTTCCATCGTCTCGGTGTTCTCTTCCGCTTCCTGCATCGCTGCAGCTTCCTCGTCCTCTGGAGCAAGTTCCTCAACGGGAGGAGCGGCCGAACGACGACAACCGACCAGCGCAACGGCTAGCACCAAGAAGATCATAAGGACCAAATTCGTGGGTTTGCGACTCATCAGGATTCTCCTTTCTCCTGCGATCAGCTTCCGCGAATGATATCCCGCGGAGGTTTCCTATACCGCACTATACCGTAAAAATAGGTTTGCATCAAGCACCGTAAAACTCCATAAGAAATTATACTATAGAGCCCGGAGATTGTACAGTCCCCAGATAAAATTCACGTCTTTATGGATTTTCTTGACGATATACCCTATGCCGCTTATAATATCGTAGGAAAAACAGACAGGAGGATTTATGATTGACGCTAATGAACTCCGTAAGGGAACTGCTTTTTATCTCGACGGAGAGCTCTATCAGGTACTAGAATATCAACATTACAAACCCGGTCGTGGTAATGCAATCATTCGGACTAAGATTAGAAATATGCGCACGGGATCCATCATTCCTCGTAACTTCTTAGATGGTCATAGATTTGAAGAGGCCCCTGTCGAGCGCAGAAAGGCTCAGTATCTCTATAATGACGGGGATTATTATTATTTTATGGACTCGCAGACCTACGAGCAGAGCCGTATGCACGTGGATAGGCTTGGAGATAGAGCTGACTATCTGACGGACAATATGGATGTCACCTTGACGGTCCATGGAGATGAAATCCTGGACATCGAATTACCGTCTTCAGTTGAGCTGGAGGTGGTGAGATCTGAAATGGCGGTTGCCGGAGACACGGCTACAGGAGCAAGTAAGACAGTCGTTTGCGAGACCGGGCTCAGAGTGCAGGTGCCGCTCTTTGTCAAGATTGGAGATACGATCCGTATCAACACGAGCACGGGAGAATACGTCACCCGAGTCTAAATGGGTCGAATAATGGAGTCATTTTCATGCGGCGCGCTTTGATGTGCGCCGCATCTTATTCTTCATATGCCCATTTTATCTGCCGGCGCTCGCCGTAAATTCACGCATAGGCCAGACTGAAATATGAAGCCTAACTTAAAAGATTTTGCAGGACTTTGGGTTGCGCTCACCGAGCAAGAAACGATTGGCGGTGTTGGGAGCACGGCCTCCGACGCTGTTCATGCAGCTCGCGTCGCGTGGCCTAAAGAGCGTTTAAGGATTGTACTTGTTTCTAAACATCCTCCTCATATTCCGTTGCCAGCCTGGCCCCTTAAAACGCTGCGCAAGCTGACCTCGCATGCGACAGTATGGGTCGTCGGTGGGGCTGTGCGTGATCTTCTTCTTGGGCGCGAGCCTGATGATTGGGATTTTGCTGTTGCGGACAATGCCGTGCAGTTTGCCCGAAGCGTAGCGGATTGTATGCAAGGTGACTTCTACGTCTTGGATGCAGAACGGGGCACGGGACGTGCTATTGCTACCCCGCCTTATCAAACTCGACGGGTGCATCTTGATTTTGCTGAAATTCGTGGCACGTCGATCAAAGAGGATCTATACACTCGTGACTTTACGATCAATGCGATCGCGATGACGCTGAACGGGCACGTTTTTGACCCCACGGGTGGTGTTAAGGACTTGGAGGAGAACCGGTTGTCGATGATCCGGCGCGACGCTTTGGCGAACGATCCGATCCGATTGCTCCGGGCGGTGCGGTTGTCCCATCAACTCGATCTCTCTATGGATGAGGAGACGGCAGCGGCGGTGCGTCAACTGGCACCGGAGATCGCGTCGGTTGCAGGGGAGCGTATCCAAGCCGAATTGACGAAGC
Organism: uncultured Anaerolineales bacterium; assembly: GCA_964388385.1. Lineage (GTDB taxonomy): Bacteria > Chloroflexota > Anaerolineae > B4-G1 > SLSP01 > PWVB01. The sequence goes on along the minus strand of CAYMAQ010000070.1, from coordinate 7,298 downwards.
TGCTCAAGGTCCCAGAGCCTGACCGGGCCTTGGTGACGTTGAAGCATAAGCGGCTGCTTCCGCACCTGTTTCCAGAGGTTAGTGACCTGGCTTCCGATCAGTGGGAACACACTCTTACGCTTATCCAAGCGCTGAATATGCTTACGAACTTTCTCCACGACCGTCCAAAGCAGGTCGATCAAGCACGTGCAAATGACGCATCGGGCGGTCTCTCGTGGATTCGTGAGGATCTTCATCGCTTCATCGGCGATCTGTTAAGTCAACTCATCAGCTATCTTGACGAAGAGATCAATCGGGGGTTGTCCAGGGACCATCTTCTGCGGTGGGCTGCACTTCTACATGAGAGTGGATCGCCTATTCTGACGGTCGATTTGACATCGGGACATCCGAGAGAGGAACATCAAGCCTCTGGGGTCGCTTCTTGCTGCAAAACGTTACGTCTGCCCAATGATGCGACGGATGTGATCAAATCGGTTGTCAATTATCAACGTACACCGGAGACGTTGGTAGAAATCGCCAAAAGCCGAAGGGATATCTACCGGTACTTTCAGCAGACCAGCGAACACGGATTGGCAATCGCCTGGTTTTCCCTGGCACATTACCTGGCGGTCTCGGACATAAACCCCAGTCGAGTGTGCTGGCAGAGGCTGTTGAAAGCTATGCGAGCACTTCTGAGCGCCTATTTTCAGCATTACACCGAGGTCATCGCGCCTGTCCCATTACTTGGCGGTCATGACCTCATGCAGTTGGGTATAGAACCTGGGCCTCAGATCGGGGCAGCGCTTAGTTGGCTCGTCGAAGCTCAGGCTGCGGGTGAAATTCATACCCGCAATCAGGCGATCGATGCAATCTCCCGTAGATATCTTTCTCCTTCCTCGCAGCCGACAACTGATGGTGATAGGTAATGATACTGCATCGATATCCGGGGTGTTCTGTTGGACGTTATGTCATTGTATCTATTGCGGCCCTTATACTCTTGAGTTGTCAGCCTGAAACCCCTATACCAACCCCAACCCCCACGCGTACTCCGGTAATACCCACGGCAACTCCCACCGATACGCCGACGCCTACACTATCACCGACACCGACCTCGACGCCAACCCCTACACCGACCTTGCCTCCCGGGTTGGTCCTGCCCCCCACCCCTGTGATACCTGAAGATTGGCCTCCCCTACCGTCAAATCTTTACTTCCTGCGCGGGGGTGACCTTAATATCTGGTTGGCCGAGGGCGAGCATGTGGCGTCAATTCCTTTGCCTGATGAAGCCGCTGAAAACGGCGTGCTGAAATACCAGGTATCTGCTAACGGCGAGGTAATCTGGTATGTAAGCGATGGGGGGACACTCTATCAATTCGATCGTGCGGAATGGTCGAACACCCGTCTGTCTACGACCGGTAGGCTTATCTATCAGGATAAGGCTTATTTCAACGTCACTCCAGAAGAGACATGGCTGATCTATCTCGCATGGGGGGTTCAACCTACGGCGGAGCATAGGGAGACCAGTGTGGACAGCGCCGGAACCCTGCTTATGATGGATCTTAACGATCCCCGGCGACAGCAGGTAGAGCTGGGGTTTTGTCAGGGCGACGAGGACACGCCCTGTGAAGGGTTTGTCGTTGCACCGGATGGTCGTTCATTGGTTATGTCAGACGTCCGGGGTCTTCATCTTATCCGTCTTGACGGAGGCATACCGACTCGCCCCGAATTGATGCTGCCTTCGACATTGGAAGGCGTTGCCAAAATAAAGAGGTGGTCCCCTGATGGTCGATGGTTTGTGGTAGAGCATCACACAAGCAGCACCACCGAACTCATTGTGATCGATATCGAATCGCCGGAGCTTGCCTCCATACTTATTCCGTTCTGTGAATTTTCTTGTAGTGTTGAGATTGATTGGCTGGGGACCGAGTTGTGGGCGGCGATAAGGCATTCATCAGGTGATGGCTGTCTCTTTCGGCATGCGATGGAGGCACCTGTCCCATCCAGTCCCGCAGAGGTCACTTGCGCTGCACCCGGACTCGCATTGAATCCGGTGGATGTTTTTACTCTTCCGGACGGCGCTATTACCTTTCTGCATCATGGTTCGGCGCCACTATCATCAGGCGTCTATGTCTATCGACCGAATACCGGGAACTTGACACCCATAGCGCTTGTATCCGATGATCTGGAGTATATGATCTGGTCTGAGGACGGTTCCGCATTTGTCGTCTCTGATGCTCTGGACGTTCCCCAAGTTCTGGGATGGGTCGATCGTGGAGTTCTTTTGGATGTGAGCGCGCGACTTGATGGTGCTATGATGCTGCGGTGGGAGCATAGAGAAAGGCCAACTCAATGAGTTTCAACTCATATCCGGATCTCGCCAGGATTGCAGTGGTGATTGCATTGGGCGGTCTGCTTTTCCTCTTTGTCGCCTGTGAACCTTCAGCGCTTCCTACCCCAACCTATGATGTAACAATTCACGTTGACAACGTAGAACGCAAAATCGAAACTGCCGTCAGGACGGTAGGGGGCACGCTCGATGAGGCTTCTGTCAGCTTGGGTCCCTTGGATCGCGTGACCCCGCCGGAGATTACGGCGATATTCGACGGGATGATGATCACCGTCACGCGGGTCGTTCAGCACACAGAGCTTATCACGTCCACAATTCCCTATCAACGTGAGATTGTCCGGGACGCGACCGTTCCTGAGGGGGTGTCGAGATTGCTTCAATCCGGTCGGGAAGGAATTCGGGCGAGGCAGTATCAAGTTACCGTTGAGGATGGGAAAGTGGTTGACCGGATTTTGATTTCTGAGTCCGTTGGGGAGACTCCCCAGGATGAGGTGCGATTGCTAGGCACCAAACCGGAACTTCAGGCGGTGACGATATCTGGGACACTGGCCTATCTGAGTAACCAGGATGCATGGATGATTCGGGATAGCAATCTGGAGCGTCGTCGCTTGACCCATTTCGGTGATCTGGATGGAAGGGTCTTTGCCCTTTCTCACGACCGGACGCGGCTCCTTTTCTCTCGGGCGGTCACCGTCGAGGGACATCTCAATGATCTTTGGCTTATCAGAACCACGGAGGCTGATCCAACTCCGATATCTCTTGAGATTGAGAATGTATTGTGGGGTGATTGGGCCCCCAATAACCGTATGATTGCCTGGACAAAAGCTGACGTTGTCCCGGAAGCACCTGGTTGGCGTGGACTCAACGATCTTTGGATTGCGAATATCACGGATGAAGATGGGGTGACCAGTCATCGGCAAATACTGGAACCCGAAGCTGGCGGCGGATACGGGTGGTGGGGAACTCGTTATGTGTGGGGACCCGCAGGTACACAGATGGCTTTTGCGCGGCCTGATTCGGTTGGGATTGTCGATCTCGCGTCAGGGGAGCGATATTCCTTGCTGAGCTTTCCCCCCTATCGCAGCTATAGCAGTTGGGCTTGGAACCCCACCCCCACGTGGTCTCCCGATGGCGAGTTCCTTGCGTTGACGACCCACACCGGCGGCTTGAGCGAGGACGATCCGGAGGAAAGCCCCATCTTTAATCTTATGATTCTTTCTAGCTCCGGGCATTATAGTGCGGAATTGGCGATTGAGGTTGGGATGTGGTCTGCGCCCCAGTTTGCCCCTGAGGGAGACCGGCTGCTCTTCGGCCGAGCTTTGATACCTTACCAGAGTGCCAATAGTCTCTATGCACTTCATACGGTTGATCGGGACGGATCCAACCAAGCTGTGCTTCACTCTGAAGAACCGTTGGAACTTGACAGGCCTCAATGGACCTGGGGGCCAGATGGACGTGCTGTGGCCTATCTGCAATTTGGGGATATCTACTGGTGTTCGCTGCCCAGCGGCAAGGTGGTTCCCTTAACTGACGAGGGCAGTGCTCGGCAAATTGTTTGGCGCTGACGCATTGAATCTGCTGGGTTGATGAAGTCTCTTGCTTTCGAGAAACGACCGGTCGGGTTATAATGGCTTTGGAGTCAATCACAGTCAAGGAGTTATTGACAATGCGCATTTTCATTACAGGCGCCACAGGTTTTGTCGGTACGCATCTGCGTAATTATCTGCTCCAGGCCACGGGCTGGACCCTGGTCGGGACCGCGTACCCGGAAGCCCCGCCTGATGCCCATCCCTCGGATCGCGAGCATCTGGTTTACCTTGATTTGAGAGATCGGACTTCGATTGAGACAGTACTGCGTGATCATCGACCAGATTTTATCATTCATCTTGCTGCTCAGTCTCACGTTCCGACTGCCTATCGCGAACCCTGGAAAACGTTAAAGAACAACATTTTGGGACAGCTTAACCTTCTCGAGTCTTGTCTAGCGCTTCAGATCGCACCGCGCATTCTGGTGATCGGTTCCGGTGAGGAGTATGGTCGCGCGGACAGGACAGATTTACCCTTCCGCGAGACTCATCCGCTGCGCCCTGAGAACCCCTATAGTGTAAGTAAGGTGGCCCAAGACGTGATGGGCTATCAATACTATCGGAGCTATGGGTTACCGGTGTTTCGCGTGCGCCCTTTTAACCATGTGGGACCGGGTCAGTCCGATCGATTCGTGCTACCGGCTTTTGCCAGTCAGATAGCCGAGATTGAAGCTGGCAAGCGGAAACCGATGATGTCTGTAGGTAATCTTGAGCCGGAGCGGGACTTTACCGATGTACGCGATGTCGTGAGAGCTTATCATCAAATCCTTGTTCGTGGCACGGAGGGCGAGGTCTATAACGTCGCATCCGGTCAACCCCGGTCGATTCGACAGATATTGGATACGCTGTTGAGTCTCAGCGAGCAGACTATTCGTATTGAGATTGACCCCGATCGTTATCGCCCTGCGGATGTACCGATTATCTATGGGAGTGCAGAAAGACTGACTGAGGATACCGGTTGGAAACCGCATTACTCTATTGATGACACAATCCGCGATGTGCTTGATGAGTGGCGGGAGCGCGTAAAGTAAACAACGTTTTTTTGTTAGAAACTGATGCACCATTGATGATCAGATTCTCTATCAAGGAGAGGATAAGCCTATGAGTAAGCAGCGTCGTGCACTTATCACGGGTGTTACCGGTCAAGATGGATCTTATCTAGCGGAATTTCTGCTTTCCAAGGGATATGAAGTTATCGGTATGGTCCGTCGGACGAGTACGATCAATTTTTCGCGTATTCGTCACATACAGGATGATATTAAGCTGGTTTCTGGCGATCTCTTAGACCAAGGGTCGTTGCTGGAGATTGTTCGAAATTGCCGCCCGCACGAAGTTTATAATCTCGCTGCCCAATCCTTTGTCCCAACTTCTTGGAAACAGCCGGTCTTTACCGGTGGGGTCACGGCACTCGGGGTCACCAGGGTCCTTGAAGCTATCCGTTCTTTCGATCCCTCTATTCGATTTTACCAAGCAAGTTCCTCTGAGATGTTCGGGAAAGTACGCGAGGTGCCTCAGAGCGAGCAGACCCCTTTCTATCCTCGATCTCCCTATGGGGTAGCCAAGGTATATGGTCATTGGATCACCGTGAACTATCGGGAGTCCTATGATCTCTTTGCTTGTTCGGGTATTCTATTCAATCACGAGAGTCCCAGGCGTGGTCTGGAGTTTGTTACGAGGAAGATCACGTATAACGTGGCCAAAATCAAGCTTGGACTCGTCGATCAGCTGGCCCTCGGCAACCTGGATTCCAAACGAGACTGGGGGTACGCTGGAGATTACGTCCGCGCGATGTGGCTTATGCTTCAGCAAGATGAGCCGGATGATTACGTAGTCGGAATGGGTCAGACCCACTCCGTGCAGGAACTTTGCGAAGCAGCGTTTTCTTACGTTGATTTGAACTGGCGGGACTATGTCGTGCAGGATCCCCGATTTATGAGGCCGGCGGAGGTCGATCTCCTCGTCTCCGATCCGACGAAGGCTCACAATGTGCTGGGATGGGAGCCTCGGGTTTCATTCGAGGAACTCGTACGGATGATGGTCGACGCTGATCTGGAATTGCTCAAGGACGAACACGGCCTTTAAGCGGGCGGTGCCGAAAGATATACAGCGCTTTCATAACCATTTTGATCTATCTGCAAATCTACGAGAATCTCAGAGGGGATATCTATGCCTGTTCGAGACACATTTGACGTTGCTTATCAGTCCTTTTCTCGGCATCGAGCGCTTCATTCACTGACTCACTATACGGGTATTCTTTCACTACACGCCTTCACGCGCTTGGCGTGGATAGGTGGTAACAGGACTCTGATTGAAGAGGCGCGTGCTGAACTCCTGCCATTTATCCGCGAAGTGTACGACAAGAAGGATTTTCACGCGAATTTCACGAACTACTACTGTGGTGGTAATGCAACCGCCTTCCTTTTCTGGCAGGACAATCTCCCGGAAGCCGAGAAATCGGTGCGGACTTATGCGGAAGCGTTGATCACCGAAGCCCCTCGAGATGATCAGGGCATCTTCTGTCATCCCAGGTTCCCCGACGAAGACCGTATCTGGATTGACGTCGCTTTCGCTGTGACGCCTTTTTTACTCTTTGCGGGGTTGGCTTTCGAGGAGGATGTGTATGTCGAAGAGGCTTTTCAGCAAATTCGGAAGATGGTCATAGTTTTTCGGGATCCAGACAATGGGCTTCTTCATCAATGTAAGAATTTTGTGGCGCCCGGCAAATTGTCTGAGGATCATTGGAGCAGGGGGAATGGCTGGGGATTACTAGCCCTGACTGAGTTGGTCAATTATCTGCCTGAGGATGATCCTCGACGACTAACCGCGGAACGGATGTTCGTGGAACTAGTTCGGGCTTGTCTTGTGTTTCAGGATGGTAATGGCGTATGGCATCAGGAGATCACTGACCATGGCTCCTATGTGGAGACATCCGGAACTGGCTTAATACTCTATGCAATGGGCGTTGGATTGGATAAGGGTTTGCTATCTGACGAGGTCCGTGAGCGATATCTGGTTGGTTTGCGTGGATATTTGGACTATATTGCACCGGATGGTTCAGTTTACCATACATGCCGAGGATGCCTCTGTCCAGGCGTGGGCACGATACTCGATTATAAGGCGAGGTCGCCCGTACTCAACGACCCCCACGCGTTCGGTCCCGTGACCTTCGCGTTTGGTCAGGCGTCCTATCTTGGTGTTGGTCAGATCGAAATGTAAAAACTCTTCAGTTATTTCATGACCAGATTCATAAGCTAAATCTCTCAACACCTCACAGGAGCCATTATGAAACAAAATGCTATGGACCTCGATCGACTGAAAGCCTCTCGTTCTCTCAGCCCCCTAACTCCCTTGCCCATTCCCGCTCACGACCTGTGTAAGCGATTTGA
>CAYMAQ010000069.1:0-15899 GCA_964388385.1 uncultured Anaerolineales bacterium | reverse complement strand
TCGAGAACTTCGGGCAGATCGACATTCTCTGCGCAAACGCCGGCATCTTTCCCGAGACGCCACTCGACGAGATGAGCGAAGCGGATTGGGATCGTGTGCTTGACGTCAATCTCAAGGGCGTCTTTCTCTCCGTGAAGGCGTGCCTGCCTCACCTGAAAACGCGTCCCTCAGCCCGAATCCTCATCACCTCATCCATCACAGGCAACCGCACCGGCATTTCGGGGTTGGCACATTATGCAGCGTCCAAGGCCGGCATCAACGGATTTATCAGGACGGCGGCTATGGAACTGGCCCCCCATGGCATCACCGTTAACGGCGTGGAGCCGGGAAACGTGCTGACCGAAGGCATGGAATCCCAGCTCGGGCAGGACTATATCGATGCGCAGACTGAAGCGATCCCGCTGGGACGGATGGCCGATCCCGAGGACATCGCCTATGCGATGCTCTTCCTGGCAAGTGACGAAGCGGATTACATCACCGGTCAGACCCTCGTGGTCGATGGCGGTCAGACGCTTCCCGAATCCAAATTCGCCCTGTAATTTGGATTCGCGACGGGAAAGGGGGCTTCGCCGATGAACAAAGCCGAGCGTATGGAGAGGGTCGCACAACGTGTGCGTACCCTGCAGGACTCTCCCCGGTACGAGTACCGGAAGGAGAAAGGGTATCAGATCTCAAGACAGTTCTCCTGGATGATGTCCAGGTTTTGCACTCATTCCTGGAAAGTGAGTCCTCGATCCAACCCACCCCCAACTCTCCGAACCCAATTCATCCCCGCGCCTAACCCAAACCGCCCGCATAGCGCGCGTTTTTGCCCTATCCTAGTGGGTATAACAGATAGGAAGCCACCGGTGAAAAGTATAAAGGAGATATAGATTTATGCGGCGTCATTCAAGCAGCAGAAGCGAGCGAGGGGGGTTCAGCCTGGGGCGGATTTTCGGCATCGCGATTCGCATCAACCTCACGTGGCTTTTGGTCCTCCCACTGATCACGTGGAACCTCAGTTCGGCGTTTAGCCGAAGCCATCCGGATTGGAACACCGGCCTAGCGTGGGGATTAGGGTTCGCAGCCGCGCTATTGCTCTTTATCTCGGTTCTGGCGCACGAGCTGGCGCATTCCCTGGTCGCCAAGGCGCAGGGTATCCCGGTCGACGACATCACCCTTTTTCTCTTTGGGGGCGTCTCCGATATCGAAGAGGAACCCAAATCACCCGGGGGTGAGTTCCTGATGGCCATTCTCGGTCCGGCGACGAGTTTTGCGATCGGCGTGGGGCTGCTGATACTGGGCGGAAGCATCGCCGATATCCGGGCGTCGGGGATGAACGCGGAGAACCTCCTGGGCAGACTCACCCCTATCAGCACGCTCGTGATTTGGCTGGGCTCGATCAACATCACCCTGGGACTCTTCAACCTGGTTCCGGGGTTCCCCCTGGACGGCGGTCGCATTTTGCGATCCATCGTGTGGGGTATCTCAGGCAACCTGCAACTTGCGACCAACGTCGCAACGACTGCAGGCAAGCTGATCGCCTTTCTGATGATAGGCGGCGGCGTCCTGATGATCCTGGGGGTTCGGATCCCCATCTTTGGGACCGGTATCTTCAACGGAATCTGGCTGGCATTGATCGGGTGGTTTCTCTACTCGGGCGCTCAACGGTATCGCAATCGACGCATGCCTTCAATACAAAATCCGCAGAATCAGGAATCCGGGTCTTAAAAGATTTGATTTCATCAACGCCGGAAGACGTTTGGATGACGAGCAGAAAGGATTATAAATGAGCAAGAAACAACTATTGCTAACGTTCGGGATAGGATTGGTTATCCTAACCCTAGCAGCAACCGCGGGGGCCTATCTTTTGTTCATCGCCCCCATGCTGAATCGACAAGGGGCGGTGGCATCCCAGCAGCAGCAACCCTTGCAGACCCCGGTTCCAGGCGCGGTCGCGACGCAGCAGGCCATCCCGACAATCGCGGCCGCAGGAAACGGCGGTCAAGCCTCGGACCTCGCTCAAGAACTGGGCTCTGCAGGATTAGCCTCACTCTACGACGAACTCAACCCCGGCGTGGTCAGCATCCGCATCTTCGCCGAACAGGAGGGTGCCAGCGGGGTAGGGTCCGGATCGGGATTTATTCTCGACGAGGAAGGTCATATTATCACGAACAATCACATCGTGGCCCAGGCCAATCGGATCGTCGTTATCTTTCACAACGGTTTCGAAGCGGAAGCCGAGATCGTCGGCCTGGACGTGGATAGCGACCTGGCCGTCATCCAGGCGGAAGCGCTGGCCGAGGGCGCGCATCCACTTTCCCTGGCCGACTCGGACACGGTGGATGAGGGCGATTGGGTGATCGCCATTGGAAATCCATTGAGCCTGGGCGGCACGATGACCCTCGGAATCGTAAGCGCCAAGGGACGCATCATTCCCTCCGGATCCGGTCGGTACTCGATCCCTGAGGCGATCCAGACGGATGCTGCGATCAATCCCGGCAATTCCGGCGGCCCCCTGCTCAATCTGAGCGGTGAGGTTGTCGGCGTGAACGCCCAGATCGCGACGGCAGGGCCGACCCAATCGAGCGCGGGACTGGGCTTCGCCATTCCCTCGAATTTCGTACGACGCGTCGCCCCAGCCCTGATTGAGATAGGCTCCTATCAATGGGCCTGGATAGGCATCGAGGCACCGCCGACCGGGGTCAATCAGTTAATTATGGAAGCCAACAACCTGGACACGCAATGGGGAGCCTACGTCAATGCGGTGGCCGACGGGGGACCGGCAGACGAGGCCGGTATCCAGGGGAGCACCGGAACCGAGGAAGTCCGGGGCTTCGACGTGCCTGTCGGTGGGGACGTTATCGTCGAGGCAGACGGAGAGCGGGTTCGAGACTTCGCCGACCTGCTTTCGAAGATTGTCAGCCGGGGTCCGGGCGACACTTTAGAGCTCACGATTCTACGCGACGGCGAACGACAGCAAGTCACTGTCACGCTCGGTATGCGCCCCACAGAGAGTGAATAAGCAACCTTCCGTATGAATGACCCACCCTGTTCGAGCAGAGGAGATCGTGATGGCTTCAGAGAGAGCCCCATCGTCATCGACGGCGCTAACATCGCTTACATTGAGCAGACCGAGACGGGACAACCCAAGGTCTCGAATCTAGAGGCCGTGTATCGCGCGCTCAAGCGACGCAGCTACCGTCCTATTCTGATCATTGATGCCAGTTTGATTCACGACGTGGACGATCGAGGACAACTCGAGGATTTCCTGGACAATCCGGACGTCCAGCAGGCGCCCTCACAGACCGACGCCGACTATTTTGTCCTGGAGACCGCCGATCGCCTGGATGCCAAGGTCGTGTCGAACGACGAGTACGATCGCTACAAGAGCGAGTATCCCTGGATCGAGGAGCGGCGGGTTCCTCTGATGATCGTCGAAGGAGAGGTCGAGTTTTATCAGTCACAGATCGAGTCCTCCCAAGGGCAATCATGATGTCAGCACCCAAGAACAACGACACGCTCCACGCCTATCGGGAGAAGCGAAATTTCGAACGCACCTCAGAGAAGCCTATGTGCCCTATCCGATCGAGGCTGAAGTGCAGCCGCCTAAACCAGTCCGGCGACAAAGAGCCAGTAGTAGACCAGATACGCGCCGGAACCGATCAAAAACAGAGCCCCGAACCGGTGCACGAACCCTGAGAAACGTTGGAGCTGCTTGGCGACGGCATCCTGCAACGCGGCTGTCCCCACCGTCACCGCGGTGATGACCGCCCCCATGCCCAGGGCATAGCCGACAAACTGACCCAGCGACGACACCCAGCCTTCCCCGGTCAGCGAGCTACCGACGACGACCAGGAAAATGGGAAGCGTGCAGCTCAACGAGCCGACGGCGAAGACGACCCCAAAGCCGACCCTATTGAGCAAACTGTGCGACCGCTCGATGCGCAGCCGTCCGGCGGCGGCAAAGCCAAAGGATCGATGCGTGACCAGCAGCCAGATCCCCAGGCCGGTCATCGCGATGCCGACCATAAGACCCGCGTAGGGGAAAGCTTGGACCAGCCACCGACCACCGGCGGTGATGACGCTCCCAGCCACGGCAAAGGTGATCAAGAACCCAACGGTGACCGCCAGCGCAACCCCCGCACCTCGGAGTACGCGTCTCCCCAGGGAGGACTCGGAAGGGAGCGCGTTGAGCTGGTAGAGCACATAGGACGGCAGCATCAGCACCCCACAGGGGTTCATGCTGGCGACCATCCCCGCCGCAAACGCGTAGCCCACCGGCAGCAGCGTCGTCAACCGGTTCATCGCCTGCTCGGCTCCATCGCGGAGCGCAATCACCCCGAAGAGAATCGCGATAACCAGCACCGCCGGTATGCCCAACGCGACCCACAGGCGCCGCTCTTGAGGCTTCTTGTCCTTTTCCAGATCCAGATTGATCATCGGTGCTTCCATCTCTTCTCCTCCAAACCTAGGGGGCGCCACATATATACGCTCAGCGAGATGTCTCGATCAGCGATTCGACGGCTCGGACCAGTGCGTCCTCACCCATCGCACCGGTAAACCCATTCACCTGCTCGCCGGTCGGCGTGAAGAAGAGCAGCGTCGGAATTCCCGTAACGCGATAATCACGGAGGACCGAGGCCTCAGGCGTTGACCCCGCCGGGAACGTGATCCCCAGCTCCTCAATCAGCGCCAGAGCGTCCTCCTTCGTGCCGAGTCCCGTGTAGGGCCCGACATCAAGGCCGACGAAGACCACCTCATCCTCGAATTGTTTGCTTACCGCCTCGACCTCAGGCATCTCCCGGCGGCAAATCGGACACTGTCCGGCCCAAAACGCCAGGACAACGGGCTTTCCCTGACCTAACACCTGGGAGAACCACGGCTCGGCACCGCCCAGCGTGTCCTGTCCCTGATAAACTTCGATGACGAAATCAGAAGTCAGATCCTCAGGATAATCCACGACGGCCTCGGTTGCCCCGTCCGTGCCGTCGATATCTTCCGGGGTTTCCTGCAAGGAACTCGGTGGTGCTTCATCGCCCGGCTGGTAAATACGCGTCTCCGGCCTGAACGCTGCCCAGGAGAACCAGAAGTGATTGACGCCTACGACCGGTTCGAGCGGACCGCTCAGACCGCTGCCAGGCGTGGGCGTGCAGGACGTGGGCGGATTTGCTTCGCCCTCACCGAAATCGGGTTCGTCTGCGGACCTGGCATCCTCGACAGTCCGACCGAAGACGTCCCACATCGTACCGCTCTCCGGTTCGACGATCTCCCCATCCTCGACCTCAAAAGTGACCACGTCATCACCCAACGTCCGCTCGAAGGCAGCGACCGTGCCCACATCCTTGCCCTCAGCAACCTGACCGGCATCGAGCGCCGAAGCGGTACCCGCCTGCCAGAAGAGGACGATCGGCTCGCCGCCAACAGTGTCGTTGACGACTTTCTGGGTCTGCAACGCCGCGTAAGGATAGGCGACCGCCTCATCGTTGATCTCGACCGTGAAGACCCGCGCCATCGGGGACAGTTGCCCCGGTGTCGAGGGACCGTCGTAGAGGAAAGGGGTGTTGTTGACGTCGTCGTATCCGGCATAGGGATTGTCCCCATAGGAACGAGCAAAACCGGTCTGACGGGATAGAACCGCAGCCTCCGGATAGGTAGTCTTGAAATCAGCCCATCCGACCATGGTTGCCGGCACGAACGCGAGCTCGCGGCCCACATAGGCACCCACGATCGCCTCACCGGTGGCCTGCTGCCACCAGGTCTCGGTCTGCCGATCGTACATGATCAAGTTGCTGAAGCGCAGCCGACCGGTCGTGCCGAAGGTCAACGTCTGACCCTCGATGCGGCGCTCGAACGCGACCCCCGTGTTGCAGAGCGGACAGAACGTCACCGCCACGGGCAAGTCGCCGATGGTGTCGTTGACGATCTCGTGCCACATCAGGATCTGGATGGGGTAGGCGCGAACCTCGTCGTCCACCGCCACCTGAATCACCGGCTCCTTGGGCTCCAACCACTCGTCAGCCTGATCGACGCTGACGAATTTGGGCTCGATGATAGCCGGAATCCCATCCCGCCCTGGTCCGCCGGACAGAATCTCATCATAGGGCACGATATGCTTGGAAAAATCGGTGTCGAACTCCCGTTTTGCACCGGCAGGAGGATTCTCTTCCGGAAGCAGCTCGACATCCTCAGGAATTTCGGGGGCCGGCGTCACGGTGTTTTCAGGCGCCGCGGCTTCACTATTCAACGTCGCCGCGGATGACGACGCCGTACACGCACTCACAATAACCAACACGATCAACCACAGCCAGGATCGCCTTACCATACTTTGCCTCCCACGATATTAGGTTGAGCCTCATACTTTAGATGGGCTAAGGTAAGGAAATCTTACCTGGAATCACCGAGAGATAAAAGAGGGAATCGCGAGTGACGGATCCCCTCTATCAAATGGAAAGATCAGGTGTTGATAATCGGTGCGCGTCCGACGTAGGTATCGTCGGTAAGCTGATCCAGCATCGCAGTTGCCACATCGGCCCGCGATGCCTTGAAACCAGGACTGACACGATATCCCAGCTCGTAGTCCCCCGTAGGCGGATCGTCGGTCAAGCGGGGAAGGCGCAAGGCCACCCAATCCAATCCGCTCTCACGTAACAGCTGCAGCTGCCGCTCACGATCCTGGTACATCTCACCCAGTAGAATCTTGAGCACGCCACCGATCAGCTTTCCCAACAGCCCCCGCTGGTCCTCCGACGTCGGAATGCCGCCCACCGAGGCCACCACGATGCGATACACGTTGTGCCGTTTCATCGCCTCGAGGATGTGTTCGGTGCTGCGGGAGGCCACATCTTTTGGACCTCCTTTTGTCGGACCAATCAGGCTGATGACGGCATCCTGACCCTCCACTGCCGCATCAACACGATCCGAATTGAGCGCATCGCCTTGCAGAAGGTGGAGCTTTTCATGGTCGACGTCGTCGACGTCCCTCTTCCTTGGTGATCGCACGAACGCCGTTACCTTATGACCCGCTGCCAAAGCCAGTTCCACCACATGGTGACCCGTCGGGCTTGTCGCGCCAAAGACAACGATCTTCATCGGTTACCTCCTTTATGTTTTATCGTATGATGAGGATTTCTGCCACATCGCGGCGTAGTCCTCAATGTACTGCCGCATAGAGATGGGAGGGCGCCCCAGCAACTCCTCAACAGTGTCCGTCACGCGGTCCCCCGTGCCCAATCGCGTTGCTGTGTAAAGTCCTACCATCACAAGCACGAATTTCCAAGGGATCCCCCGGGCTCGCGAGCGCCGGATGAACGTAAAGATCGACGGGTTCGTATAGGTGATCGTCCGACCCAGCACCTCCGTGAAAAGGTCTGCCACCCGATCATAATCCAGGGCTTCCCCTCCGGTGAGCGGGTAAGCACGGCCTGCGTGCCCAGACTCGGTCAGTACCCTGGCAGCAACTGCGCCGATGTCACGAACATCAATAAAACTCGTCTTGGCATTCCCCACCGGGACACAGATCTCGTCATCGTCACGAATCTCAGCCCGGTGCGTAGTATTGAGATTCTGCATATAAAAGCTAGGTCGTAGAAACGTGAAGGGCCCCTTGCCGTCTCGGAGATAGGCTTCGACCTTGTGATGGGGAACCAGCCGGTTGCGATCGGCGCCCAAAAGGGAGAGAAATACGATCCGTTCGACACCGATTGACCAAGCGCGATCGATCACGGGGAAGAGATAGTGCTTCACGTCCGCGATCTGCGGCGGGCGCATCAGGAACAACGTGCGCACGCCTAAAAGAGCAGGCTCGTATGTCGCCGCTTCCCCAAAGACGAAACGTCGCGCCTCGACCTCCGAGCGGACCTTGGAATCGAGACGCAACACATCCTCGTCGTCCATGACCGCGGCAATGACCGGCTGACCGTCCTCAACCAGACACCGGACCACCTCGCGACCCACGTTGCCGGTCGCGCCCGTTACCAAAATCTTCGGTATCATTATCTCATCCTGACACGCTCTCGCGTACTATGTAGACCAGTTAGTATAATCCTCGCAAAAAAACCTTCATTAGGATACCTGCAACAGCCGAGTGACCTCCGCAGCAACCCGTACCAACGGTTCAGGCCGATGAGCCGTCCGGCTCATCACGATACCACCCTCTAATGCAGCGACAATCAACGCGGAGAGGTTTGACGCGCGGGCCGCATCGAACCCATTGCGGATCAGCTTCTCACCAAAAGCCTCTCGCCAGGACTCGTAAACCTCCTGGCACGCCGTGTTGATGGGATCGCTGGTTGTTGCAGACTCCAGGGCCACCGTCGTGATCGGACCTCCCGCGCGATAATCCGAGGCCACCATATGCTCAATCACTCGGAACATAAACTGTTCTATCGCTTCTGCCGGATCGTCGATGCTGTCGAGCACCACACGGATGCGCGTTTCCACTTCCTCACCGGTTCGCCGCACAACCTCTGCGGCTAAAGATTCCTTCCCCCCCGGAAAGTAATAATAGAGCGATCCCCGTGGCGCGCCGCTCTCCTCAATAATCTGATTGAGCCCGGTAGCGTGATAACCTTGGGCTTCCATCAACCGGCGTGTAGCCTCAAGTATCTGTTCGCGTGATGAACTCATCGCACCTCCTTGTGATTCTAGGCCCAATTATACCAATCGGTCTACATAAAATCAAGGGGTTCGTTGACCCTTGAGAACACGGCTACCAAGGCAGTGAGCTTCTATATATAATAGCCACAGCAGAAACGCGCTAGATATTGATGATCAGATCCATCAAACAGGAGGACATATGACTGCCGAGAGTAAACAAACGGCCTTAACGTGGATTGAGGCCCATCGCGATCTCATCGTTGACGCGCACCAACGCATCTGGGAGTTGGCGGAGGTGGGGCTCCAGGAGATGCAGACCCGTAAGCTGCTGGTCGATATCCTGGAAGCGCATGGGTTCACAGTCGAGCAAGGTGTGGCGGGGATGCCCTCGGCGTTCGTCGCCACATACGGCTCGGGCGATCCCACCATCGGGGTGATGGCGGAGTTGGACGCGCTCCCTGAACTCTCCCAGGAGGCCGTACCCTACCAGAAGCCCCGCGAAGAGGGGGAGGCCGGTCACGGATGCGGGCACTGCGGCTATGCGGCCACGGCCCTCGGTGCCGCGCTGGCCGTGAAAGAAGCCATCGACGCCCACGATCTCAGCGGAACGATCAAGTGCTTCGGCTGTCCGGCCGAGGAGACGCTGGTCGGTAAGGTCTTCATGGTCCGGGAGGGGGTCTTCGACGGCCTGGACGCCTGTCTGGGGCACCATCCCGGATCCGCCAATGCGGCGTCGTTGGGCAGCAGCAACGCGATGAACTCCGTCAAGTTCGAGTTCTTCGGCAAGGCCAGCCACGCGGCGGGTTCGCCGGAACAGGGGATCAGCGCGCTGGACGCCGTCGAGTTGATGAACGTCGGCGTCAATTACATGCGCGAGCACGTCGTCCAGGAGACGCGGATGCACTATGTGATCGAGGAGGGCGGACACGAACCCAACGTCGTACCGGCGTACGCCCGCAGCTGGTACTATGTGCGAGCCCCGGAGCGCGAACTCGTCGACCGGTATTACGAATGGGTCCTGCGCATCGCGGACGGCGCCGACCTCATGGCCAATACCAGCCACAAGGTGCGCTTCCTGACCGGCGCGCATAACACGATCCCCAACCGACCGATGGCAGAGAGAGTCGTGGCCAATATGCGGGAGATCGGAGCCCCCACCTACACCGAGGAGGAGCTTGAGTTCGCCGCCGAGTTGGGCAAGAGCGTCCCTCGAGAGGAGAAGCGCGCCGTCCTGAATCGCAGTCACCTGCCCAACGCGTTGAGCCTGCTGGACGTGGACATCAACCCCAACATCTACGATCCTTACGGAGAGGAGCGGAAGGGCGGCGGATCAACCGACGTCGCCGAGGTCTCGTGGAACACGCCGACCGTGGAGTTCAGCACGGCGTGTTTCGTCGTGGGCACGCCGGGCCACTCGTGGCAGAACACCGCCGTCTCCGGGACGAGCATCGCGCATAAATCGACGCTCTTCGCTGCCAAAGTGATGGCTGCCACGGTGCTCGACCTGCTCACCGATCCTGAGACACTCGACCGGGTACGCGAGGATTGGGAGACCCGGATGGCGGACCGAACCTACCAATCTCCCCTGCCGGAGGATCTGGAGCCGCCGCTCGACCAGCTCGAATCGCACGAGGAGGCGTAAACCTTACACGCCTTAGACCTTATCCAAAGGGGTGAGGCGGTTCCTCAGAGGGTGTTCTCACACCGAGGAGGCGAGTTAGGTCGCCTCCTCGGTGCGTTGGAACGCTCATACGCCGACCAACTCCGGAATCAGCTCACGCTGACCCTTGAACTGGCTCACATAGAGATTGTAGTAGAAGTCCTGGGCCGCCAGCAGCTCCCTGTGGGTGCCCCGCTCGATGATCTCACCGTCGTTGACGACCAGAATCTTGTCGGCCTCGCGGATGGTGCTCAGGCGGTGAGCGATGACGAAGCTGGTGCGCCCCTCCATCAGGCGGAGCATCGCCTCCTGGATATTTTTCTCCGTGCGGGTATCGACACTGCTGGTGGCCTCGTCCAGGACGAGAATCTTGGGATCGGCCAACAGCGCCCGGGCGATAGCCAGGAGCTGCCGCTGCCCCTGGCTCAGGTTGCTGCCCCGCTCGGAGAGCTCGGTCTGATACCCCGCTGGCAGCCGGCGGATGAACGGGTCCGCGTTCGCGAGCTTCGCCGCAGCGATCACGTCCTCGTCCGAGGCGATCAACCGCCCGTACCGGATGTTCTCCATCACCGTAGTCACGAAGAGGTAGGTATCCTGAAGCACGATACCCAGGTTTCGGCGCAGGTCATCGATCTTCACCTCCCGGATATCGACGCCGTCATTGTAGAGGTTGGCAATCTGATTGAGCGGGCGCGTAAAGCGTCGTGCGTAGTTCACAAAACTCACGATCGTCCCCACGGTCGCGATTTGCTGCACAGCCATCCAACCTCCCGCCCCGGCGACAATCGCAAACCCCACGTTGTTGACGAAATTGCTCAACGGACCCATCGTGCCGCCAAAGATCTGGGCCCGGGTGGCGGCCTCGCGCAATGCGAGATTGGTCGCGTCAAACTCATCAATGACCACGTGCTCGCGGACGTAGGCTTTGATCACCCGCTGTCCGGTGATGGATTCCTCAATGATACTGTTCAGGTCGCCCAACCGCTCCTGCTGATCGCGGAACCCCTTGCGCGTGCCGCTTGGAGATCCACCGACTGATTAACGCCATCAGCGGCAGCGTAATCAAGCTTACGATCGCGAGGCGGGCATTGATAATGAACATAGACCCCCAACATCAGAAGCACAGTGCGCGCCAATCCGGCAGCATCATCCTGCAGAATGAACTCATCGACGGCTTTTGCCCATCAGATAGGGACCGAACAGGCCCAGGACCGACTCAGAGTCCGCATCAGATAATTGATGAATGCAACCAGGGCACCGACCTCCAAGCTGCCCCCCATAACCTGACGTCCTCCAAACCAAAGCGCGCCGATCACGCTCAGGTTGAGCGTCACCATCAAAAGGGGCCACGTCAATGCCGCCGTGCGCATGGCGAGGATCGTCTGCGCCATAAGGTCGTCATTGGTAGCGTGGAAGCGCTTGATCTCGTGCCGATCCCGCACAAAGGCCTTGATCAGCCGGACGCCCGCCAGGTTCTCCTGCATCACCGTGTTTAAATTGTCGAGCTTCTGCTGTACCTCACTGAACATCTCGTTCTCATCATCAGCCAAGACTCTCCTTGTTATGTGCAAAACCACGGATAGATCGTCCGCGCTCACCCCTCGATGTTACGGTGCACGCGCTGAAGCATCGCATCCAATGCAGACAGTTCCTCTTCGGAGAAACCCGCCAACGCCTCGGCCGCAAACGTCCTGGAGACCGAACCGCGCATGTTTGACGGGGTCTACACCGGCACCGAGACACGAGATCCGGTGCTCAGCAACCAGCACCTGCAGCCGTACCACGGATACTCAGTCTTCCGCTATTTCGAGAACCTCAAGCCCGGCGGCAATCTGGGAGGGTGGGTCGACACCGGGGGGATGCGCTACCTCGACCGCTACGCCGAGCAGCTCTGGATCACGCTCTTCGCCAAAGCCCCGGAGCTGACCCTCTTTGATTTCCGCCAGCTCCAGTACCCGCTCACCCCATCGCTGCGGGGAAGCTGGCAGGATTTCGAGGAGCCGAGCTTCGATTTCGATACCATGATCGCGCCGGTGCGGCGTACCGACGGCTCGTGGCCCGAGGAGACGACGATAGCCAGAGCCGCCGGTTATACGCTCGATCAAGTGGATGGCTGTCTTGGGGCACTCGGCACCCCGACCGGCGTGCCGAGCTACCGGCCCCCTCACGCCACCGGAGAGGATTTCCTGCACAGTGACCTCTATCGAATGCCGCCCGAGGTATGGACGCGCATCCGGGCCGTGCTCCTGTAGGATCTGGACGTGCGCGCCGAGGGCCCCGACCAGGTGATGCTCTTCGTCTATGACAACGACACTTTTATCGTCGAGTCTTTCCGTTCAGAGCCGGTTGCCGTGCGAATCCTGGTCGACCAGGCTGTGACCGCGCTGCACGACGTGCAAACCGACCAGGTGATCGAGGAATCGCAGCCAATTCTCGACTGGCGCGGAGAGCCCAGCGGCAAGATCCGCTTCGACGTCACCCTGGCTCCTCACTCCTATCGTGCCTTCCGGAATCAATCCTGAAGCTATCCCCCCCACAGCAGATCAGCGCTGTGGGGGGGGTAGGTATCGAACCTCACGTCCGCTCACTCCCCATGATAGAAAGCACGGTAAATCCGGCCCTCTCCATCATCAGAGATAAGGAGGCTGCCGTCAGAAGCGGTGATGACGTCCACAGGTCGCCCCCACTTCGAGCCGTCCTCACGGAGCCAACCCACTGCGAAATCCTGAATCTCACCGGGCTCGCCGTTTTCCATGGTAATACGCACGACCTTATAGCCCACCGGCACGCTCCGATTCCAGGACCCGTGAAGCCCCACAAACATATCCCCCCGATAGCTCTCTGGGAACTGGGTGCCCGTGTAAAACGTCAGCCCAAGCGGCGCCGTATGCGCCTGCATCTCAACCTCCGGATCGGAGATCCCCTCACAGACGCCCTCCGCCCCATAGTCGGGATCGACGATACGACCGGCGTGGCATTGGGGCCACCCGGCATCCTCGCCCTCCGTCACCAGGTAGAGGGTCTCCGGCGGCTGATCATCGCCCAGCCAATCCCGTCCGTTGTTAGTCGCCCAAAGCTCGTCCGTGCCGGGCCGGATCGCGATCCCGACCGCGTTTCGCAGCCCCTCTGCATAGATCATCTCTTCACTCCCGTCAGGACGGTAGCGCATAAGGGTCGCGCGGCGCGGATCGTCCTCGATACAGACGTTACAGGAGGAGCCGACGGAGACGTAGAGATACTCGTAATCAGGACCGAAGAGAACTGTACGCGTCGAGTGTCCGCCGCTGGGAAGCCCCTCGACGATGATCTCTTGTTCTTGGAAGACCCCCTCGTCGTTGGGATTGAAGAGGCGCAACACCCGGGTCGTCTCCCCAACATAGAGCGAGCCGTCAGTGTAAAAGTCCATGCTGCTGGGGGCGCTCAGCCCCCGGGCGACGACCTCCATCTCATCGACCACGCCGTCCGCGTCCCGATCGGGCAGGCGCACGATGCGTCCGGCCCCGCGTTCGGCGACATAGACACTCTCATCCGGTCCCATCGTCATCATTCGGGGATCGTTCAGCCCCTCGGCAAAGACCGAGATGTCAAAACCTGCGGGCATATTGATCGTGTCTGGCGGGGAGACCACACGCGTGGGTTGATCATCCGGGGACGCCGGTTCCTCGGTCTCCGGCACTTCGGTCTCGATCTCCTCCGTGGCGGGCGCCGGCTCCGGCGTGTCCGTGGGCGCCACCTCGGTCGGTACCGCCGTCGGTTCCGGGGTACCCGTGGGCAGCGGGACCGCGGTGGGCGCCAGCGTGGCATCGACGTTCGTCGCCAGGAGCCCCTGGCATCCGGTCAATACCAGGACAAGCAGAGCGAACAGAACTGCAAAGCGTTTGTTTCCCATAGGTCCTCAACCTCCATTAACGATAAACACCGCGTCGCATTCCGGCGCTCCGTTCGCCCTGATCGTTATAATCTCAGGCTATCCGACCTCGATGATAGCCACGGGGCAGACATCAGCCCCACTGATCGCGCACTCCTCCAGATCATCGGGAACCTCCCCCGTGGCAGGATCCCCGTCGGCCTGAAACTCCTCCAGCAGCTGGCTCATCCCATCGTCCAGGTTCTCCTCGTAGACCTCCGGGCATTCGGCCCAACATGCACCACACAGAATGCATTCATCACGATCAATCGTCACCTTGACACTCATACCTTAACCTCCTCACACGCATCGATACTGAAAACAACCCGTTATGACTTCGCGGTAACCTTCGGTTTTGTCCCCAAGGTTACCGCTGCCGCCTCCGAATTGACCGGAGCTAGACGAGCGTCGCCTCCAATTCAATGGTCAGTCCCTCGCGCAACAGATTGGAAACGGGGCAGCCTTGATCGGCCTCCTCGGCGATCGACTCAATCTCCGACTGCGTGAGGCCGTCCACCTCGACCGCCACATCCAGGAGCATCCTCCTGATCGCAAAGCCCCCATCCGTCGAGACCAGCACACAGGTCGCGTGGGTCTCGACGCGCTTCGGATCATAGCCCTTCTGTGCGAGCGTGTTCGCAAACGCCATGCTGTAGCACGCCGCGTGCGCTGACGCGATCAACTCCTCGGGATTGCTCCCCGGCTCGTTCTCAAACCGGGTTGAAAAACTGTATCCCACCTCCGAAAGCACACCACTCTCCGTCGTGATATCGCCTTCACCGCCACGGAGGTCCCCTCGCCAGACCGCAGATGCCTTACGCTTGAGCGTTGCCATAGGTACCACTCCTTTCAATATGAAGATCCAGTCCGCATTATTATAATACAAACTATGGTTATAGTAAGAAAGATCTGTACCCAGATCGCCCGCGTTTGTCACGCCGTGTTTTGCGATAAACCGGCGGAATTCAACGCGCTTCGGCTGCAACCGCCTGGATATCCTCGATCTGGGGCAGAATGCGCTCCCATCGGATTTCAGAGAGTGCCGTCACCCACAGCTCGCCATTGGAGAGGACAGCGAATAACTCAGCATCGATCTGAAGAAGACGCTCGACCATATGATGGGCCCAGGGGGCGTCCGTGCCGTCGTTGACCCCAGTCCAGGAACGACCGCCATCATAGGTCTCCTCAATCCGCCCCCGGCGGTCGACGCCGTCTGCCGGTCCAAAGATAAGGTGATCCGGATCCTCCGGATCATCCCATACCGCACGGCAATAGCAATCGTAGAGCTCAGCCCACGTATCCCCTCCGTTATCGGACCGGTACAATCCGCCGCCGGTCGGTGCAAAAACCAGATCGGGGGATGAGCGGTGAACGTTGACGGAGTGCACGTCAAGTTGCATATACCCCGCCGGGATATCCGCGTTCGGGTCGCCGGACGCTCCCTCGACCAATCGCCACGAGTTGCCGCGATCGTCCGAGCGCAGGAGCCCCCCTTGTTCAACGGCGCCATAGGCGCGGTCGCCGTGCAGCGCAAAACCCCGCACGCATCCAGCCTCCGGGGAGTAAGGGAGATACCACCCGTACGCATCTCGCAGATCCTCGATATCGGGATGTCTCGTCCAATGACGTCCCGCATCCGACGAGAGGAAGATGCCGGCAGGTTCGGTGCCGGCTAAGATCCGTATCGGCTCCGCAGGATGCTGGGCCAACCAGCGGATATGAGGCAGTGTCAGCCCTTCATTCACAGGCTTCCAC
>CAYMAQ010000068.1:0-16198 GCA_964388385.1 uncultured Anaerolineales bacterium | reverse complement strand
GATCGAGCGCCGGTACGTGTTCAATTTACCGTGGTCGGATCTCAATCATAAATGAGGGAAAGAATTATTTATGAAAGAACCCATACTCTTCCGCCGTGAGGATACAATCAGCCATAACGCCGCGATGTACTGGAAGGACCTGCTCTATCGCACGATCAAGATCGGCACGGAATTGGAGTTCGCGCTGCCCAAGGGTGTGCGTAAGGACGATTTTTTCCCGGGTCTGGTCGAATCGTTAAAGCCTTCCAGGGACCTTACCAACCTCGGCTCTTATGGGGTCTTCGACGTGATCAGCGAACACTGCGGGATCGAGGTTCAGGTGATCGGGCGTCAGCCCTATTATCCGGCACTCGTCGGGCAGTACCAGGCAATTCTCAATCCGTTGGTCGAGCAGGGCGTGCGTGCCCGACCGACGTGCGGCTTGCACTACCATACGTTGGCCATCGGCTTGAGCGAACCGATGCCGGAGATCATTCTGGCGAACGTCTGGAACCTGACCCGGCGTTACGCGCCGCATCTGCGGTTCCTGACCAGCGGGGGGGATCGTCCAGAGGCCCTATGCCGCCGTCGCAACTACGCCAGCCATCTGGAGATGGTGAAACATACACCTGGCGTGGATTCAATGCGGCGAATCCAGCAGCGGCTGCGCGACAGCAACCCTGTGCCCGAGCACCAGAACTTCTTGAATCTGGAACACGTGGGCTTTACCGACGACGGCGCGGTGGATGATTTCCATCTTGAATTTCGTTTCCCCGATGCGGACCTCTCTCCCACCTCGATCGCTGCCAAGACCTTTCTCTTCCTGGCGATGCTGATGAAGGCCGTGGAGATGAGCCAATATGGCGTGATCCACGTAGGACGCATTCGAGAGTGGCGGCGCAAGATTCACCTCTTGAATCTTCTGAGCAATAATGAGGGGAATCTGGCGACGAGCGATACCTCGGCGGTCACCCCGGAGATCGTTGAGGAGCTGCGGGTGGGGTGCTTTGAGTTATTGGAGTTGTTAAAGCCGATCTTCGGGCGGTTTGCCCGGGCTTCGTTTGAGGGGCATGAGGATCACCCGGCTTTTGAGGTGCTCAGTCTGCTCGCGCAGACCCCTATCTCTCTGCTGCGTTGCAGCGGGAGGAACTGGCTGGAGATTGAGGAGATGCTCGGCGAGCGGGCAGCGGTCCGGGGTGATGAGTGGGACCAGAACGATCGGCGTTTGATTCGGGTGATCGAGTTGGCCGAGCTGACCGGGCTCGCCGAGCCGGAATCGTGGAAGTGGCAGGCGGCGCACGAGCTTTTTCTCACACCGCAGGAGTTGGAGCGGCGGTTGGAACGGCTCGATCATTGGCGCGGCCTCAAGTGGGATTTAGAGATGGGTACGATGGTGTTCCTGGGGTGATATCGTTGGGTTGGGCCGTATAGGGTTGGGAGCGATGGAAACGTTGATATGTGTGGATTAGTGGGCGTATTACTGAAACCCAGGGCCCGTTCACCCGAGTCCTGGGGTGAGATTTTGGACGTGACGACGAGAAATCTGCTCGGCAATGAGGAGCGGGGGCGTGATGCATCCGGTATTGTGGTCATCCACGCGGACGGGCGTTATGATCTCTTCAAGCAGCCGGTCGATGCTGCCTCACTGACGAAGATGGATGGTTACCGCAAGGTTCTCGACTCTGTCGGTGAGGACGTGACGTGTATTCTGGGGCATACACGATATCCCACCAAGGGCAGCCGCTGGCGGAATGTCAACAATCATCCGATTGTGACGGGAAATGTGATTGGGATTCACAACGGCATGATTCGAAATGACGATATGCTCTTTCGTGCACTCGATCTGCCCCGGCGCGGCGAGGTGGATAGTGAGGTGATTTTCCAGTTACAGGAGACAATCGACCCTCGGCAGCCTTTGCCGGGTTATTGCAGCACTCTGCGCGAGCGGGCAAATTGGCTCGACGGTCTTTTTGCAACGCTGTCCGTGGATTTGCGAAACCCGACTCAATTGGTAGCTCTCAAGCATCGGCGCCCGCTCTGCCTTCACTATGAGGATTCATGCGAAGCCCTCTTTTTCTCATCTCGCTACGTTTTCTTGCGCCTGGCTTTCGGTCAGTCCGTGATCATGGAGATTCTGGAGGATGGCTTTGGATATTGTTTTGACGCCTGTGATTTGCCCGCTTGGGGCAGCCGGCCGGTGCGCAGTTTCGAGCTGACGCCCGGTAACGGTTGTTTCCCCGGTGTGTCTGCCCGCGTCTCTCACCACGACGGTGACATTCAATGAGCCAAGAGAGAATCTTGATCGTAGAGGACGATTCAAGCGTGCGCGAGATCCTCAGCGATACCCTGCGCCATTACACGGACTACGAACTGATTATGGCAGCGGATGGGAAAGAAGGGTTGCGGCGTGCCCTTGAGGACCCCCCCTCTGTAATGCTCCTGGATCTCGCGCTTCCCGAAATTGGTGGCCTCGAGATTATGGAAGCTTTGAACGCCGAGAACCGGAGTATTCCTACGATCATTATCACGGCGGATAACCGGGGAGATACGATTTTGCGGGCTTTCCGTCTCGGTGCCAAGGACTTCCTCCGAAAGCCGTTTCACATTCATGAGATCCGCTCCGCCTTGGAGAACGCGCTGACCGAGGAGCGTCTGCGGCGTGAACGCGACAAGCTCACGCGGGCGCTGACCCTCGCCAATCAGCACCAGCAGCGGCAATTGGATAATTGGGTGGCCCTGGACTACATCGCCCGGACGATTATCTCCACGTTGAACGAGTCGGAGGTTCTCCGCCGCGTCGTTGCGACGGCCAACCATCTGCTGCAGGTTGAGGCGGCTGCTTTGCTGTTGTTGGATGAGGAGTCCGGGGCGCTGCGATATGCGGTCACGATGGGCGAGCAGCCGAGTGACGATGCGGACAGTCCGGATCTGGTCGCCACGGGTCTTGCTTTCTGGGTGTTGCAGAACGGCGAGTCCCTCCACGTTCGGGACGTGTGGCGCGATCCCCGATTTGATCCCACTGTCGATCAGGTGCCCGGCGTCCGCTCCCAAGCGGTTCTATGCGTGCCCCTCAAATCGAGGCGTGAGGTGCTCGGCGTCTTCGAGGTGATCAATAAGCAGGGATCGCCGCAGAGCCCGGCTTTCGAGCAGGAGGACGTCATGCTGCTCAAGACACTGGCGTCCTGGATCACGATCGCCGTCGAGAACGCGCGGTTGAACCGGACGATGCAGGAGCACGCCGCGATGAAGACGTTGCGGCAGGCTGTGATCACGTTGGCTCATTATATCAACAATCACCTGATGGCGTTCGCGCTGGAATTGGACAGCCTGGAACAGTCCGGTCTTCCGGATCGCAAGAAGGTTGAGGCGGTGCTCGACCTCTCACGGCGGTCGAATGAGACGATCGCTTCGGTTGTGAAAGCCCTCGACAAGCTCAAGGACGTGAGGACCACATCCTACATTGGGTCGGAGGATATGATCGATATTGAGGAGCTGCTTGTGACGGCTTCCGAGGATCAGGTCGGGTAGGTCTGGGTCTCGTCCTTTATCGGATGGGTCCCCGAATGCGGGTTTCGTCTTCGGTGTCAAAGAAATAGAGCGCCTCGTCGGGGAAGTAGACCTCGACCGGGTATCCCTCGACCAGTCTTTGGGTCATCGGGACGGTGACGCTGTAGTGGAGATCTCCGGTTTGGACGTAGGCCGTCTGTCGGCGACGGCCGAAGTCGGGCTCGACGACTTCCACCGTGCCTTTGAGCCGCACCCCGGGGTCGGGTGGGGTTGTATCTCGATCGAGTATCTGGGCAGTCTCCGGTCGAACGCCCAGGGTGACCGCCTGACCTTCATGGGTCGCAGCGACGATCGACGCGGGCATTGGAACGTTCTGATCGTCCAACTGTAGCCTCTGTCCGGAAACTATACCCTCGATGAGATTCATAGGGGGGAGCCCCAGGAACCCGGCGACAAAGCTGTTGACCGGATTCTCCAATATCTCCCGGAAGCGCCCGACCTGTTCGATCCTGCCATCCCGCATCACAGCGATCTGATCGCCGAGGGCCATCGCCTCGGTCTGGTCGTGGGTGACGTACATCGCCGTGATCTGGAAGCGGTGCAGCAGGCGTTTGATCTCAACCCGCGTCTGACTGCGCAATTTGGCGTCGAGGTTGGAGAGCGGTTCGTCAAAGAGAAAGAGGCTGGGCTTGCGTACAATCGCCCGGGCGATTGCGACGCGCTGTTGCTGGCCCCCGGACAGCGTCCCCGGCTTGCGCTTGAGGAGCTCCTTGAACCCGATGCCCATCATCTCCGAGGTAATCCGGATACGCTCCTCGGCCTCGGCATCCGGGGCCTTGTTGATGCGAAAGAAAAAACTGAGATTGCCCTGTCCGTAGAAATGGGGATAGAGGGCGTAGTTCTGGAAGACCATCCCAATACGCCGCTCCCTGACGGGAATATCCTGCATATCCCGATCATCGTACTTGACGGTGCCTTCATACTCGATCAAACCGGCCACGACGCGGAGCAGCGTGCTCTTGCCGCATCCCGAGGGGCCGATCACGGCCATGGTGATCCCGTCGGGAACCACCAGGTTCAGCCCGTCCAGCGCCCGGACGGGCCCTTCTTGTTCGGTTGTCGGCGCGCGCGCTCCTGAATCGGCAGGCTTTGGTTTCCCGCGCTTGTGCAGCCAGCCTGGAATGACAGTCTCTTTCGCGAAGGCCTTGGTGACATTCTCGAGGGTGATAGCAGCCATAGGACTCCTTAGCTCGGGGCGCGATTAGAAGAAGAAATAATCCCAATCTCTCCCCGTGAGATCGTTCCATGCAAAGTCCGGTCGCACGATGGCCTCTCCAAACTCTGCCACCGGTTGACCCATAGCGTGATAGAGGGGCATCAATCCGTGTCGGTTGCCCAACAGCAGCGCCCCGACCAAGTTGCCCTCGACCACTCGGACTTTACGGTAGGCCTTCTCACCGCTCGTCCACAGGAAAACCTCGCCCTCTTCGCCGTGGGGATCACCCAGATAGGCGTAGTGGACGTCATAAATGATCGATGCATTGAAGAAAGGGTATTTCGTCAGGTTGTCGTCAATGCCGGTCATATTGCATGCCGCGACCTTCCCCTGGCGGGCACAGTCGAGCCAGATGCGGGTCGATTGCCACGAGTCGCTCTCGGGATCGTAGGTCTCCGTGCAGTCTCCCGCCGCGTAGATATCCGGAAGGTTGGTTTTGGCATAGGTGTCGATCTGGATACCGCGACCGGTTTTGAGACCGGGCACTTCAGGATATCTCTGCCGGATGCCCACCGACTCCGCAAAGAGGTCGAAGTCCCAGGTCTTCCCGCTCTTGAAGTGCGCGGTGTTTCCTTCCACCCGCTCGACTGTGTCACTGAGGAACAGATCGACGCCGTCATCCCGCATCCGTTCGTGGAGCCATTCGCCCGCCGGTTGATCGAGAACCGGTCCGCCCATAAAATCCAGCAGCTGGACGACGGCGATTTCCTCGATGCCCATCTGAACCAGCGCCCCGGCAAGCTCCAGGCCGAGAATGCCGCCTCCCAGGATCAAAATTCGCCCTCCGTGCTCTACCTGCGCCTTGATCTTCCGGGCGTGATCCCACGTGCGATACACGAGGATCGCTTCGTCGTCGAGCCCCTCGATGGGGAAGCTGTTGGCACGCGCTCCGGTAGCGATAAGAAGTTTGTCATAGGGGCGGGTCGCCCCGCTCTCCAGTCTGACCTGTTTGGCGTCCGGCAGCACCTCGGTCACCAGGCCGTCCACGACGTTGATGCCCATCTCCTCGTAGAACGCCGGGGTGCGCGCGTAGACCATCGCCTCCGTATTGTCGCCGGATATCCACTCAGAGAGTGAGGCCCGGTAGTAGTAGGGCTCGCCCTCGTCGCCGATGACGGTGATATCGCCGTCGCCATCCACTTCCCGAATTTTCTCTGCAGCGGTGATACCGGCGACGCCGTTGCCGATAATCAGGTAGCGTGTCGCGTTCATACTTCCCCTCCCCGTGTGGCTAACTCTGCTGCAACCATTAACTCCCAAAGGGGTACCTCGGCTTCATCGAACGGCTCGTTAAACGATTCCCAGCACGTCACGCACTCCACGGCCATGCCTTCGGCCCCTTTCTCCTTGACCACTGCTAACTTATCGGCGTGGAGATCGTGGTTGACGTCGTGATTGGCGTGGATATTGTAGTATCCACAGCAAACACAGTCCTCCGGTGTCTCGGCAATCTCGACCACCTCGGCCATTCGGGAGAGTAATACGCGGGTCGGGTCGGGTTTTCCGACCTTCTTGGTGACGTGGCACGAGTCGTGAACGGCGATGGGATAGTCAAACCTCTCCCACGTCAGCTTATCGGCATGCTCCAGGAGCCATTCCGGTGTGGTAAGGGGGGTCCACGTCGCGTTGGTTTTCTTCTTGAGACGGAGCAGCGCCGCGTAGCACTCGGCACACCCGGTGACGATGACCTTGGGGTCCGCCTGGTCGATCAGGGTTTCGAGGTGGGTGAGCATCTGCTGCCCATACCCCATTCGGCCCGTCAGATATTGAGGCCATCCGCAGCAGGAGCGGACGCCGGCCAGGACTTCGTAATCCAGGTCCAGGCGATCGGCAAGTTTCAGCGTGGCTGCTGGTGCCTTGGAAGGCGAGAAGATATAGCAGCCGAAGTAGAAGAGCAGATCCTTCTGTTCCAACTCGGCTTTGTCGATGTATTGACCCAAGGGGCCCGCGGTCAATCGTGCCCAGACGTCCCAAACGGAGATAAGGAGGCTCTGGTCCTGTCGCCCTTTTAACATATAGTAGTTCTTCCAAGCTCGAGGGATCGTTGGAAGCATCGACTTCAGCATCAGCATCATCTGATCGCGTTGCACCCCAGCCGGACAGGCCAACGTGCAATCGCCGCATTGCACACATTCGGTGACAAAGGTCTGTACACGTTCTGTCCACTCCCCCGAGACCATAACCGAGTCCAACTCATTTTGGTTGACACCCAACCGGTTGACGGGACACGCTTCCATACAGGCGTTAGCCCCAATGCAGTTGTCCAGGCCGAAATGGGTGATCCGCTCAAGACTGGCTTCAAATTCACGTCCATCCCACTTCATACCTCTGCCTCTTCTTTCCTTTTCTTATTACGGTTCATAACCAATCGAGCGATTAACGGGGCGCCGATCATAACAATTGCGTTGAATCCCAGTGCCGCAAAGAATTGCCATGACGTCGGGTCCGTGATCGACTCTCCCAAGAAGACCAAGGCCCCACTGCCGGGGATAATGCCCAGAGCGGTGGCGATAAGAAATTTCGGGATGGCAATTTGGGTCAAGCCAGCGACGTAATTCTGTACCTCCCAGGGCAGAATAGGAATCAAGCGCATCAACAATATAAAGGTGAAGCCGGTCTGTCCCTGGGATTTTTCGTAGATCTCTGAGAGTTTTTCTCCCTTGATCTTGGAGGCGACCCACTCGCGGCCCAACCGCCGGGCCATCAGAAACGGGATCAATGAGGAGAAGGTTGCGACGCCGATGACCAGCAGCGACCCTTTCAAGGTGCCAAAAAGCAGACCTCCGAGTGGGGAGAGGATCAACGAGACGAAAGGGATCGGAGAGCCGACCGCGTAGAGAAAAGCAAAAGCCACTGGTGCCCACGGTCCAAAGCCCCGGATAAAAGCCTGAACGTTTTTGCTGTTGAATCGATCGTACATCGAGAAATAGTACCACACGGTCAATCCTAGGACGGCAAAAAGCAGGATGATCAGCGGGATGTGAATCCATTTTCGGTGTTGTGACTTGGTTTCAACTTCCATGTAGGTATCCTCCCTTCGCAAGAATCACGATAACATTAAGAACTCAAACGTTCACGACTTGACTGATAAGCTCGGGCGATGTCCGCCGGCGTCGCACCGAGGTACAGGTACCGGATCATATATCCAACGCTGAGACTATACTGCCTCAGCGGTCCATTTTCCAGGAACCGACGGCTTGAGGTGACGACGCGTTCAGGAAGCAGCACCAGTTCGCCACGTTGGTGAAGCGCCCGGGAAAGCTCGACGTCCTCCATCAAGGGGATCTCGGGAAAGCCTTTGATCGCCTCAAAGGTCTCCCGGGTCGTGAACTGTGCTCGATCACCGTGAATGGTCCGCCAGTCACCTCGAAAGCTCAGTCGGTTGATCAGGTGAAGGATGCCTTTGGGCGGATCGTACGTGACTTGAAAGGCTCCCCCTGCAACGCCGGGTCGGCTCAGCGCTTCAACAACCCCGGTCCGCCACCCCTCAGGCAGTTGGGTATCGGCATGGCAGAAGACAAGGATATCCCCGTTTGCAGCCTCGGCACCCAGGTTCATCTGCACGGCACGACCTCGTGCGCTCTCTAACGTCCGAACGTCGTCGGGTATGAGCTCACGCGTATCATCCGCGCTGCCACCATCAACGACGATGATCTCAACGTCGTCGTCGGTATAGTCGCGTCGCGCAGCTTGGACGCAGTCCACGATATGCGCTGCTTCGTTGAGTGCCGGGATGATAACCGAGACGAGCATATGACCTTGCCTTTCCGCGGTATCGCTGGTTGAAGATACGTCAGTGTTTCAAGTCTACGATTCCGCATATTCTCCATCATGACAGCTTGGATCGCTTTTGTCAAATATCGAGCTTCAAAATCGGGCTTCTTCCTGCGTTCACGGGAGAGATTATGAGCGATCGCCTCTACGTTTCAGGTCCCGACCATCCGAAGCGCCGCAGGTCAATCCGACCTTTTCGATCAAAGACGACGCCCTCCGTCTCGAGCCGCTCCCGTTGGCGTTCGGGATTGGGAAGGCTGATCTTCCCCTCGGCGTTTACAACGCGATGCCACGGCACGTCCAAGTCGGTGGGTAAGGCGCGGAGCGCCCATCCGACGGTTCTGGCACCGTTGGGCCAGCCGAGAAAGAATGCGATCTGTCCGTAGCTGGCAACTTGACCTCTCGGGATCCGGCGGACCATCGCATACACAGCGTCGAACTGTCTTTTTGCCAACATATCTCCTTAACCGTATTGACGGGATGAGGCGTGCATTTCTTACTTCCTCAATCCGGACACGGCTCGTTGCTGCGGTATCGGCGCTGCACGGTTGTCAACCAGCGCTCGTAGTCCGCGCCTGTATCGATGTCGGCAAGCTCGGGCAGCATTTTGAGAGTGATGCCACACGTGCGGGCAAGGCTCTGGGTCTCCTCCAGGACGCGGTCGGTCGACCAGCGAATCTCTCGAAACAGGCTGGGGCACGGCTGTGTCAGGCCGATGAGATAGTAGCCGCCGTCGGCTGCTGGGCCGATGACGCCTCTTGGGCCGGTGGTCGAAACGGCCTCCGAGAGAACGTGGAACGCTTTTTCGATCGTGGGTGCCCGGAGCCCCGGGATGTCGCTTCCGGTGAGCACGACGCGATCGGCGCCTGCATGGAAGGCGCGTTCGAATGCCTGGGCCATGCGCTCGCCGAGATCCCCACGAATCTGAGGTCTCACGTCAAGTTCGGGAAATGCGTGCGCAAAATAGGACACGTCCTTGATCGAAGCCAAGGAGAGATCGATCGTCATTTCCGGGAGGTTCGCACATAGAATGCTGTGGAGGTATCCGTAGAGTAAGCGCGCGTAGACACCGGCTGAGGCTTCCGCGCCGATGGCGTTCCCCAATCGAGTTTTGGCATAACCGGCTATCGGGCGTTTAGCGAAGATTATCAGATGTTGGCGCATAGAGATGGCTTTTCCCCTGGGCTTGTGTTAGGATGTGCGTTTCAAGTAAGGATCGAAGAGCGAACGTTGGAACTCCAGATTCAGGTAAGTTTCGATTTTTCGGAACGTATCCTCATTCCGAACGGCGTGGTCCCCTGTCTGATAAGCGATCCAGGCCATGGCCGACCATGAGATACCCCTTAAATAATTGAAGGGATCGCGGAGACGAACGCGTTCGATGATCGTGTTTCGCAGATGGGGGTCCGGGATGGCCGATTTATAGGTGTCCAAAAAGCGCGCCTTGGCCTCCGGGGACATCCGGTATTCGGTCTTCCAGAGCGTCGTCATCGGGGCGCAGAAGTGCGAGAGGTCCTGCGACGGGTCGCCGTAAAGGGGTTTTTCCCAATCGACGAGGTGCAGCGTGTTCCTCTCCCGATTGGCGATGAAATTGCCGGAGTTGACCTCGGTGTTGATGATGCAGCGCCAGGGGTCCTCGACGAAGTACCGCTCGCGGCGGCGTGCGTCCGCAGCCCATTCCAGCACCTCGGTGAGATAATCGCGGAGGGAGGGGTCGGCGAGGTCGGACTCCAGGTAGATGGGCAGGAGGCGTGCGCACTCGTCATAGGTCATACTCAAGGGATGGGACTCTTGAATCAACGGATTGGGCTCCGGTACCTCGACGGTGTGAATCCTGGCGAAGAGGCGTGCTGCCGCCTCAAGGTCCCGATAATAATCGAGCGACTCACCGGGCAGGTATTCCATAATGAGCAATCCGTAGTCCAGATAGTCACGGGTGTCGTCGACGTCATAGGGTTTCGGTGTGACCCCACTCTCTTTTAAGAGGCGGAGTGCCTGATACTCGTAGATGATCTGGTCCTCCCGCTGGATCTGAGACCCCATATTGACCCGGAGGACCCATCGGCGGCTTTCCTGTTGGAGCACATAATTGAGGTTGTATTCTCCCTGGGCCAAGGGCATCACACGCACGGGTTGATCGGGGTTCAGGTCGGGCACCGAACGCAACCGGACCGCCGAGACGTAGTGTCTGATGTCGGGCAGCAATGTCTTTAGATCCACGGGTCGTCCTTTCTCAGACGGGATCGGTTCTCTCAAGCTTATCCCGGTCAGGTTAGCGTCGGCCTACCGGAGACCCAGCAGGGTCACGAGGATGGGGACGATCAGCGTGGTGAGGATGCCGTTAAGCCCCATCCCCAGCCCCGAGAAGGCGCCCGTTTCCTCTTCCATTTGAAAGGCCTGGGCGGTGCCGATGCCGTGGGATGCAAGGCCGATGGCGAATCCCTTGGCACTTGGGTCGGTGATACGCAGTAATCGCAGCAGCGGCGGCGCGATGACTGCCCCCAGGATGCCGGTAAGGACCACCAGGACGGCTGTGAGCGGCGGTAATCCCCCGATATTCTCCGCTATCCCCATTGCGATGGGGGTGGTCACCGACTTCGGGGCCAGTGACAGCAGCGTCGTCTCTTCGGCGCCGAGGATCGCACCGATCCCCAGAGCCGAGAGCGCCGCGGTGACCGAACCGACGAGCAGCGCTGCGAGGAGCGGCGCTGCATTCTCACGGAGCCGCTGCACGTATCCGTACAGGGGGACAGCCAGGGCGACCGTCGCCGGACCCAGCAGCAGATGAATGAACTGCACCCGCTCGAAGTAATCATCATAGGGCGTCCCGCTCAGGGTCAGGATCCCGATAACCGTCAGGATGGCGATCAGCACGGGCCTGAGGAGGGCGGAGTTCGTGCGCTTGGCAAGCCACAGTGCGAACTGGTAGGCCCCCAGCGTGATGGTGAGCCAGAGCAGGGGGCTTGCCGCCAGTGTTTGCCACAGGTCCCCCAATCTTTCGAGCGCGCTCACCGTTTGGTTCCTCTGCTGCGCACCAGCGCTTGCATCGTCAGCGCGGTGACCGCCATAGCCAGTACCGTGCTCCCCACCAGCGCGGCAGAGAGGGGCAACCATTCCCGGCGGATCAGCGCGAGGTAGGCCATAACCCCAGAGCCGGCCGGGACGAAGAGGAGGGAGAGATGTGCAAGCAGGCCTTGAGCGGTGCGGTGGAGCCCTTCCGGTACCTTCCCCCGGATCGACAGGGTGATGAAGAGCAGCATCATCCCGATGACGGGTCCGGGGATGGGCCAGCCGGTAAGCTCGGCGAGGAGTTCTCCGACCAGTTGGAACCCCAATAGAATCAGCAGTCCGCCGATCATCGATAACGGGACCGCACGCCGTACCGCATGAAGGCCTCGCTGGCGATTCGCTGCCATTGAGGGTCGAGCCCAATGGATTCGTTGTCCGAGTAATAACCGGCGATGAAGCCTCCCCGGCCCCGCCACAGCTTGTCCAGCATTTCCTGGACCTTCGCCTCGATGAGTGCCCGGTCGCGGGTCTGCAGGGTCACCTGGATATCCACCGGGCACCAGAAGGTGATCTTTGCATTCTCCTGGCGACTGGCGAGCGTGTCAATGCCGTGGAGATCGGGCTGGTCGAACTGCAGCAGGTCGATCCCGGCGTCAATCAGCCCGGGGACGATGGGCTCAATTTGACCGCACGAGTGCATAAAAACCTTGATCCCGGCGGTGTGGGCGACGTCACAGAGCCGGCAGAACCGAGGATAGAATTCCTCTTGCCAGAGCTTGGGGCTGATAAGGGTGCCCTTCTGTGTGCCCCAGTCCTCCGGGAACATCACGCAGTCAACACCGGCGTTCGCATATTGCTCGATCATAGCAGCCAGGACGTTGTCGATCCGGTCGTGCAGCACCCGGATCTGATCGCGATTGAGCATAATATCCATCAGATACTGCTCGAACCTGCGCATCTTCCGGGCGATGTTGAAGGTGAACCCGGGCAGATGTCCGATCAACCACTGATCCGGTGCCTTTTTGCGCGCTTGTCGGACGCTCTGGTAGTCATCCTCGCGGTCGACTGGAGGAAAAGCATAGGTATCCAAGTCGTCCCAGGTTTGAATGACGCCCCGGACTACCTCACCTTTCGAGGTGGGGTCGATTCGGCCCCAGGTGTTTCCCCATTCATCGAGGCGTTCCCACCGGCTCTCGTCGACCTTGCGCCATTCGGTCGCCTGGCTCTCGACGGTGCAGCTCGCGTGGCTGAAGTCAGAGGGTTTGAAAGAATGAGCGATACGTTCCGGATGCTCGTAGTTCAGCGTCCGTGAGACAAGTTCGCGTGAATTCATGCGTTCTCCCTTGGATGGTGGTCACAAGCCAGCAGTAAAACTGTACGCCCCGGAACCGAGATGGTAAACGGCGAAGCCGTTTTCGTACTTGATGAACGTCACCCCTACAGCTTCATCGGCTGGAAGGTCTCCTTCGCGGATGCTATGCGGATCTTCGGTAAGAATCTCCAGCGTGGCGGTGGTGTTGGCGGGCACCGTGACGTGATAACGGGTCGCGTTGTCTTCGCGGCGCCATCCACTGTGAATCAGGCCGTGGCTCGAAGTGTAAGTGGCCTCTGCGTACGTCAGGTCTCCGTCCGGACGGGGGCGCAGCGCGACCCGTCTGTAGCCCGGCTCGTCCGCGTTGATTCCGGCTACCACCCGATAGAGCCACTCACCGATGGATCCGTAGGCATAGTGATTGAAGGAATTCATCCCGGGGTCGTGGATGCCGGCTTCCTCTGTATAGGCGTTCCATCGCTCCCACATCGTGGTCGCGCCGTTTTTGATCATATATCCCCATGACGGATAGGTCTCCTGGGTGAGCAACTGGTAGGCGACGTCGAGGTGACCGTGCTCCGTGAGGACGAAGCAGAGGGGCGGGGTGCCCAGGAATCCCGTCGCCAGGTGCCCCCCATGCCGTTCGATGGCCTCCACCAGGTTGTCGGCTGCTGCGCTCTCCAGGTTTTCCGGCAGCAGGTCGTTGTCCAGTGCCATCACGTATGCGGTCTGGGTGTGGGCCTCGATCTCGCCGTCCGGATTGACGTAAGCGGTGAGATAGGCCTGCTTGATGGTCTCCGCCAGAGCTCCGTAGCGCTGTCCATCGAGCGTGCGCCCGATAGCCTCTGCCATCTCTGCCATCATGCGCGCGATCTTGGCCCAGTAGGCGGTCGCGATCTGCTCGGCCGAGCTTCCCCTCTCCAGGGCGACCCAGTCGCTGTAATTATTGTTCAATCGTTTTGTGCGCAGGTAGAGCGGGTTCACCTCCTGGACGTAGCGCATCCAGGCCTGCATCGACTCGTAGTGTCTCTCGATCAGGCGGGTATCCCCGTAGACTCGATAGAGCGTCCATGGGATGATGATCCCGGCATCTCCCCAGGCGGGCGCGCCCTTACTCATCCCCTTCAGCTGGGGCGCGACATCGGGGAACGCGCCATCCGGCGTCTGCGCGTCAACCAGGTCATCGAGCCACTTGGTGAAGAACGGCCGCACGTCCATGTTGAAGCTGGACGTGCGGCAGAAAATCTGCGCATCCCCCGTCCAACCCAACCGCTCGTCGCGCTGCGGGCAGTCGGTGGGAATGCTGACGAAGTTTCCACGCTGACCCCAGAGGATGTTTTCCCAGAGCTGGTTGACCATGGTGTTCGAACATTCGAAGGTGCCTGTGTGATGGAGATCGTTATGGACGACCCGACCGGTCAGTGACGCAAGCTTGGGCGTGCCGGGATACCCCGTCACCTCGACGTAACGAAAGCCGTGATACGTGAAATGGGGTTCGAAGGTCTCGTCTCCCTCCCCGCTTGTCACGTACTCATCGGTGGCTCGAGCGCTGCGCAGATTGGCGGTGTGCAGGCTCCCGTTCGGTTCCAAGACCTCCCCGTACCGCAGACGGATTTCAGTGCCGGGCTTCGTATCGTCGTCGACGTGTAACTTCACCCACCCGACCATATTCTGCCCCATATCGAAGATATAAACGCCGGGTGCGTGTTCGGTGACGCTGATCGGAGTGATCTCACGCGTCACTCGCATCGGTGGACCGGGAGGGCTTACCAGCGCCACATCAGAATCCCGGGATTGGGTTCGGACCGGATGCCAGTCCTGATCGTCAAAGCCTGGCGTGTTCCAGCCGGGCATCTCCCGCCGCGCGTCGTATCGCTCACCCATCTGGATATCGCTGAAACAGACCGGCCCGACGGCAGCCGTCCAGGTGTCATCGGTGACCAGAAGTTCGGTCGTGCCGTCCTCATAGGTGACTTCCAGTTGGGCCAGAGCTGCAGGATCTTCGCCATAGTAGGTGTGGGTTCCCTTAAAGCCAAGATATCCACTGTACCAACCCTCGCCGAGGAGGACGCCCAATGCGTTCTCTCCCGGTTCAACGTGCTCCGTGACGTCGTACGCCTGAACTTGGATGCGGCGACGATAGTCCGTCCACCCAGGGGCCAGCTCCGCCGTTCCGATTCTCTCGCCGTTGAGATAGGGCCGGTAGACCCCTTTCGCGGTCGCGTAGAGCGTGGCCCGGGTTACCGGGGCCTCCAGCGCAAAGGACTTGCGCAGGAAAATACCGGGTTTCATTGCCAGATTTGTCGTTGTCTCGGTCTCAATACCGATCCAATCCGCCTGCCAGTCCTGAGGGTCGAGGAGCCCGATCTGCCACATAGCCGGTTCACTGTAACCTGACGCCGCATTTTGGGCATCCCAGACGCGCACTTTCCAGAGACATCGTTGTCGACTTTGCAAGGGGCGTCCGGCATAGACCACGTCCACCGTCTGATCGGACGGAACGCGCCCGCTGTCCCATAGGGTTCCCTTGTTCGCTTCAAGGTCCTCCGGTGTTTCCGCTACAAGGATCTGATAAGCGGTCTGCTTTTGCGCCCGTAGGTCGGATTCCACGATCCAACTCAAGCGCGGTTTGGGCTCGGTCAGCCCAAGGGGATTGCAAAGGTGTTCGCACGTCAGGACGGCTGGTTTTAGATTGGATTTTGTTGAGGTCATAGTATCTCCTTAGGAACAGCAACTGAATAACTTCGGCGAAGTCAAGCTGAAAGCGGGTTTAACAGAAGCTCATCATGCGGAAGTTGTTTGGCTTTCAGCCCTTGGCGAGTTTTCGATTCTGCATCGCCCCAGTTTTCGCACGATTTGTGCGTTTGTCAAGTCGGGATATGACGAAATCCTCAGAATCGAGTACAATCAGCTTGATAGAGTCCGTTGTCGACGAGGGGGCAAGATGGGAACGAGCGGATGTCAGACCAGGCGGTGACAGTA
Source organism: uncultured Anaerolineales bacterium (assembly GCA_964388385.1). Taxonomy (GTDB): domain Bacteria; phylum Chloroflexota; class Anaerolineae; order B4-G1; family SLSP01; genus PWVB01. Next base: position 359 of record CAYMAQ010000068.1, on the reverse strand, counting down.
GAGGACACGGGGAGCGGTGCTTTCTGGAAGAAAATCTGGCGGTTTGCCGGGATTGCTTTCGCGGTCGCGCTGACCGTTGCGATTTTCCTGTTCCGGGACGAGCTCAAAGCAGCAGAAAAGTATGGATATCTCGGCATTTTCGTGATCAGCATGTTGGGAAACGCCACCATCGTGCTGCCGGTTCCGACGATGATCACCGCGTTTGCAGGCGGGGGTATCTTCAATCCGATCTTGGTAGGGCTGATCTCCGCCGCCGGTGCGACCCTCGGCGAGATGACCGGTTACGTCGCCGGTTTGAGCGGCAAGGCGATCATCGAACGCCAGGATGTCTATGATCGCTTCAATGCGTGGATGGAGCG